>CAYMHD010000175.1:0-2335 GCA_964390135.1 uncultured Gudongella sp. | reverse complement strand
CTCCAAGTTCAAACTGCTGAACCCACCCAAGCTTAAAGTAGTCAGGATATTTCCTTATTGAGGTTTTAGTGATTCCTTCTTCTATATGGATTTCATAGATGCTGTCCGGAGACCCGTAGGGAACCCTTCTCCTTGCTGCCAAGGATATATCTCCTAAGTTGTCTGCTGTCCTTATGGTTTCAACGGTCCAGTAGTCTGAATCCATTATGGTGGTCCTTGCCCTGCTAACTCTAATGCTCATCTTTGGATCAGCCTTGTTAGCTGGTGTTTGCTGTGTGCTTGTTAGCTTTTCATTCAAGTGGGAGGTGACACTTCTCACGGCGACACCTCCTCTTTGAGAAGCATTTTAATTGTTCCTTCAAATAGACTTTTATCTAAATTACCGTGCGCGAAATTAATCCGTTTCCAAGAAATATTCTCATCGATGTAGACTTCATATTTTTTATCAAGAAAAATCATAACCAGTGGAGTGCCAAAGTCAATTAGAAGGTTAATTTTTTCTGCCTGTCTAAAACTTGATACGATAGTGCCTACTGTACTCTTAAGAGGACTACCTATCACCTGAACGTGATAACTTCCGTCTAAAAGTCGATTTACTACACGATTTGAAACATATTCAAAGGGGGAGAGGTCCTTAAGAATCCTTGAAAGGACTTCTCCGTTAGAAGTTTCAAGTCTAATCATCAGATTCTAGCCTCCCTTCTAAACTGGTCCATAATGATTTCAACCACACCAGTTAGCTCATTCTTTGTATTTATCCCTCTAACTTCGATAACTCCTGTATGTTGAACTATTGAAGGAGTCTCTCTATTAGGATTAAAACCTTGAAGCGAGTCATCAAGATTAAGTCTAGTATCAAGATTAAAATTAGTTGGTATTGCCCCCTGTATGTCCTTTTCAATTCCGCTCATTGCATGAGTGAAGCCTTCTCCAATACCTTCACTCATGTTAGCACCAATGCCAGCAAATACCTTTGAGGGAGAGTTGATACCAAGAACCTTCTTAACACCACCAACAATACCATTGACCATGTTTTTTACTTTTTCTCCAAGCCAACCAATCATTGATGCAATACCATCCCACAAGCCTCTTGCGATATTTTTTCCGACCTCCAATATGGATGGAATTCCTCTGGAAAGTCCGGAAACGATAGACGCTATGATTTGTGGCAATTGAGCGACAATCTGAGGGATGGCACGGATCAACCCCATTCCAAGTTGGATGGTAAGTTGGACACCCATCTCAATAATTCTTGGTAGATTTGCGGTCATGAAACCAACAATACTGTTAATGATTTGAGGTAAGGCTTCAATTAGTGTAGGGAGAGCATTTAAAAGCCCTTGAGCCAATCCACTGATAATCTGAAAAGCTGCATCCAAGACGAGATTCAGATTATTGATTAAGGTTGTTGCGATTAAGATGACAGCTTCAACCATAGAAGGTATAAGCTCAGGTAAAGCCAAACCTAAACCTTCTACAAGGGCAGTAATGAGCTGAACAGCCGCATCGATTAAAAGCGGCAAATTCTCAATGAGTGCTCCAACAATTGTCATAACCGCATCTACAGCTGCTGGAATCAGTTCTGGAAGTAGGCTCAGTAAGGTTTCCAGAACCTGGCTGAATAAATCCGTTACTGTACTAAGAAGAACAGGTAGAAGGTCTCCAATAGCAAGTAGGATGGCATCCATTGCTGCAGGTAGAGCAGTAACCACATTTTCTAATATTGGTACAATATTAATAACTACTGACTGGAAAGCATCTACGAGATTTTGGGTTAGGTTTGTCATATCCGCATCTGCATTTCCTAGACCTGCCGTAAATGAACCTAGAGCAGCTTGTAAAAGACCTATGGACCCTGTGACGGTTTGGGTGGACTCTCTGGCAAAGTTCCCAGCATATTGCTCCGTATTTTCAAAGAACATCTGCATGGCCACTTCAGCTTTTTCTGCATTTGTTGCCGATGCCCAGGTGAAATCTAATCCTTTGGCAAGAGCGTAGGCTTCGATATTTGTAGCGTTCATGGCAACACCCAAGTTATCCATCATGGTGAAGTTACCTTTGGCCGCACCGGCAACCGAGTCAAGGGCTACCTGCATATCGATTCCCATTACGGATGCCATATCTGCAGCTCGCTGCATGGCTTTTTCTGTAAGCTCAAGGCTCTTTTGCTGCTCCACTCCAGATCCTTGAAAAAGTGCTCCCATCTTATTGGCTGTAGCTAAATATTGACTCTGGGACACACCTAGATTTTTGTAGGCTTCCTCACCAGTTTTCTGAATAGAAGAAGCGTACTTTCCAAATACAGCTTCGGAACCACCAAGATTCTGTTCAAGCT
>CAYMHD010000174.1:0-3774 GCA_964390135.1 uncultured Gudongella sp. | reverse complement strand
AAACAGCAGAAGAGGAGGGCTTCTCTCCAACAGTTGGATACAGGGGTCTTGAGACTGAGCTCTCCAACGAATTCCCCCTGTACCTGATCACTCCAAAGCTAAGGGGATCCTTGCATTCACAGCATTTTGCACTTGTTGAAGGAGACCATGTCCCAACAGTCCATATGGCAGCTTCAAGGGCCAAGGACCTGGGATTGGAGGATGGTGATAAGGTAAGGGTATGGACTGAGAAGGGTTCAATTAAAGCCATCCTAAAGCTGGATGGAGATATCCTGCCTGACAGGGTTAAGATTTACCAGGGTGGATGGACCAGAAAGGGTGGAGGAATCAACCAGATCATTCCTGAACGTTATTCAAGGATGGGGATGCACGCAGCCTATTATGAGGTGGTATGCAGGGTTGAAAAGGAATAGCAGGCTTCTGAAACCATTACACTAAAGATGTTTGCAAACTGATTGAATCGGCTGTATAATATTATTTGTCAACTCCATAGGAGAAGTACCCAAGTGGCTGAAGGGTCCGCTCTCGAAAAGCGGTAGGTCGTTAACGCGGCGCGAGGGTTCAAATCCCTCCTTCTCCGCCATAATAGATAGACTTTCTCATAAGATGGGAGAGTCTTTTTTGTACAATGACGGAAAAAGGGGTATACTTATTGGGGTAACAGGTATAAATGAAGCTATCATTTATAGACGGAGAAGTTGATAGGGAGGAATAGTACATAATGGATTTCAATAATAACAACTTTAAGGGTTTTAACTTCAATTTTGGAAAAGGTCCGGGAAAATGGAATCAGCAGGCCTCATCCAAGGGTTTCAGGGAAAGTTTTGAGGACTTCAAGCAGGAGATGAGGGCAAGGGACAACAACAGAAAGGGTAAAAATCCTTTTATAATCATCCTTGCCACACTGGTGATCATGCTTGCTTTTTTCTTTGTAACCCTTCCCGCCTTGAATTTTATGGCACAGGAGTTTTACACTTTCCTGATTTTTGCAGTTTTGGTCTACAATGGCTTGAATCTGATTTTTGGCAAGATGTCCATTATGCGTACGGGCTTTGTTTCAATTATCCTTGTGGGGCTTTTGATTGTGGCGCCAATAGTCCTGGGATTCTTGTCTCAGCCAATATTCAATGCAAAGAGGTATTCAGCCCTAATACCGGTGGAGGATGCCAACTTTGCTGAAACGGTGGAGGAGATAAGCTATGACAAGGTGCCTGTTGTGGACCGGGATGCAGCAGTGGTAATCGGAGCCAGGCAGATGGGCTCTGTCCAGGAGGTAGTTTCCCAGTTTGAAATCAATGAAAACTACACCCAGATAAACATCAAGGGTGTTCCAGTCAGGGTATCCCCACTGGCATACTCAGACATGATCAAATATTTCCTAAACTTCAGGAACGGGATCCCCTACTACGTGCAGATTGACATGGCGACACAGGAGGCTGACCTTATCAGGCTTGTTGAACCCCTTAAGTACTCAAAGAGCGATATACTTATGAGGGACATTACAAGAAATATAAGATTCAGGCACCCCACCAAGATGTTTGGGGAGACAAATTTTGAGGTTGATGACGAAGGAAAGGGATTCTATATAACATCTGTCCTGACAAGACGTATTGGAATGTTCGGAGGAACGGACGTAAAGGGAGCCATAGTCACAAACGGCAGCACAGGTGAATCCACCTACTATGATGTTGCTGATGTTCCGTCCTGGGTGGACAGGGTATACCCTTCAAGCCTTGTGATTCAGCAGCTGGATTACAAGGGGAGCCTTGCAGGAGGCTTTATTAATTCCATATTCGGTCAGAGGAATGTAACAAGGACAACCCAAGGCTACAACTATGTTCCCTTGAAGGATGACATATACCTATACACTGGGTCCACATCAATCAGGAGCGATTCATCCAACCTCGGATTCTATTTTGTGAACCTTAGAACAAAGGAAGCCAAGTTTTTCTCGGTACCATCGGCTGACGAGTTTTCTGCCATGAATTCGGCCACTGGGCAGATTCAGGAGAAAAATTATACGCCGGCGTTTCCCGTACTTTTAAACATACAGGACCGGCCAACATATCTGATTGGATTAAAGGACGCGTCCGGGCTGGCAAAGATGTTTGCTTTGGTTGATGCGGAAAACTATCAGAATGTAAGCGTGGCAGACAATGTACAGGACGTTATGAACCAGTATTACGATAGAATGGATACTTCAGGCATTCCAAGTGCGGATGCTGATGAGCAATCAATTGTAATTGAAAGGATCCAGAGTGTTGTAATTGATGGTAACACCATCTATTACATCATGGCAAGAGGCGAGGATACGGTATATGTTGGTAACGCCAAGAAGCTGGGAGCACCTATCGTGTTTGCAAAGCCGGGAGATACTCTGAAGGTCTTTGGAAACCCAAAGGATAATCAGTTTGATATTCTCGAAATCAGGTAATAATAGGCTGTCATGGATACTCATAAAACAAGGGCTTTTCCAGAAGAAATGGGAAAGCCCTTGTTTTATGTATAAATCAATTTATTTAGAATAGATAACGTCTTCTGGCAGGTTAGATAAGGAGTCCCATAGGGTAAATAAATAATAGGAAAGGTAATATTTTTTGGGGTGCTTAGACCCTGGGAGTGTAATTGGACGCTTGCTCTCAGGCGAGCAAGCAGCGTAACCGACCACCATGGTCGGTATTTTTGTTGGGAGGGATTATGATGTTTGTTGTAGTGAAAAAATCAATGGTGGTTGTTCTAGCTATGCTTCTGGTGATTATGTTGCCGACCTCTGTCCTGGGGCAAACAATGCACTACGAAACACCCTTTGACGGTATTGACTACACAAGATCAGATCATATAAGGGTTGTCATTGATGGTGAGGAGGTTTTGTTTGATGTGGCACCAAGAATAGTCGGTGGGCGAACCCTGGTTCCCATGCGTGCCATATTCGAGGAATTTGGACTTGAGGTCTCCTGGAACGAGGCTGAAAGGACCGTAACCGGTGAGGGACAAGGACTGAATGTCCAATTTGCAATCGATAGCGATCAGGCAACAGTCAATGGGCTGGTCCATACTCTTGATGCTCCGGCAACCATAATCGACGGAAGGACAATGGTTCCATTAAGGTTCCTGTCTGAGGCCTTGGGCTATAATGTGGTCTGGATAGGGGATTCGCAGCTTATTCTCTTAAGCAGGGAGCCAATCATAGAGTGGAGGTATGCAGGCTTTGAGGCAGCCAAGCCCTACAGGGAATATGAGCTCATGTACTACAATGGTGAAAGGACAACAGAATACAGATACACGGGAACCTTCAAGGACGTGGAGCACATCAACCTTTATAGCAAGGACGGAAGGATCATTCCCAATGTGCCTGACTTCAAGGTCGGGGAATATTCTTATCAATGGTCCAACAAGTCACCCTTTGAGGGGAAAACCTGGTGGATTCACAGGGACCAGCTGGAAGGCACAAGAAGCCTAAGCACAATAAGCACAGGTGAAGACCTAAAAGCTCTTTCAATGGATGAGCTTGAGAATCTTGAGACTGTGGGAGGATATGTTAGGATAAGTGTCATGGAGCACGTCTTTGACCTGCAGCTGTGGAAAGAGTTGATTGGTACTGCAGGTTCCGAGTTTGCTTCTGCATTTAATGCTGAACTCTATGATGAGACTGAAATTCCTGCCTATGATACCATTTTAAGGGTCACAGTAGGAGAAAATCTGGAAGGATATATACCTCTGGTAGCTCTAAGGGGAACCATAGTTGAGCCTGATAAGGACAGAATCTACACCTAC
>CAYMHD010000173.1:3567-3838 GCA_964390135.1 uncultured Gudongella sp. | reverse complement strand
TCCTCACTGAATAGGATGAAATTGATTTCCCTCAATGTTGAATCCAGCTTTGAAAAATCCTCCAATGCTCTCCAAACCACAGTAACCGCATCCTGGATAGGGTAACCATAAGCACCTGTTGAAATGGAAGGAAAGGAAAGTGAGCTGAGTCCATATTCATCTGCCAATTTCATAGAGTTCATGTAGGCATTATAAAGAAGCTCTTCCGCCATTCCATCACTTCTACCATGTATTGGACCAACAGTATGGATCACATACTTACAGGGCAGAT
>CAYMHD010000173.1:0-3557 GCA_964390135.1 uncultured Gudongella sp. | reverse complement strand
TTATTCTCGACTCACCAGTTGGACAGCCAGAATGCTTCTTACACTGTTCTAGAATGGATGGTCCTCCTTTTCTGTGTATTGCACCATCAACTCCCCCTCCACCTAGAAGTGTGTTGTTGGCTGCATTTACAATGCCATCTACTCTCTCCTCCGTTATATCACCCATTTTAATATTGATATGAATTTTACCAAGCTTCATTTGAAATCCCCCTTCAGTTCAAGTAACCATCCAATAATTCCCATACAGATGGTACTTCAAATCCTTTTCTCCACGTAGCGATTCCTGCCAGATCATATTTGTGTACAAGAGAAACCTTATAGTATAATGAATTCCAATCTTCAAGCCAAATCTTCCTGGTTGTTTCCCCCACCTTCACCTCACCATAATACTGCTGACTATCTTCGTCCCAAACTGTTTCAATATTGTTCTTCTCAATAAACTCCAAGGCAGTAGTCATTGTTACTGCCTGTGATGACACCCCATCATCATCAACATCCCAAACCCTTGAATAGAAGGGCATGCCTAGAACAAGTTTCTCAGCTGGAACCTCCTCTAAAAGCCTTGATACAGATTCCTCAACCCACCAGTACTGTGCAACAGATCCGGCCACTGGACTGGCCGCCCAATGCTGGTCATACGCCATTAGGACAATATAATCAAGGGACTTCTGGAGCCTTTCCCTATCATATACCATCGACCAATTGGGACTTGTGGATATGGCTGTAACATCCATTGATACTGTCATTCCATTGCTTTTAAAAATCGGGTAAAGCTCCCTTACAAATTGTGTAAGATAATCCCTGTCTTCATAATATATGTTCTCAAAATCGATGTTGATCCCATCAGCCTGATAATACCTATACAAGTCCAGCAAGTCACCTATAATCCTTTCACGTGATTCGCTGGATCTTAGAAAGACACTGGTCATTTCCGGATCAAACGAATTGGTTACAGCAGGCCAAACCCTGTATCCCGCTGCTTTGTAGAGAATTGAATTATCATAATTCCCCTTATCATAGATTTCGCCATTTTCTTCTGAGATGTCAAACCATGTAGGTGCAACTACATTAACACCTTGCATGTCCGGTGCTGAATCAATGTTTTTCATTGGACCGTATGTATATTCCCACGTCAGATTTATTTTTCCATCATCACCTGTAGTAGGTTCACCTTCATCATCTATACTTCTTTTGAATCTTTTATGGCCGTACTCAATAAGTATTGACTCTTCCTCTACATATCCAATCAACCCATCAGCTGTTCTTACCTTAAACCATGAACCTTCCTCTGAAAAAACAACTACTCTTTCACCCTTGACAAGACCTTCTCCAATCATGGCTGATCTCTTGTGTGGACTTACATACAGAAATGTATCTTCAATAATTTCTGCTTCCATGTATTCATACTCTTTGAAGTCAATGACCAGAGAGTTATTGTTCCAATGGAAAGATAATATATCTCGATATAGCTCACTAACCAGGTCGTTAGGCATGAATACTTCCTTATCGACAATTTTCAATGTTGAAATCAATAGAATTCCCTTGTTGTTCATTGTGGCATTTTTGCTGTCTGGATAATATCTACCCACTCTTTCATCGTCAGTGAATACCACCACAGACTCCTCAATATCATAAAACAGATCAGAATCAACAAACTCCTCCAAAAATGTTACTGAGAAATATATTTGATCATCAATATAGATATAATCCTCTGTTTCCCTAAGCTTCATTTCTTCAAGTAATACAATAAATCCTTCATCCTCAGGAACACGATTAATCTTGATATCAGTCAAATCATTGTAAATTACATATACAATCAATAAAACCATTGAAATGCCTATGACAAGGGATAGAAGTTTTCTCATTTTTTCACCACCTGACTTAATTATAACACGATAATCTGACTGGTATGCTTTCAAATTTAAAATAGTCAATTAAATGATAAATGAAGCTTATTCAAATTAATAAATAATTTTGAATAAGCTTCATTTAATATTCTACTCAAGGAGATCCTTCTTGAATTTTTCGTACCCCTTCAGAAGTGTTACCTTTACCCCATCTTCCCTTATAAAGGTGGGAACGCTTTCTATCTCATGAGCCGCAGCCAGCTCTCTGGAATTTTCCATCATGTCTTCAAACTCTCCTGCTTCAATTGCCTCAATCATATCGTGAATATTCAATCCAGCATCAATTCCAATTTGATTTAGAACCTCCTTCAAAGCGACATTTTTTCCCTCTTCAAATATTGCTTTAAAGGCTTCTTTGGCAAAAGGATAGAAGCTTCCTACCTCCTGAGCATAAAGGGCAGCCCTGTGTAATAGACCCGTATTGAATTTTATAGTCTTGTTTGAATAAATCAGGCCATATTCTGAGCCTAGCCTCTCAATTCTTCTGTATGCCATATCTATCTGTTCCTTAGGTATACCATCCTCCAGTGATGCACCCTCTTCTGCTACTTGAGAATCCAGTTCATAGGGATACCAGAGAAATTCCACCTCTGAGTTCTCCTTAATCAGCCTATCGGCAATGGAAAAACCTATATAGCAAAATGGACACGCAAAGTCTGAAAAAACCTTAATTCTTTTCAATATATCACTCCTTAACCGTTTGCGATTATATACCCTTAGAAATATACCATTAACAGCTGCATTAAAAACATAAAAGATACAAGGTTTTAAATCCTTGTATCTTTTCTATTTGGTGTACCCAGAGGGATTCGAACCCCCGACCTACTGGTTCGTAGCCAGTCACTCTATCCAACTGAGCTATGGGTACATAATATTTTAGCGCTCTTTTCGAGGCACTATAACATTATATTATATTCCATCATTCCTTGTCAATTGAACATTCCACTAATAATCCTCTATCTATTAGGACGACCTGTGAAAAGGTTTTCAATAATTTATCAGAATAATGAATATATATTCATTGTATTAGCAGCCTAAAATGATACGATTAAATTAATAAAATTAAGGAGGAAATTACTTATGGATTATTTGGAGATAGCTAACAGTACCCCCATGTGGATTGCAGCAGCCCTTGCAGTGCTTCTGGTCGCTGCACAGGCATCGTTATTCCTGGTGAAGTCTTTCAACACAGGAAAACAAATGGGATTGACTGAAATTCAGATGAAGGATGCAATGAAAACAAGCTTTATCACATCAATCGGTCCTTCAATCGTTATTTTGTCAGGTCTTTTGTCTTTGCTTGTAACAGTTGGCGGACCGATGGCCTGGATGAGGCTTTCCTTTATCGGATCAATAATGTTTGAGCTTATGGCAGCAGGATTTGGAACAAGTGCAATGGGCGTTTCAATGGGAATAGACCCGGTTACTAATCTTGCCTTCGCAAATGCTGTCTGGACAATGATACTTGGTTCATTGGGATGGATCATCTTTGCAACACTTACAGCCGATAAGATGGGCAAAGTTCAGGAAAAAGTCTCTAAAGGAGACAAGGGAACACTTACAATCATTTCTACCTCTGCAATGCTTGGAGCATTCGGTGCGCTTGTATCACCACATCTTTTAGGTATGAGCAATAATGCTATCGCTGCC
>CAYMHD010000172.1:373-3944 GCA_964390135.1 uncultured Gudongella sp. | reverse complement strand
CCATGCCAGCGGAAATACAACCGTCACCAGTGGGCGAGCGCCCTAGACGAGAGGGTTCAGGTGGAATCGTCCCAGTTGGAAATCCTGACAGAATTCAGTCTGCATCTGCAACAAAATGGGGCAAGTATGACATTTCAGACAAGGATGACCTGAAAGCTGGCGAATATCAGACAATCCATGCTGGCTTTGACCCTATGGCTGCAAATGCTGATCCTGATGTAATAGTACCTCTGGATGCCATGAGACAATATGAGAAGGAAGGAAAAATCAAGGCACTTTACAAGTACTTCTACTCCACTGTGGGTACGGGAACCACTCAGAAGGAAGCGGCAAGAATGGGAATGGAAATTGCTGCAGAGCTAAATGAAGCCGGAGTTGACGGAGTAATCCTTGTCTCAACCTGAGGCACCTGTACTCGTTGCGGGTCAACGATGCTAAGAGAAATAGAAAAATCAGGCATTCCTGTAGTATTGATGGCTAACCTGATTCCTGTTGCCAATAGTGTAGGTGTAAATAAGATGGTTCCAACCATCTCAATCCCTTATCCTTTGGGCGACCCATCCACACCATTGGATGTTCAGTATAAGCTACGTTATCACAGAGTTGGAGTGGCTTTGGATGCATTGACTCAAGAAATAACTGAGCCAACTTTATTCAAGACCAAGATATAGTTGACATAGGAAAGAAAGCTTAAACTTTGCCGCAGAATAGGATAATCTGTCCATCTGCGGCAAAGGTATATATTGAGCCATAGTCTATATAAAAGGAGTGTATGCTCGATGAAGGAAAAAAAAGTATCAAATGACGTCTTTATAATATCACTAATATTTTCTCTGGCCATAGTTGCGTGGGGCATATTTGCACCAGATAACTTTGGGAATCTTGCAAATGGAGTATTTAACTTCCTGGTTAACAACTTCAGCTGGCTTTACATGATTTCAATGTTTATCTTTGTTGCATTCAGCCTATATCTTGCCTTTAGCAGGTTTGGAGCCATAAAGCTGGGGCCGGACGATTCAACCCCTGAATTTTCCACCGGATCCTGGTTTGCCATGCTATTTGGGGCAGGGATGGGAATTGGACTTGTATTCTGGGGAGCGGCTGAACCCCTGAACCATTTTATTGCTCCCCTTGGAGTTCAACCTGGCACATCAGAGGCTGCAAACTTTGCAATGCGGATATCATTTCTTCACTGGGGCTTTCATCCATGGGCCAACTATGCTGTTCTGGCAATGGCTCTTGGCTAGTTCCAGTATAGAAAGGGTGCCCCAGGGCTCATCAGCAGTATTTTCACACCACTTATCGGTGAGAAGGGTGTGAAGGGACCGATTGGTAAAACAATTGACATCCTGGCCATATTTGCAACGGTGGCAGGAGTAGCAACATCCTTGGGACTTGGTGCCATGCAGATAAATGGGGGTTTAAACTTTATGTTCGGCATCCCCAACAACATGACGGTTCAGATCATCATCGTTGCCGTTGTAACAGTAATCTTTATCTGGACAGCAGTAGCGGGTATTGAAAAAGGAATCAAGCTTCTTGGAGACATAAACCTCAAGGCTGCAATCCTGATGCTTGTTCTCGCACTTTTTGTGGGACCGACCGTTGCAATAGTCAATACATTTGTTGGAGGATTTGGTCGTTACCTAAGTGGTGTAATCAACGACAGCTTTGCCCTCAATCCCTTTGGGGATAATTCTTGGCTTGGATGGTGGACGGTGTTCTACTGGGCTTGGTCGATTGCATGGGCACCATTTGTCGGAACATTTATAGCCAGAATATCAAAGGGTCGTACCATTCGTGAATTTGTAATAGGAGTAATAGTGGCTCCTGCACTTGGCTCCTTTGTATGGTTTTCCGTTTTTGGGGGGATGGGGCTTAACCTAGGGTTGGAAATTGCCACACAGGCAGCAGAAGTTACGGAAACAGCTTTGTTTGTGGTCCTTAGCAACTATCCGCTAGGTACAATTGTCTCCCTAATAGCCACCTTCCTGTTGGGAACTTTCTTTATAACATCTGCCAATTCAGCCACCTTCGTATTGGGAATGTTTAGTTCAGGAGGAGATCTGGACCCTTCAAACAGCAAGAAGATCCTATGGGGTCTTGTAATGTCAGGGGTTGCCATAGCCTTGATGTTGGCAGGAGGATTGGCCACATTGCAGATAGCCTCAATCGCCGCAGCATTTCCATTCTGCTTTGTCATGCTTGCAGCATGCTATTCGCTGTTGAAGGCATTGAATGCAGATGAACTCGTAACAGAAGGTACGCCTGTATTGGAAGAGACAATAGAGGGATCTGACCTATAGATTCAGGATTTGAGCATTGGTAAATTTTAAGGAGGGTATCTTCCGGTAACCACCGTTATTGAGGTGCCATTTCCCGGACTGCTCTTGAGACCAATGGTTCCACCATGGCTTTGGACTATGTGCTTGACTATTGAGAGTCCAAGTCCAGAACCTCCAACCTTCTTGGAACGGCTCTTGTCCACCTGGTAAAAACGTTCAAATATTCTGGCCTGGTCCTCCTTGGGAATTCCAATTCCCGTGTCAGAAACCTGAATTGAAACACCTTCCGAATTCTCCTGGATAGAAATCATCACCCGGCCCCCAACATCAGTATATTTTATTCCGTTGTCAACAAGATTGTAGATCAAATCCTCAAGCATCCTTCTATTGCCCCTTGTGGTCGAAGGATTGCCATTGAAGTCAAGGTCAATATTCTTGTCACTTGCCCTGAACTTCAGTTGTTCGACAATATTCTCAGCCAGTTTGTCAATCCTTACCACTTCAAAGTCTTGATCCTTTTGAGATCCATCAAGCCTTGATAGGCTTATTATATCCTCTATCAGATTCAACAGTCTTGTTCCTTCCTTGTGTATTATACCTGCAAACTTAATTGTATCATCCCTGTCTGTAGCCCCAGAAGCAATCATCTCCGCAAATCCATTTATGCTGGTTAGGGGTGTCTTCAATTCATGGGATACGTTTGCAGTGAAATCACGACGGACCTTCTCCGCCTCCCTCAGCTCATTTATGGCCATATCGATCTGTCTCTTCTGGTGGTCAATCGTCTGTATAAAGGGTCTCACCTCGGGATATATGGAGGCCTCCTGTACTTTTTTCCCTGACAGGATGCTTTCTATATTGTCTGTGGCTCTTTTTATAGGAGCAAGAATCATATGGGTCAATCTGCTGGAAAGCACAAACAGTATTACCAAAAGGAAAACCAGAATCCCTATCATAGCTGGGATCATTGCAAGGAAAATTTCCCAAATTGAAACATCACCTGGGTTTAAGACACTCCCGTAGTAATCCTTGATCAGAAAGGAAAGCACAAACTGGGTAACAAGCATGGTGATGGTCATTATTGCTGCAAGGTAAATATAAATCCTCTTTTCCACCTAAAAATCACCTCCGAATCTGTAGCCGATGCCACGAACGGTTTGTACAGATTCACCCTCATCTCCCAGCTTCATGCGAAGGGTTCTTATATGGACATCAACCGTGCGGGTCTCTCCCTCGAAATCAAAGCCCCATACCTGGTTCATTATCTTATCCCTGGATAGGACAAT
>CAYMHD010000172.1:0-324 GCA_964390135.1 uncultured Gudongella sp. | reverse complement strand
AAACTCCTTGGGCGTTAGGATAACTTCCCTGTCATCAACCATAACCCTGTGCTTTTTTGAATCAAGACATATTCCATGTAGGCAGATCTGGTCAGGAGGTCTTTTCCCTCCAGATCTGCGAAGAACCGCCTTAATTCTTGAGATCAGCTCCATCACACCAAAGGGCTTGTCCATATAGTCATCGGCACCCATGTCAAGTGCCTTTACCTTGTCGAATTCACTGGTTTTGGAGGTAAGCATGATCACAGGCAAATCAGAGGTTCTAGGATTGCTTCTTAACCTGGCCAGTATTTGGTAGCCATCATCTCCAGGCAGCATAATATC
>CAYMHD010000171.1:0-4047 GCA_964390135.1 uncultured Gudongella sp. | reverse complement strand
GGCAACTAAAATATCCAAAATCTATGATTTTGATATATTTTGTTGAGAGGGTATCACTGTCCATTGTTCAATGTTAGTTGATTTACAGTCCCTTTACCTCCTGAAGGCTCTCAGTATAATAATCATAGACAACCTTGATGTATCCGTTCATCATCTGGTTGACCTCCTCATCTCCTGTATCCACAAGGAGTGGCCTTCCCTGAAGTGAGAAAATCTTGCTCCTTGGAGCTGCAACGATGATGTTCTTCCTCCCTACCCTCTTTATGACCTCTGCACTGATCTGCTGGTTACCCCTTCCAAAGATGTAGCCCTGTCCACCGATAACTGTAACGATGATCTTTGCAGGCTCATCACCAATTATTTCCAAGATCTGCTTTTCATTCACATCAGATGCAACCAGCTTCCTATCCTTGATGATATCTATTCCAAGAAGAGTGTTGGGTAGCCCAAGCTCCTCCATAATAGGTCTTATTGTCGTACCTGAGCCCATAATATAGTAGATTCCGTCCCTCATTTCCTCAATGATCTTCTCGGCGATTCCTGAAATGGCTTCCTTCTCATCTGCAAATCCGCTGGATTTCTGGACCTGGGTAAGGTCCGGCATATGTGGAATCCTCATGTATCCATAGAGCTTTGCTGTCACAACGCCTTCCCTGAAGGCCTCCTCATCTATGTCCATTACCTCTGCTTCCTTGGTGCCAATCTCCATGTCCTGCAGGTAATTGAATGCGATTTCTCCCGCTGCTCCCGGATGGTTTGCGAAAACTCCGGAATGGATCTTTACACCCGCTGGAATTCCTATAACGGGAACCTTCTCACCTATTGAATTATATACATTTCTCGCAGTTCCATCTCCACCGGCACATATGATCAGGTCAACACCCTCTTCAACCATCATTTTTGCTGCCCTTTCAGTGTCCTCAGGGGTTGTGTTTTCCTCCAGATGATTCAGAACAAGAGGCTCAAAGCCCAGATTTCTCATTTCATTCTCGCCCATGTCACCTGGGAAGGTCAGAATCTCAAGTCTGTCCTTCAAGGGTACAAGGGTTCTTAGTGCCTTTTCTGCCTTTCCGGGAGATTCAGGCCTTGCTCCCATCCTTCTAGCCCTTTCAAGGACCTCTGGACCATCTGTACCCTTAAGTCCGACTCTTCCACCCATCCCCGCAATCGGGTTTACAATTACGCCAAGCTTCATCCTCCAGTCCTCCTATCCTGTTATGTTCTTCATGCTCAGGGAAATTCTCCCCTTGTCCTTGTCTACCTGTATTATCCTCACCTTGACAATGTCCCCAACCTTTACGATTTCCTTGGGATGCTTGATAAACTTGTCAGCCAATTGAGATATGTGGACAAGCCCGTCCTGCTTTACACCTATATCCACAAATGCACCAAAATCAACAACATTCCTGACAGTTCCGTTAAGCACCATATCCGTGGAAAGATCCTCCAGCTTCAGGATATCCTCCCTTAAGAGTGGCTTTGGCATTTCATCCCTTGGGTCCCTGCCTGGCTTCTTAAGCTCCTTGACAATATCCTCAAGGGTTGGAAGCCCAACCTTATGTTCCTCTGAAAGCTCCTTCAGATTCAATTGATCAAGGTCCTTTCCCATAAGGTCCTTGGCGATATGGTATGACTCGGGGTGGACTCCGGTGTTGTCCAAGGGATCCTTGCCCCCGGGAATCCTTAGGAAGCCTGCACACTGCTTGAAGGTCTTGTCTCCAAGTCCCTTCACCTTCAAGAGCTGCTTTCTGCTGTTGAACTTGCCGTTTTCCTCCCTGTGGGCAACAATTCCATTTGCAACCTTTGTGGATATTCCAGAAACATACTTAAGTAGTGATGGACTTGCAGTGTTAAGGTCCACTCCCACCCTGTTTACTGAGTCCTCAACCACTGCTGTCAATGCCCCGTCCAGCTTGCCCTGGTTAAGGTCATGCTGATACTGTCCAACACCAATGTGCTTTGGATCTATCTTTACAAGCTCCGCAAGTGGATCCTGGAGTCTTCTTCCTATTGATGCGGCTCCTCTTACGGTAACGTCATGATCAGGAAAGTCCTTCTGGCCAACCTCGGATGCTGAATAGACAGATGCCCCTGCCTCATTTACTATTGCATAGGCAACCTTCTGGGGAATTTCTCTCATCAATTCCGCAACAACCGCTTCGGTTTCTCTTGACCCTGTTCCATTTCCTATGGAAATAAGCTCAACATCATACTTATCAATCAGTGCTGCCAGGGTCTTCTTTGTAGCCTCTATCTTTTTCTGTGGCTCTGTTGGAAATACGGTTGTATTGTCAAGAAGCTTACCGGTGTCATCAACAACTGCCACCTTGCAGCCTGTCCTGAAGCCAGGGTCGATTGCAAGAACCGTCTTCCCCTTTATGGGTGCCTGCATGAGAAGGGGCTCAAGATTCAGGGCAAACACCTTGATTGCCTCATCCTCCGCCCTTTCAGTAAGGTCATTTCTGATCTCCCTTTCTATTGAAGGGTAGAGAAGTCTCTTGTAGCCATCCTGGATTGCGGAATCCACATAGCCTGTGCAGATGCTGGGGGGATTCTTCAACAGCCTGTCCCTTATTATCTTGACTCCGTCATCCCCTTCAATATGGAGTGAAGCCTTAAGTATCTTTTCCTTCTCTCCCCTGTTGATGGCCAGAATTCTGTGGTTGAGTATCTTGTTTACGGGCTCCTTGAAATCGTAGTACATTTCATATACTGAGTCCGCCTCCTTGTCCACCGCCTGGGTCAATAAAAGGGCATTTCTCCATAGGTAGTTCTTCACCGACCTCCTGAAGTCCGGATCATCGGCAATGTCCTCTGCAAGGATATCCATGGCCCCCTGAACTGCAGACTCCCAGTCTGGAACCTCCTTGTCCTCATCAACAAAGGTGCCTGCAAAAAGGACCAGCCCTTCCTTGTCCATCCCCTGAAGCATAAGCTCCTTTGCCAAGGGCTCCAATCCCCTCTCCTTTGCCATGGTGGCTCTGGTCCTTCTCTTTGGTCTGAAGGGTCTGTAAAGGTCGTCCACCCTTTGAAGGGTGTCGGAATTGAGAATTTCCTTTTCAAGCTCCGGAGTGAGCTTTTCCTGTTCTCCAATAAGTCTTATGACCTCCTCCTTTTTCGCTTCAAGATTTCTCAGGTAAACCAGCCTGTTGTGAAGGTCTCTTAGGGTTACATCTGTCATTTCCCCCGTCTGTTCCTTCCTGTACCTGGCGATAAAGGGAATTGTATCTCCTGCATCAATCATCTGGATGACATTTTCCACATGCTTCTTCTTGAGTTTAAGCTCTTTAGCCAACCGTAATACTATATCCATATAAAACCAACCTTTCAAAGCTTTCTTTTGTTAAAGGCCCTTCTACTGAAGGGCCTTGTGTTTCAAATATTCGTTGATGAAGTAGTCGATGTCCCCATCCATTACGCGGCTTACATCCCCAACCTCCGCATCTGTCCTGTGATCCTTGACCATGCTGTAGGGATGGAAGACATATGACCTGATCTGTGATCCCCATGCTATCTGGGAATAGGAGCCCTGAAGGTCCTCGATCTTTTCCTTGTTCTCCTCCTGCTGCAGCTGGATAAGCTTGGCCTTTAGCATATTCATGGCAGTTGCCCTGTTTGAATGCTGTGACCTTTCAGATTGACACTGGACCACAATTCCCGTTGGGACATGGGTTATCCTGATGGCAGAATCAGTTGTGTTTACATGCTGGCCACCAGCTCCTGAAGCCCTATAGGTGTCGACCTTCAAATCCTTTTCATTGATTTCAACCTCCACATCATCGTCTATCTCAGGATACACGTCAATGCTTGCAAAGGATGTATGCCTTTTCCCCGAGGAATCGAATGGGGAAATCCTCACTAGCCTGTGGACCCCCTTCTCGCTTCTCAGATAGCCGTATGCATTGAAGCCCTCTATGAGAAGTGTAACAGACTTTATTCCACCCTCGGTATCGGCCTGAAGGTCTAGGGTTTCAACCCTGTACTCCTTTCCTTCAGCCCAACGTCTGTACATTCGAAGCAGCATTTCAGCCCAGTCCTGGGCCTCTA
>CAYMHD010000170.1:0-4113 GCA_964390135.1 uncultured Gudongella sp. | reverse complement strand
AGCCTGATAGAGATCTGGCTGGGTACACTTGAGGGAGTTTTCCCAATCAAGCTTGATGTAGACGAGGAAATCAGAAATCTTGAAAGCCATGCGGAGCCTAAGCCATATGGCGGTATAAAAATAGCCAAGCCCAGGGTTTTCATACCTGTTTTCCCAGGAACAAACAGTGAGTATGATTCTGTAAGGGCCTTCCAGAAGGCTGGAGGAATTGTGAGCAGCACTGTCTTCAGAAACCAGAATTCCCAAGACATAAATGATTCCCTCAAGGAATGGGCAGAGGAGATATCAAGGAGCCAGATCCTTATGATTCCAGGTGGCTTCAGTGCAGGTGATGAGCCTGAAGGTTCAGGTAAGTTCATCGCAACCATATTCAGGAACCCATACCTTACAGAAGCGGTTATGGACCTTCTCAAGAACAGGGATGGCCTGGTACTGGGAATCTGTAATGGCTTCCAGGCACTTATCAAGCTTGGACTATTGCCAAATGGAGAGATAGGTACCATAGATGAGAATTCTCCTACAATCACCTTCAACAGGATTGGAAGACACATCTCTCAGCTGCAGCCAGTAAGGATTGTGTCAAGGCTTTCCCCGTGGTATGCCAACACCAAGGTTGGAGAGATATACACAATGCCCCTTTCCCATGGGGAGGGAAGGTTTGTCGCCAAGGATGATGTGCTTAGGAAGCTTATAGAAAATGGTCAGATATCATCTCAGTATGTTGACCTTGAAGGGAATGCAACCTATGACGGCTTCTACAATGCCAATGGTTCACTGATGGCAGTGGAGTCATTGACAAGTCCCGATGGAAGGGTACTGGGCAAGATGGGTCACTCGGAAAGGATAGCGGGGGACATCTACAGGAACATTCCCGGAGAAAAGGACCAGCGACTGTTCAAGGCTGGAATTGATTACTTCGGATAATAGAAGTAGAATTTAACAATGACAAATAAAATGAGGATAGCTTGATTTTTCAAGCTATCCTCTTATTTTAGAGTCTGTCCTGGTCCTTTAGCTCCTTTAGAAAATACGGCATCTGGACTCTCCACCAGGGCCAATCGTGGTCAACATCCTTGCCCCAATAGTCGATCCAGGCTGGAATGTCCTTGCTCTTGAGAATCTCCTCCATTGCCTTGGTGTCGCGAATTGTATCCTCTTCCCAATTGCCAAGACCTGTACAGATTATAATGTTACCGTTCCTGTACAGGTGTAGGTATTCCTCGCTTTCAATGCTTCTGAGATAATCCACCGGAGAGTTGAGGTAAACATCAGTATCAGAGGTATTGTCGCCCACAAAGAACCTAGCATCGTAGATTCCGCTTAAGGCAATCAAGGTATCGAATACGTCGGGATGCCTGAAATAGAAATTCGTGCTGTGGTAGGCTCCCATGCTGCAGCCAGTTGTTATCATTGGACCCTGCCACCCGCTGTGGTCCCTCACAAAAGGAATGAACTCGTCGATGATGTACGAATCATAATCATTATGCCGTCTTGCCATATCTCCGGGCCAAGCACCCTTATTGAGCCAGGATTCATTATCCACGCTGTCAACGGTATAGAACCTTACATAGCCTGCTTCAATGAACCTCTGGCAGGCCTCAATCATTCCAAAATCCTCATACTCATAGAACCTTCCACCAGATGATGGAAACACAATAATCGGTTTGCCTGCGTGGCCGTATGTCTTAAAGGGCATATTCCTGTTCAGCTTTTCACTGAAGAATTCATGGTATTCGATATTCATAGTAACAACCTCCCAAATTTAATAGCATCAGCTGTTGCTTAGAATAAACTCAGCAGCCTCCTTTACCTCATCAAAGCTTTCTGACCTTAGGATATAGGAATAGTCTCCCAGAGCGGCAGAAAATATTGATGAAATGGGTCCGTCTGTGACGATTATATGACCATGATTTTCGTGTGCCAGATTCCTGATCCAATCAAAGTCAGTGTCGATTTTTTTCTTTATACCCACAAAGCCGCAATAGTATCTTGTTTTTGGGAAATCGCCAATATCTTTTCCAGAAACCATCAAGGCGTACTTGTGGAAAATGTCCATATCATTTGCATAGTTGAACATATCGATGGATAGGCCACCAGGTGGTCTTACATTGACCTCAAGGGCGATAAGCTTACCTTCCGGTGTTCTGAAAAATTCGATATGAAAGAATCTTTCCTTCAATCCGAATTCCTTCACTGCCTTGATTCCAAACTCCTTAAGGTCGGATGGAATTTCCTTCTGGTTGTAGTAGAACTGGTTAAGACCATCATTCACAGTCTCCATGACCCCGGTTCCAAATATGAAGGAATTCATAAACACAATATTTCCATCCTTGTCCGCAAGCCCATCAAAGGTGTGTATTTCGCCTGTGATAAACTCCTCCATGATGTACTCAGTTGATGGCTTTGTGGCATAGAAACTCTCAAGCTCGTCGTCATTCTTGATCTTGTAGGTGTTGGCTGCACCAACTCCATTGTCCGGCTTGGCACAAACAGGGTAGCCGACCTCCTTTATAAAGCCTTTGGCATCCTCGATTGTGGGAACCACTTTACCCCTTGCGACAGGAATCCCTGCGTTTTTGAAATGCTGCTTCATTTTGGACTTCATCTTAATGGAAGGGATGTGGTGGTTTTTGAACCCATCAACATTGAAATCAGTCCTTAAACTGGCATCCTGCTCAATCCAGTACTCATTATGGGATTCTATGTAGTTCAGCTTGCCATATTTGAAGGTGAAGTAGCCACAGGCCCTTACCATCTGGTCATAGTCCTCCATATCATCAACCCTGTAGTATTCAGTCAGGGAGTCACGCAGGTCCTGAGCAAGTGAATCATAGGGTTCAGATCCCAGCCCCAGTACGTTTACACCCTCTTTTTTAAGTGCAAGGGCAAATTGCTTGTAATTGGTAGGAAAATGAGGTGATATAAATACATAATTCATAATGTGCTCCTTTCTGCAGCATCTGCTTTGATATTTTAAGGTTTATTATAACAGTTACAAATATGAATTGCTACAATTATTTGAAACTTCAGATAATAAATTTTTGCAACTTTTGCGGTCATAAGCCCTTAAAAAGCTTGAGAAATCACAAAATATGTCATAAAATGTTAAAAACATCAAAAAAAACGTGATTATCCGAACAAAAGCATGATAATAGAGTAAAGGGTGACCCTAACCATTACAAAACGGGAGGTTTTCATGGAAAACATTGAGATTGTAAAATGCTCAGAGGTATCGGATGAAGACATATACCTGGCCTTTAAGGAAGGATTTTCAGACTACATAATAAAATTCGAATTAAGTAAGGACCAATTCCTTAAAAGATTTTTTGGAGCCGAGGGAAACAGGAGAGACCAGTCCCACATAGCCTACGATTTGGATAGGCCAGTTGGGGTTGTTCTTGGTGGTGTCATAACCTATGATGATATCAGGACCTTCAGGTGTGGGACACTTTCAGTGGTTCCTGCATATAGGAGGCTTGGGGTAGGTCGGATGCTTATGGAGAGGCATGAGGAGATTGGGAGGAAAAATCGTTGCCAGATGATGATGCTGGAGGTTATTTCAGGAAATGACAGAGCTGTTGATTTCTATGAAAAGCTTGGCTATGAAAAGGCCTACTTTTTAAGGTACTACACACTTAAGGAGCTACGGAAATTTCCAGATAGAACTCTTGAGGTTGAAGAAATCCGACCGGAAATCATCAGAAGGATCAAGCCCATTCTAAATGAGACCCACATCAATTGGCAGAACTCCCTGGATTACATTGATAAGCTGGAGGGAATCAAGTACTTTGGAATAACAAGCAGATCAAACCTATACAGCTTTGTAATATTCGACGATAAGGGGAAAATATACAGGATGTGGACCCATCCCGGACATAGGAGAGAAGGCCATGGAGTTGCCATGCTCCACAAGGTTATAGAGGTGACAGGAAAGCAGGAACTCTACATGAGCGTTTCAAGCAATGCTGGGATTTCAAACTTTCTTAGAAGATTTGGATTTGAAAAGGACAATCTTTATCAGTTTGAGATGATCAAGCCATTGATATAAGTAAGGGGGCAGAAAATTCTGCCCCCTTTAGTTCACTTCAAATTACTTTACTCCCACCATTGAAC
>CAYMHD010000169.1:0-4204 GCA_964390135.1 uncultured Gudongella sp. | reverse complement strand
CACCTTAGTGAATAATAAGCGTAGTAAGCAGCTCCACGGAAAAACATCTTTTCGTCAAAATCAGTTTTTGGATGATGGTGTGAGTAGATGTAACCATCCTCTGTGCTACCCATTGACATAATGGACATGAAGGACGGCACCCTTTCACTTACAAAGGAAAAATCCTCAGAGCCACTTAGCATTCCATCATCCATATATCCATCCAGGGGCAGTACATTTCCCTCTCCAAGGAGTTCCTTGGCGTAATCAATACCCTTCTGTCTCATAACAGGGTCATTTATTACGGATGGGCATTGGATGGTATACTGAACCTCCGCTTCACCTCTGAAGGTTGAGGCTACACCCTTGCTTATCTGAACCAGCCTATCCTTGAGGAACTCCCTGGTTCCGGGATTCATTGTCCTGATAACCCCAATCAGCTTCGCCTTGTCGGGAACCACATTGCCAGCATCCCCTCCTGACATGTGCCCTACTACACAAAGAGCCTTTTCCCCAGGCTTTATTTCACGACTGATCATTTCCTGCAAGGCTATATGGGTATGGGCAGCAATGTTCAAAGGATCCACAGCAGTGTGTGGCATGGCTCCATGGCCTCCCTTTCCCTGGATATTTATGTGGAATTCATCAGGTGCCATGGAGGCTGCTCCCTCCTTGGGAACCAGCACCTTTCCAGCTTCAATTTCCAGGCCTGAAAAAACATGGATCATCATGGCTCCATGAACCTGTGGGTTTTCAAGGACCCCCTCCTCTACCATTGCCTTGGCTCCTGAAAGGACCTCCTCCCCAGGCTGGAACATGAGCTTTACATTCCCAGGTATCTCATTCTCCATTGATTTCAGTATTTCTGCCGCTCCAAGCAAGAGACTGGTATGGACATCATGTCCACATGCATGCATAGCCTTGCCCTGTGCTGAAAAGGGCAGCCCTGTTTCCTCCTGAATGGGAAGGGCATCCATGTCAGCTCTGAGAAGGATTGTTTTTCCCTTGGTGGGATCTCCAATATTGGCTACGACACCGCCACCTACATTCTGGGATTCTATTCCCAGCTCTGCAAGCCTTTCCTGAACAAACTTGACTGTCATTGGCAGCTCCATGAAAAGCTCCGGATTACTATGAAGATGCCTTCTATTCTCTACCAGCTTTTCCTGTAGATGTTCTGCCATTTCCATTATTCTTCTTGAATCCCCCATAAAAACATCTCCCTTTTCTATAATCTTACCGTCCCTATTCCCTTGCCATTCTTCTTTGATTCATACAAGGCCTGGTCGGCCCTTTTCAAACCGTCCTCAAAGCTCCTGTCATCCTTCCTGAAAAATGTAGCGCCTACTGAAGTGGTTACATTTACCTTATTGTCCCTTAAGCTGATTTCTGTATTTTTTACTGCTTCAAGCACCTTGGACATTACAGTACGGATTGTTTCGGGATTGATCCCATCAAGCAGAATGACAAATTCCTCCCCACCCCATCTGTAGATTGTATCGGACTCCCGCAGGGATTCCTTTATGCTATTGACAACCTCAACAAGCACCCTGTCACCAGCATCATGTCCATAGTTATCATTGATATGCTTGAAATCATCCAGATCCATCAGCAGCAGTGCACAGTCTCCTCCTCTGGTGCTGAACCTGCTGAATTTCTCCTTGAGCTTCTGCATCCCAGCCCGTCTGCTTTTTGCAGAGGTCAATTCATCCGAAGCCAGTTCTTCCTTCAGATCCCTATTTGACATCCTGAAGTACCTTTCCTCAAGTATAAGGAACCATCCCATACCAATAATCAAAATGACCAGGCCCGAGCCAAGAAGCACCGCCATTGATGTCCTTACCTCCCTCTCACTGGCCTCTCTGGCGCTTTCATAATATGCATCAATGGTGTCGTAGTATATACCCATTGCGATTATCCAGTCGTAATCCTCATAAAGCCTTGCATAGGTAAGCTTCTCTCCAATCTCGTCAGACTCCAGCTTCTTGAAGTTATATGTGAAATAGATCTCTCCATCTTTATTTATTCCTTCAAGCTCCTCAAGATAGGGCAGATTTCCTTCAACATCCTCCATGCTTGTGGACAGATAGGTCCCTTCCGTATCCTTAAGATTTGGATGGATCAGCCTTTTGGCGTAGTCCTCACCACCATTGTAATCCAACACCTCATTAACCCAGATATATGCTTCCTGGAAGTATATCTCCCTGTAGATCTTTTCCCTCAGCTCCTGCTCTATCTGACCCTTGACAGTATCCCTAAGAACAAAGATGGATATCCTGTACTGTCCATATTGGTGTTCCCTGCTGAATTCAACTATTTCCTCCTCCTTGATCCGCCCAGAGGCTTGTAGACCCTCAGGACTTGAGAAGACTACATTCCCTGAGGTATCTTCTACCACGATATCAAGAAGCTGGCTATTGTCAGGCTGCGAAAAATATGCAGCCATATTCTCCAGTTCAAGCTCAGGGTATGCTTCAAAATATCCTATTATACGGTCCAGCTTGCTTTGGAGGATACCCTCCTGTCTGCTTCTTATTTTATCCACGGCTTGAATGGTATTGGCCACAGTATCCTTGAGAAAGTCCTTCTTAATGTTTATGATCTCATTTCTGGTATTTTCAGCATAGGTCTCACCCAGGCTATATATTCTTTCCATGAAAATTCCAGATACGATTATGGCAAAAACAAGAAAAAGGGTCGCACCAAATCCCAGGTAGCGTTTGCGCACCTGGTCCAGCTCCCTATATCTATGTAAAATCCGCTTGAACATGTCATTTCTCCTATAATTTGCGTTATGTCAGTAATTATATCAAATTCTTCGACACTTTGCACCTTAAAAGTTGTTTATCAGCTTAAAATGAGGCTCCCCCAGAGTTTCAATTCAAACATCCAAAAAAGAAGCCCTGAAAGACCAGAGCCTCTAATATAGGATACATAAGAAATTCAAAAGAGGGATTATCCCGCTCTAACACAAACCGTTGACATGTGCCTCCAAAACGTTCTAAGACCTTCTCTTCCAAAAAATCAAGAGCATCCTTCAAATTACTACCCTGACCATCTTCAAACCCAACAAGCTGGAAGAATACATCTTTTGTTTCCAGAGTCATTTTACCCAGTTCACTCTGTCGCCAAAGCCACTTCCTTGTTTGTACAGTTTCCCCACTTGTGAAAATCAACTCCCCTTCCTGGAGACTCTCATATTCATCTGATCCAAAGGGTAAAAACCTCTCTGTTCCCTTGCTGAAGCATACGCTTAAGTCATCGTGAATATCTGCTAGATCATGTCCTCCCATGGTTATCTTATATTTGAGGGAAATTACATTACACAGGTCCACAAGTGAATTTATTGAAGGAAGGGAATTCCCCTTTAAAACCCTCTTGATCATGGCTTCCGTTGATACCTGGTATTTGTTGGGGTTTATCCCGGCACTTTTCATGGTCTCCCTGTATTCCCTTATGTTGGGAAGGTTTCTAAGCTCCCCCTCATCTACTGTTTGTCTAAGATAACTCTCTTCATTTCTCATTAGGGCAATGTCTTCAGGTGTGGATTCGCTGTTGTTAAGACCAATACCCACTATAACTCCAAACCCAAGCCTTGGATTCACCTCAAACACTTCAGGGGCTATTGTGTATTTCATAATTTACCTCACTTTCCAAAACATATATTAACCTACTGATTTCATACTATGGTTTCCAATCTAGGAATACAGCTCCTTCAATTTTCTGAAGGCTTCGAAGGATCTCTTGATCATCTCCGGATCCACACAATATGAAATCCTAACATATCCCGGGCACCCAAAATCATCTGCAGGTACAATAAGGAGGTTTAGCTTCTTTGCCTCTTCTGCGAAGCTTCTTGAATTCTCCTCAAGAGATTTCACGAAAAGATAGAATGCTCCGTCAGGCTTGACACAATTGTAGCCCATCTCGGTCAGCCCTTCGTAAAGAAGCTTTCTGTTGGCGTCGTAAAGATTCACATCTGATGTTTTCCCCATGCATTTTAGGATCACCTTCTGGAACATGCTTGGAGCACATACATAGCCCAGTGATCGACCTGCCCCACTGACTGCAGCATACAGCTCCCTTGCATTTACAACGCTGTCGGGGACCATTATATAGCCTATACGCTCTCCCGGCAGAGACAAGGATTTGCTGTAGGAGTAGCATACGATTGTATTCTCATAGAAATCTGGAACATATGGCACCTCTATTCCATCATATACTA
>CAYMHD010000168.1:0-4238 GCA_964390135.1 uncultured Gudongella sp. | reverse complement strand
GATTATTCTGGATTTCCTTGAGGAGAACAGAAAAAAATTCGAGGATGAAAGGCAGCACAATGAAGAAACCAGCATGATGGCTGCAGCCTTATACAGGGAGCTAGGTAAGCCTCAGGAAGAGGTGGAGGAGTTTAAAAAGGCTGTTGAGCTCCATGACATAGGGAAGATAATCGTCCCTGAAGAAATATTGAACAAGAGGGAGCCATTGACCAGTGAAGAGATCATAATAATCAAGCGTCACTCCCAGGTGGGCTATGAAATACTGAGAATCCTTGGGCATCAGGAAAAGTATGCCAAGGCAATTCTTCACCATCACGAAAGGGTTGATGGGAAAGGCTACCCAGATGGTTTGAAGGGTGATGAAATACCCCTGGAGTCAAGGATCATAGCAATAGCAGACGCCTACCAGTCCATGACATCCCACAGGCCCTATAAGAAGGCCATGAAGGCTGAGGAGGCCCTTAGGGAATTGAGGGACAAGTCTGGAGCACAGTTTGCAACAGGTCTTGTGGAGCTTTTCATTAGCAAGGTCATACCAAATCTATAGAATATTACAAGGACTGCAGGCAATCATAAATTGGTCTGCAGTTTTTTTGTGTAAAAGCGTGAAAAACAACTTCAAAACTTTAGTGCGGTAAACAATTGTGGGTATAAATCCATTGAGAAGCCATTGCTAGCAAACAAAGAAAGGATTGAGTGCAATGATTATAAGATCAAAAAAGCCCTAAGCTTCCTGCTGGTTTTTGCCATTCTCTTTGGAAGCTCTTCAAGCCTCATGGCGGAAACACAACCATCCATATTTGATGGGACCCAGAGCAGCTGGGCGGAGGAGGAGCTTATTGAAGCCTACAACCTGGACCTGACATATCCTGGAGTAATGAATAGCTACAGGAAGAACATCACAAGAGAGGAATTTTGCATCCTTGCCGTCAGGCTCTATGAAGCCCTTTCAGGCAACCAGGCTATGGGAGGAGTCAATCCCTTCCAGGACACAAGCAACATGGACATTGTAAAGGCCTATCATCTGGGTATTGTCAAGGGAATCAGCGCAACAGAGTTTGCACCCTACAAGGACATAACAAGACAGGAAATATGTGTAATGATACACAGGACCCTAAAGGTCGCCCTAACTGGAATTGAGGAAGGCTACTCAGGTGAGTTCCCATTTTCAGACCAAAACAGAATAGCCACCTGGGCAATTGATTCCGTAAGATTTGCTTATGGAAACGATATTATGAAGGGGATAGGGAATAATCTAATAGGACCTCTTCAGAATACAACCAGGGAACAGGCAATCGTACTTATGAAAAGAACCTATGTAAGCTTTAAGGACGGAGAGCCCCAGGAGCCTATAGAGCCGGATCCTGGAACACTATTGCCTGAGGATAACTCAGGGACCATTTCAACCTACAAGAATGTGCTGAATCTGACCAATCCTCTGGATGATTTCAGAGCCATGGCTGAAGGGAACCTATTCTTCCCAAAATATGATGATAGGATTGACCTTTACGTGGCTACGGGTGAAGCAAAGCCCCTTGGTAAGCCCAGCACCGGATCAATGGTTCTGCAGCCCATAAACCTTAAACTATTGTCTACAGAGCAGCAGAAGAACATCTACACAGATTCCACCATGTCTTCATTTGTGGACAGGGAGGGTGAGACCAGAAGATGGTTCTACTTCAACCTCAAGAATGCAGCGGGTGCCTCCAAGGTGGTTTGGCAGGTTTCCCAGGTCCAGTTCAATGGCTTTGAAAGCAATTGGAGAAATCCTCTTGGACTCTTGGCATCTGGAGAGGTGGGAGCTGGAACAAATGAGTTCCAGATTGATTTCTCAAAGATCGATATTGCATCAGGGGATGACATCATAAAGGTTGCCCTAAACACCAGCCTGATCAACACCAACCTAATAAACCTTGACACAATAAAGACTGATACAATCAACACGGATTTGATTAAGACAAATACCATAAATATAGATGACCTGAAGCTAAAGACTGGATACAATCCCATCACCTCAAGCAGAAGTGTCTACTACGTAAGGGCAATCCCGATTGACAGCCTTGGCAAACCCATTGGAGACCCTGGAATGGGAATGGCTGTAATCTATGGTGAGAAAATACCAGAGGTGAATTACGACGGGAATATCGATTCTGATTTTCAGCTTTGGGTTCCATGGGAATCTGGTGGAATTGGAGGAGGAGAACATCCCAACTATCCTGAATACAGAACTGTTTTCAGGGTGGAGCCAAGGCTTGAGAACAATAGGCTATTCCACTTCAATGGTATAGATCCGTCAACTGAAAGGATCATTCTCCAGTTCTCAACTGAAAAGTTTCCAGCAAGCGGGGGAGCATGGCCAAATACTCCAAACATCATCCATGAGGTTGAGTATGATTTGCCAGTTCCATTTGTGCATACAAACTATCCCAATACGGTGATGGTAGATATTGCAAAATTTGCAAAGCCTTTAAATGAGATGAAGGAAGGGGACGCCATCAAGTATTATGTAAGAGGCCTAGCACTTAAGCCCTCAGTAACTCCCGGGGAGTACCAGGTGAGCTACTCATCCCCTCTTACCATGGAATATGAGTTTGGAACACCTGTAAACTACTACAGCGACAACCCATACAAGTACGTGAACAAGCTTCCCTACTCATTACCCGATATAAACATCAAGAAGTATGTAAAGCCAAGATGGCCGGATAAGAATTACCTGGAGCATTATTATGTTTACAGGGCTCCAAAGTGGAATGAAATCCAGTCAAAGTTCAAGAATACTGAGACGGGCGAAATCCTCTATCCATATATGACCCACATAGCATACTACAAGGACAAGGGGATAGATACTCCAGATGAATACGAAAAGGAAATGATTCCAAGGGTACTTGCAAAATATACCAAGGTGCATATTCCAAAGCCTGATGATGATGACGAAACATGGTATCAGCAGCTCTTTGCAGGTGTTGTAAACTTCTTCAAGGACCTTGCCGGTGTTGTGAAGACCATAGTGAATCAGGTAAGTGACGCCTACGCAAGACTGAAGGATAAGCTGATTATGTTTGTTGTTGACCTCTGTCCAATTGATGCCCTTAAGGGATACTTCAAGGCGACTCTGGAGGCCTGGGCAAATTACGGATTGATGTGGCTAGGAATTCCACCCACACTTCCAAACTTCGACCAGCTTGCCGAAATGAGCATGGATTATTACGTTCAGGTTGTACTCACTGAAACAGGAATTCCTCAGAGTGAATGGACAGAGACTCTGGTTGAGGACATTACAATTGAGATGGGCAGGCAGCTTGATGAAGCAGCCAACTATGCGGACAAGAACCCAATTGATGCCCCATTCCTAAAGCTGGATCCGGACTTTATGTATAGACCGGCATATGTTGAGATTGAGCTGGATAACCCAACGGATAAGCCGACGGTTCCAGGAATGATTGAGCTGAATGTAACCTTTGAGTTTGGACACTATGACATAGTAAATGCCGCTTCCGGACTATACCTGGAGTTTCCCTCACATTATGCCTACAGCTCGGATGCAGCCTGGCAAAATAGGACAACATATGTGAATCACTTTGAAAAAGGCTTGAATGGATACACTGTCGACTATTATCAGGGAGACAGGGCAGTGTATGATGTGTTCATTCCAATGAAGGAGGTCAAGGTGCCCAGCCTAATGGATGGAGAATCCACAAAAATGCTGGTCTATCTTGAGCCGTTCAAGATGGGTGGATTCACAAGATATCCTGGAGCTGAAGGGGTATCCTATGTTGATTTTGAAAACATGTACTTCAACAACGGAAACAAGAAACTCACCTACTTCAACCTAAGGGGTATATTCCCAAAGGCAGAGGAATTCTACCTGGATGCGGATAATGTTTTCTACCTCGACCCTGAGACAGAGTACGTCTACTACAATGAGAGCAAGGCACCCAAGACCAGTGAAAGGGTTCAGAAACCAGTCAGTGTGGATTGGAACAAGTAGGTATTGACTGAAAAGATAAAAATGTTTTATGGAGATGGTTGGTCATTGCCATCTCCTTTTTTAACTTGGGCAAAAAGGATGGTATGTGGACATAGGCTTACATATTGAGAGGTATAGTGGTATAATCATACTTAATATTTACTGAGGTTCTAGAAAGGAGTGTGTAATTTGGCTATAGAAAAGGTTTCAATCATTGGCATGGGGTCCCTGGGGCTTATATTTGGCAGCTTTCTTATGGACAGGCTTGGAA
>CAYMHD010000167.1:3738-4266 GCA_964390135.1 uncultured Gudongella sp. | reverse complement strand
ACAATATGTTTTGATTACTAAAAAAGTAGCTCTAAACATATTATACGAGGAGTGAGAAGATGAAGACAAGGACATTAAGCCAGGATCTGTACACACAGCTTGAGGAGTACATTGACTCCACTGAGGCAAATGACGCGGCACTGATAGAGGTCCTGCACGAAGCGCAGCATCTTTTCGGCTACTTACCCATGGAGGTCCAGTTGTTCATAGGTGAGAAGCTGAATATTCCCGCATCAAAGGTCTTTGGAGTTGTGAGCTTCTATTCATACTTTACAACAGAGCCAAAGGGGAAGTACGTAATAAACATCTGCACTGGAACTGCTTGCTTTGTAAGGAATGCCAATGCAATCGTAAAGGAGTTTGAGAATACCCTGAACATCAAGACCGGAGAGACAACTGGTAATGGAATGTACACGATTGACTGTCTGAGATGTGTGGGAGCCTGTGGGCTTGCACCTGTTATTATGGTAAATGATGATGTCTACGGCAAGGTAACCGTGGACGATGTTCAAAAGATAATCGCAAAGT
>CAYMHD010000167.1:3135-3728 GCA_964390135.1 uncultured Gudongella sp. | reverse complement strand
AATAGGAGGTGAATTATATGGATAGGATAGAAAATCTGGATTGCCTTTTGAATAAGCAGAAGGAACTTGAGCATACAATGGATATAAGAAAGGCAAACCACGACAATACAGAATACCGGGAGCTGCTTATTTGTGGGGGAACAGGCTGTGTATCCTCACAGAGCTTGAAGCTTCTGGAAAATCTCAACCAGGAGATCAGGAACCATGGGCTTGAGAGTTCAGCTAGGGCATCCATAACAGGTTGCTTCGGATTCTGTGAGAAGGGTCCAATAGTGAAGGTGTTCCCTGAGGATGTTTTCTATGTGGGAGTAAAGCCTGAGGATGCCGCCAACATAGTCAGTACTCACCTTGTGCAGGGCAGAAGGGTTGAAAGGCTACTTTATGAGGAGCCCACCCTTAAGAAGAAGGTCCATACCCAGCATGAGATGGAGTTCTACAAGAAGCAGGAAAGGATAGCCCTTAGAAACTGTGGCCTCATAAATCCTGAGCTCATAGAGGAGTACATTGCAAACAGAGGGTATGAAGCTCTTGGAAGATGCCTTCTTGAAATGAGTCCCAAGGATGTAATACATATAATAAAGACTGCGGGTCTT
>CAYMHD010000167.1:0-3125 GCA_964390135.1 uncultured Gudongella sp. | reverse complement strand
TGGAAATTGCGGTGATGGTCCAAAAGAACCGGGTATTTATTTAGATGCAGTAGATAGAATAGGCATTCCTTTGAATTTTTGAAATGGGAGTATGCATCAAAGCAGAACTCTGATGTTAAGTATGTTGTCTGCAATGCCGACGAGGGAGACCCTGGAGCCTTTATGGACAGGTCAATACTGGAAGGAGACCCTCACAGTGTAATAGAAGCCATGACAATAAACGGATATGCGATTGGAGCCAACAAGGGCTTTGTATATATACGTGCCGAGTATCCCCTGGCCATAAAGAGGCTTAAGAATGCCCTTAAGCAGGCTAGACAGGCTGGACTACTTGGAAAGGACATAATGAACACAGGCTTCAGCTTTGACATTGATATCAAGTATGGTGCCGGTGCATTTGTATGCGGAGAGGAGACAGCACTTATCCATTCAATAGAAGGTGGAAGGGGAGAGCCTACAACCAAGCCTCCATTCCCTGCAGAAAGCGGTTTGTGGGGAAAACCCACATCAGTGAACAATGTGGAGACCTTTGCCAATGTTCCTGCAATAATAATAAACGGCGCTGCCTGGTACAACAAGTTCGGCAGCCATACCTCCAAGGGTACAAAGGTATTCGCCCTTGCCGGAAAGATAAACAATGTAGGCCTTGTTGAGGTTCCAATGGGGATAACCTTAAGGGAAATCATCTATGATATAGGAGGTGGAATCAAGGATGGTAAGAAGCTGAAGGCGGTACAGACTGGAGGCCCTTCTGGAGGCTGCATAACTGCAGACCAGCTGGATGTTGAGATAGACTATGAATCCCTCTATTCCATCGGTTCAATGATGGGGTCGGGAGGAATGATAGTAATAGATGAGGACAACTGTATAGTTGACATCGCAAAATTCTATCTTGAGTTCACCGTTGAGGAATCATGTGGCAAATGTACCCCATGCAGGGTTGGAAACAAGAGGCTTTATGAGATGCTTACAAAAATTACAGAAGGCAAGGGAACGGAGGAGGACCTTGAGACCATGAGAAACCTGGCGGAAACCATCAAGCTCACTTCCCTGTGTGGCCTGGGTCAAACTGCCCCAAATCCGGTTCTTTCAACCATGAAATACTTCTATGATGAGTACCTTGCACATGTTAGGGACAAGAAATGTCCTGCTGGCGTCTGTCAGGCACTCCTTCAGTATCATATCAGTGAGGACAAGTGTATCGGATGCACCAAATGCGCCAGGGTTTGCCCTGTTTCATGCATCAGCGGCAAGGTGAAGGAAGTACATGTTATAGATCAGGAGCTTTGCATAAAGTGTGGAGCCTGCTTCGAGGCGTGTCCAGTTAATGCAATTTCGAAAGGATAGGGGTGATGGGGATGATGAATGTAAACATAAACGGAAAAATGGTACAGGTTCCTGAGGGGACCACGATTCTGGAGGCTGCCAAGCTGGTAAATGTCAGGATACCTACCCTGTGTCACCTGGACCTTCACGATATAAAGATGGTCAACAAGGCTGCCAGCTGCAGGGTGTGCGTTGTCGAGGTTGAGGGCAGAAAAACCCTGGCCCCTGCATGTGCAACCCCAGTGTTTGATGGAATGGTTGTAAAGACTGATACCAAGAAGGCCGTAAAGGCAAGGAGAACCGTAGTGGAGCTTCTACTTTCAGACCATCCGAAGGATTGTCTGGTATGTGAGAAGAACCTGGAATGCGAGCTTCAGGCTCTGGCCGCTGAGATGGGACTGAGACATGTGAAGTACCAGGGTGAGGTGTCGGAATTTCCCAAGGATGACAGTAGCTTTTCCATTGTTAGGGATATGACCAAGTGCATCATGTGCAGAAGATGTGAGACAATGTGCAACGAGGTACAGACCGTACATGCACTTTCCGGTCTTGGAAGAGGCTTTGATACGGTTGTTGGGACAGCCTTCAATCTTCCAATGTTTGAAACCACCTGCACCTTCTGTGGGCAATGTCTTGCAGTATGCCCAACTGCAGCCCTAGCTGAGGTAAACAATGTACCAAAGGTATGGGATGCCATTAACAACGAGAAAAAATATGTTGTTGTCCAGACCGCGCCTGCAGTGAGGGTTGCCCTTGGTGAGGAGTTTGGAATGGAGCCTGGTACGGTTGTTACGGGTAAGATGGTTGCAGCCCTTAGAACAATAGGCTTTGACAAGGTCTTTGATACGGATTTTGCAGCCGACCTTACCATAATGGAGGAGGCATCGGAATTTGTCCACAGACTTAAGCACGGAGGGAAGCTTCCCATACTTACAAGCTGCTGCCCAGGCTGGGTTAAGTTCTTTGAGCACCAGTTCAGCGACATGCTGGACATACCTTCAAGCTGCAAGTCTCCCCATGAGATGTTCGGGTCTGTTGCAAAGACCTACCTTGCAGATAAGCTAGGAGTGAAGCCTGAGAATATGGTTGTAGTTTCCGTAATGCCCTGTGTGGCCAAGAAGTACGAGGCTGCAAGACCTGAGCTGGGTCATGGGGGAACAAAGGATGTTGACATCGTAATAACCACCAGAGAGCTGGCAAGGATGATCAACGAGGCTGGAATAAGCTTCAATCAACTGGAGGATGAGGAATTTGACAATCCTCTTGGGGAGTCAACAGGTGCATCTGTAATATTTGGAGCAACCGGTGGAGTAATCGAGGCTGCCCTTAGAACAGCCTATGAATGGTTGACGGAGGAAACCCTTGAGAATGTTGAATTTGAAGCCTTGAGGGGAATAGAGGGAACCAAGGAGGCCACAATAAGCATAAACGGTGAGGATATCAATATAGCCGTAACCCATGGACTTGGAAATGCCAGAAACCTTTTGGAAAAAATCCAAAGAGGAGAGGCCCATTACCATGCCATTGAGATCATGGCTTGTCCTGGAGGGTGCATCGGAGGTGGCGGTCAGCCTTACCATCATGGTGACCTTGAAATTCTGGAAAAGAGAATTGCCGGTATCTATTCCGAGGACAGGGCAAAGACCATCAGAAAGTCCCATGAGAATCCCATGATCAAGCAGATATATGAGGAGTATCTTGGAGAGCCTTACGGTGAAAAAGCCCATGAACTTCTTCACACCTATTTAAACCCTGCAGTTTTAATTGCCGACGAACCTACCACTGCCCTGGATGTAACT
>CAYMHD010000166.1:0-4357 GCA_964390135.1 uncultured Gudongella sp. | reverse complement strand
GTAGCTCAATTGGTAGAGCAACTGACTTGTAATCAGTAGGTTGGGGGTTCAAGTCCTCTCACCAGCTCCAAAGTCCGTACATAGGGCACATAAGGAGGAGTTCCCGAGTTGGCCAAAGGGGACGGACTGTAAATCCGTTAGCTACGCTTTCACTGGTTCAAATCCAGTCTCCTCCACCATTTAAATTTAAATAAAGGCATGCGGGAGTGGCTCAGTGGTAGAGCATCGCCTTGCCAAGGCGAGGGTCGCGAGTTCGAATCTCGTCTTCCGCTCCATTTTTATTACGAATAGGAAATTTCTACTTTTTTCAAATCATGAAATTTCCGTTTATGAGTATCATAAAAAGCTTCCTTAATACATTTTCAAATGCTTTTTTTATGAAGAAAGAGATTTCTTCATTTTTTAAAGTAAAAATATATATGCGGGTGTAGCTCAGTGGTAGAGCCCCAGCCTTCCAAGCTGGTTGCGAGGGTTCGATTCCCTTCACCCGCTCCATAAAAGAAACCTGGAAAATAATTTTCCAGGTTTTATTTTATTACGAAATGAGTACTAACTCTCATCATCTAATTTTTTAGATACCATTAGTAACAGTTCCAGCTTCATGCGACTGACAGGATCCTCAATGTCGATATCCAACAGCTCACGAATCTTCTCTATTCTTTTACGCACAGTATTGATATGTACATACATATGCTTTGAAGTTAGACTGTAATTCATTCTATAATCCAGGTAATACTTAAGGGTATCAAGTAGCTCTTTACTTTCGGATTCATCAAGAAGCTCATTTATCCTACTCATCATGGATTTTAATTCTGAATCATCTATGTTTATCCAGGCAAAGGGGCCAAGCTCAGAGTAGGTGACCAGTGACTGGTCCTCATAAACTAGTCTGCCCATATGGATTGCCTGGAAACACTTTTTATAGTTTCTACGTAAATTGTAGATAAGTTCTGGTGTATCATAAACTCCAAATCTTAGTTCAGGATTCTGCAACTTATCCTCTAACTTAGTCTTCAAGTCTTCAATATAATTTCTCAATACGGAAATGCTCTTTTGATAAGTTGAGTAGTCGCTTACCTGGTATACAATCATTACTGAGTTTTCAGTAATAAAGGCAATCCTAATGTTTTCATATTGGAATGCTGTCTTGATGGTTCTGTTTACAATATCCTTGTAGTCTGACAGGGACAAATCCTGATTTGATTGCTCCAATACAATAGTGTAGTATTTTTTTGTGACATCAATATTGATATCCACTGCCCTTAAGCTAATCTTTTCGTGATCGTAAAGCTTGTTGAACAAAATATCGTTAACGAATTTTTCAAACCCAAAATCACCTACTCTATCAAAAAATAGAAACTGTTCATATATTGACTGCAAGAGGAGGAAACTGATTCGCATGGCGAACTCATCAAAATAATCGATCAAGGATGTTGCCTCGACAACTACAAAATATGCCTTAACTTTTCCCATAACGGTAATTGGTATTGAAAGCCAGCTGTATGGTACGTCATCTTCATTTTCACTAATGTACCTATAGCGTACAAACTGTAGATTTTCACAGATCATCTCTTCAGCTACAGGAAAATTATGTTCAAAAAAATCTTTGGGTGTGAATTTATCAGCAATCTTTGGAAAGTTGTCAGAGCTAAAATATGCAGTGTCATCTGAAAGATCATATAGCATGGCTGGGAAGCCCATTCTTTCTTCAATCTGTGAAAGAATTCGTTCGATTTTTCTAACGTGATAGGATAGGTCTGAAAAATTCGTAGTGATACTGCCGATCCTGAACTGTTGTATGTCCTTATTCATAACAATAACATTCAAACTGTTCATAATATCCATCCAACCTATATGTGGAGGGATAAGTAGTAAAGGTACCTCATGTCTATTGAATTCCTTTAGTATGTCTTCTGGAATTTCCTTTATGAACCGATCTTTAATCCCCATACAGGATACAAACTGAAACTTATCTGAATTTACAAATTCCTCCCATAGTCCAGGATTTTCCTTAAATATATAGCCTGATGAAACTACAAGCTCCTTTCCCTTAGTCCATTTATATCCGTCAGGAGCATCGAGTACAGCGATTCCTTGAATCTGCTTTTCAAGGCCGGAAGAACCAGCTAGCAGCCTATAGCCTTCAAACAAGTTTGATTTCAACATTTCATTAACAGTTAGACCCATATTATCACCACCTAAGATGATAATATATCAATAAAAATAAAAAGGCAAGGATTGATATCCTCACCTTTCAAGTAACAAATATGGATTTCACATATTCATTTTACTAATAGTTTCTCTATAAATCAGCATTATGGTGTGTAGTGTATACTGGAGTCAAGAATCTAATCATTAGAACAACAATTATAAAACCTAGTCATTGTTATTAAGATAATCCCAAGCGAATTGAGCATGGTATGCAGCACCAAATTTGAGATAATCCTCATCAATGTTGAATTTTTCGTGATGAGGGAAATAGACGGTGTCCTTTTCTTTGTTTAGATAGCCTACCATTGCGTAAGCTCCTGGAGCTTCTTGGAAATAATAAGGCATATCTTCCGAACCCATTAAAATCGGACCATTAACGTTCCTATCGGCTCCAAACACCTTTATTGCTGCCTTATCTGCTATTTCGGCTATCTCTGTATCATTGTTCAAACTAATGGTACTTTCCTCAATCTCAACATCCACTGAAATATCATATATTTTTGCAAGTCCTTCAGCCAAGTCTTTAAGCTTCTCATGAATAATCTTACGAGTATCTTCCTCTAAATATCGCATGGAGATGTCTAGCGTGGAATACTTGGATACAATATTAGCTTTGGTTCCTCCGACAAATTTTCCAACAGTTAGAACAACAGGAGATTGAGAGTTGACGAATTTGGTAATCATGGAGTTAAGCTGGGTAACAAATTCTGCTGCAGGTAGGACAGTATCCTTGGCCAGATGTGGACTGGATCCATGACCAGATACCCCTGCAAACTTAACATAGATGGTATCGCATCCTGCCATACGGTAACCAGGAGTCATGTCATAATATCCAGTCTCAATTGGCATACCATGCATTCCGAATACAGCATCAACCCCATCCATGCCACCATCTGCAACGATTTTCTTAGCTCCAGAGAAGGTTTCCTCTGCCTCCTGGAAAAGAAGTCTAACTTCTCCTTGCAAATCATCCTTTACATCTGTTAGCATTCTAGCAGCTCCCAATAACATGGCTGTATGACCATCATGACCACAGGCATGCATAACGCCTTCGTTTTTTGATGAGTAGGGGGCTCCGGACTGTTCTAAAATGGGTAATGCATCGATATCTGCACGAAGGGCAACAGTTTTGCCTGGTTTTGCACCTTTTATATGCCCAACTAGAGAGGTGGTGCCAACTTTCTCATAGGGTATTCCAAGTTCATCTAACTGCTCCATAATATATTCTTGAGTTTCAAATTCTTGGCTGCTTAGCTCTGGATTCTCATGAAGATGTCTTCGCATATCAATTATTTTTTCTTCAACATCTTTAACATTGTCGATAAAATTCATAAACGTTTCCTCCTATTAAATAAGTTTCTTCTTGTACAATGCTATTCCAATAAACATGGTTCCGAATACTGCTACAAGTGTAGTCGTGTAGAAGGGAACTACCCCTCGGGCTACCAACAAGCTGAATACCAAACCTAGTGTCAAGGCAATAGGTGCAAGCTTTGGCTTGGAAAGTGCAAACTGAACAAACAGAGCACCAAACAAGGATGGTAGTAGGTAATTAAGGGCCTGAACAACATTTTCGGGCAGATTGGCAAGAATGGTTGTTCCTGCAAAAACACCTAGGGCAAGTATCACTATATTAACCAGTACGGAAACAGACATTCCTATTGTTGCAATGATACTGCCTTCCTCTGATCCCGGTTGTACTCCTGCGACATTTTGTGCTGCTGCAGCACTTGGAATTCTAAGATTTGAGATATTTCCTGAAAGAAAGGCCATGTATGTTCCCGCAACTCCAACAATGGGGAAGTATGACATGGGTTCAACAAACCAAAGTACACCAACTGCACTTGCTATTGATATGAATCCTGTAAGTATTGCGCTAGCTGGTGGAACCAGTTTGAAAACTACTGCTAGAACAAGTGCTGGCCCAAATGCAAGCACAAGCCCCAATACATTAGTTATACGACCCCATTTAATAATATCTGGGAGAAAAACTCCCTCATAAATTTGTTTCTTATCCATTTTCAATCCTCCTTTATCACTAAACCACTGCGGCAATTATCATTCCACCGAATAGTGCTATGGCCAAACCCCATTCCTTAAGCCACTTAATATCCTTCTTCTTAGCCATAGGGGCAAGGATTGCCAT
>CAYMHD010000165.1:1654-4372 GCA_964390135.1 uncultured Gudongella sp. | reverse complement strand
TTTTCTTTCAGCAAGCTCCCTGCGGATTTCCACCTCCGACATACCAAGGATTTCGCGGTTTTTCATAACAAATCGTCCATTTATAAGGACATGCTTCACATCCAGCTGTGAAGTGTTGAATATGAGCTGGGCTGGCAGGGTTGAATCCAGGATATCCAGGAGATGCGTCCTGTCCACAACAACCAGATCAGCTGAATGGTTTACCCTTATCTCGCCTGCAGGCCTTGAGAAGCCGAGGATTGAGCTGGCGTTTTTTGTGATCATCTCATAGCCCTTTTTCAGGCCTATCCAGCTGTCATAGTCAGGATTTGAGTTCCTCTCAATAAGGAGAAAGAATCTCAGGATCTCAAGCATATTATGGTTTGTTCCACAGTTGACCCCGTCTGATCCAAGTGTTATGGGAATGCCCTTTTCAAGGAACTGTCTGGCAGGGAATATCCCACTTCCAAGAAAATGATTGCTGGTTGGATTTGTAATTGCAGTGGCACCTCTCTTTGCCAAAAGGTCCACCTCGGAAGCTGTCAGCCAAACGCAATGGGCAAGCGAGGTCTTATGGGTGAGAAGTCCATGCCGGTCCATCCTCTCAACCGGTGAAGAGGCATGGTCAGCAGATAGCCTTTGCCAGCGGCTTTCAAGGAGATGGCTGTGCACAGGGAGGTCATAGTCTCCAGAGAGTTGCGAGGATGCCTCTAGAAGCTCATCGTCAGCCCTTTGTGGGGAATTGATTCCCACCATTACTCTGGTGTTTCCATCAGGATTGTTGAATTCTGAAATATAGTCCTTGTAGAATTTGACGTATTCATCCGTTGATGGGAAGGGACTTGGACCACTTGACTTTTGAACCTCCCTATCCATACTGTAGAGCAGGTCACTGTCCTTTATATTGTGCAGCATGGGGGCAAGGCCTGCCTTGAAACCCGTTGCTCTATAGATCTCAGCAATATGATGCCCAGGGATGCAGATAGCTCCATGTCCCGTTTGGACAAGACTCCACCCAGGGCAACCGTATCGTTTGACCAAAGCTCAAGGGGCTCTCCAAAGGAGGTCCCCCTTATAATGTTGGTATAGGAGTGGTAGTGACTGTTGACCATCCCGGGAAGAACAAGATCCCCATCAAGGTCCACCATTTCCTCCTTTTTGTCCTGGATCAGTCTGGTGCCCAGCTCCATAATCTCTCCATTTTTGGTCCGTATATCAAGCCTTTTAAAATATATATTGTTTTCATCAGTCTGTAACACATATCCGTTTCGTAGCAGCATTGTTTACCTCGTTTCCATTGAACAAAGTTGGTCGTCCTACGTCTTAAAGGTTAAAAAAATATATTCCTCTCTTTTAAGACGGAATCAATCTATGAATCTTCGGATAATATTGAATTCCAGCCTATCTGTCAGGAAATAGCTGTCAGAGTAAAATGCAGGCACACCCTGAGCGGAATAGTGCATCTGCTGCAGAAGCAGAAGGGCCTTGGGCTCATCCAGGCAAAGCTTATCCATCAATCTTTCATCGCTTAGGACTGCATGGATCGAGCAGCTTGAAAAGGAAACAGGAGTATACTTATCCAGGAACCTGAATAGGGAAGCATTGCCGTTCTCTTCAAATTTCTCCATCATTCCATCCTGGTAGGGGATGTAGTCCTCAACAAAAACAATCGGAACATCATCGGCTGTCCTGACCCTTTCAATGTAAAGGACGTCCATGGGTGAATCGCTTCCAAGCTCAGTTGATATCCTTTCATTTGCCTTTCTGATGTCATGGCTTGCGCTCTTTGTACCGGGGACATAGCCATGCTCTGCCAATATTTTGGTTGTGCTGTCAAGCTGTGCGATATTGTACCTGATGTTATCGTTGCTATTATAACTGGTTACAAATGTTCCGATTCCATGACGCAAAATTACCAGTCCCTGGTTTTCCAGGATCTTCAGTGCTTCCCGAACAGTGTTTCGACTGACGCCCAGCTGGGCTGCAAGCTTGTTCTCTGAAGGTAATTTGCTCATGAAGCTTGACTCATTTATCATGGCCACAATAGCTTCCTTAACCTGTGAAGACAGGCTTCTATTGGTCAATTTCATGAATACAAACACTCCTTACAGTTGAATTTATTGACTTAAGTTTAGTATATAAACAAACCTATTGTCAAGACCTGGTAATGGATGAAAGCCAGAAACATGCCATGAAAAATGGACAAAACACAGGAAAAAATCACTGATAAAACGAAGAAAATGGAGTAAAAATATTAAATTAAAGAAACTTTTAGAATATTGTATTAGATTAATTGACAAGGTATTTAACTGCATGATATCATATATCCAAGGTAGTTGTTGGACAACCAATGACCAACCAGAATATTTTGAATTTATCAAATTTTGAACTGAGTGTATAGCTTCAATTCAAATGGGTAACAATTACTGCATCTACATACGAAACAAGGATTCCGTCCATAACTTGGATAATGATCAAAGCGTATGTTGTCTTATCAGAGAATTCTATGACGCTGTAGCAGACAAACTGCTCGGTAATGTCAAATAGCATGAAATTGTTTAAAGGGGGAATGAAGCTCACGGGAAAACGATTTATGTATAAAGCAATTCTAACGTATGAAAAGAAGTATCAAAACTAAAATGCTTGGAGGAGAACTCATGAAAAAGAAAATACTATTTGGTTTAATTGTAAGTGTACTGTTGATATCATTGCAGACAGGGTGCGGAGGACAGGCCCCAG
>CAYMHD010000165.1:0-1644 GCA_964390135.1 uncultured Gudongella sp. | reverse complement strand
ACACAGGAGAAGAAAGCGGAAAATTGAAGTTCGCGGCAATACTTGGTGTAGGTGGACTTGGAGACAACGGCTTCAACGACGAGGTATTCCAGGGAGTGCAGATGGCAGCTGAGCAATACGACGCAGAATTTGACTATGCAGAGCCAAAGGACATATCAGAGTTTGAAACACAGCTTAGAATGTTTGCGGATGCAGGAGAATACGCAACAATAATAGCAGTAAGCACAGAGCAGGTTGAAGCATTGAAAATGGTTGCCGAGGATTATCCAGAGCAGAGATTTACTATGCTTGACCAAAAGATAGAGGGATATGACAACATTCACAGCATTGCATCATCAAACCCAGGACAGCACTTCCTTTCAGGAGTTTTGGCTGGAATTGCAACCCAGGACGAGAGATTCCCACTTAGCAACCCTGAAAATGTACTTGGTTTTACAATAGCAATGGATACGCCAGTATCAAGGGCACAGGCGACAGGATTCCTTGCAGGAGCAAAATACATCAACCCTGATGTGGAGATTCTTACAAACTTCATCGGTGGCTACAATGATCCGGTAACAGCAAAGGAACTGGCACTTGTAATGTATGAAAGAGGCGCGGACATAGTAAGCGCCAACGCTGGAAGCTCATCACAGGGAGTCTTTGCAGCAGCAAAGGAAAAAAACAGATACGTAATCGGAACATCACTTGCAATGGTTGATACTGAGGTAAGCCTTAGCACTTCAGTCAAGAAGGTTTGGGTATTCGTGATCGAAGAGATAAAAACACTTAGCGAAGGAACATGGGAGCCAGGATTCACAGAGATTGGTATGGCTGAAGGTGTAGTAGACTACAACGTTGAGGGCTTGGATGTTGAGATTCCAGAGGATGTTACAGCAACAATCGAGGACATCAGACAGCAGATCATCGATGGAGTAATCGTACTTCCAACTGATCTTGACCAATTGGATGATTGGACTGCAAATAACGTATACGAAAAGTAGGAGTTAGAGTTTAAGATAGAACTCGGAGGTGAATTTGGTGGAGATAGTGAGAATGGAAAAGATCACTAAGATCTATCCTGGTACTGTTGCTCTAGATAAGGTGGACTTCTTTCTCAATGAAGGAGAGATCCTTTCACTGCTGGGAGAAAACGGTGCTGGAAAATCCACATTGATGAAAATTTTATACGGGTTGACTGATCCCACCTCTGGAGATGTTTACTATCATGGCGAGAAAATAAACTTTAGACGTCCGGTGGATGCTATCGAAAAAGGAATTTGTATGGTGCACCAGCATTTTATGCTGGTGCCTGCATTTACTGTAACGGAAAATATAATCGCTGGCAGCGAGCCTGGGAAGAATGGCTTTGTGGATATGAGAAGGGCCAGAAAAGAGGTCAGGGACCTTATATCACAGTTCAAGTTCAATATTGACCCTGACACCAAGGTTGAAAACCTTTCTGTTGGAGAGCAGCAAAGGGTTGAAATTCTAAAGGTTCTTTACAGGAAGGCGGATGTAATAATTCTGGACGAGCCAACTGCAGTGCTGACACCCCAGGAGGTTGACGACCTGTTCGTCATACTGAGAAGGCTAAGGGCTGAAGGCAAGAGCATAATCATCATAACCCACTTCCGGTGCGGTGATCCCATAACCTGCATAGAC
>CAYMHD010000164.1:0-4461 GCA_964390135.1 uncultured Gudongella sp. | reverse complement strand
CAGTAAAGGACGCACTTCAGATGTATCAGGACTTTTACCAGGATTTTGATGATAAAAAGGCTGAAGACCTTCTTCAGTTCATGAAGCTGGACAGGGCCATGAAGACCAGCAACATGTCCAAGGGAATGAAGGAGAAGCTTAATCTTGCACTTGTTCTTTCAAGAAGGGCAAAGGTATATATCCTTGATGAGCCAATAGCAGGGGTTGACCCGGTTGCAAGGGACCAGATACTGGATGCAATAATAGACAACTACAAAGAGGACAGTGCCATGATAATAACCACCCATCTTGTTCGGGACATGGAGAATATATTTGATCAGGTGGTTTTTCTGGGAGATGGAGAGATAGTCCTTTCAGGGGAAGCAGAAAGCTTAAGGGAAGAGAAGAATATGCAGATTGATGATCTGTACAAGGAAATATTTGGCTAGGGGGAATATGAATGTTTAAGTATGCAAAATACGAATTAAGGGGAACCATGAAGTTCCTCATGGGAGCAATAATACTTGCCCTGGGGGCTTCAACTGGGATTCAGCTGTTCATAAGAAGAGAGACAAGATCGGGGGGGATGACTCTGGAATCCGACCTGATGGCATTTCTGATGCTGGCTCTTGTATTTGTGGTTATAGGTGCAATAATCGGAGGGATGGTATATCTGATATCATCCTATAGAAAGGAATTGTATGAGGACAGGGGATACCTGACCTTCTCACTGCCTCTAAGTGGAGGTCAGCTTCTAGGGTCAAAGCTGATTGTAGCCCTCTTCTGGGGAACGGTAATGGGAATAGCCATAATACTATACAATCTGGTTCTGGCTCAGATCCTCATAGGATACAATCTTTTTGGGGAAATGTGGAAAATAGCAGGACAGATTGACAACTTCGGATTTCTCTTTGCGGGCTCCATTGTAACATCCCTAATGGAGAGTGCCGTTACCCTTCTGCTTGTTTATTTCGCCATAACAGTAAGCAGGGTCAGCATAAAAAGCAGAAAGATAGGAAGCCTTTGGTTTATTCTGTTTTTAGTCCTTACAAGCATTGTAACCTATATTCAGGAATTCATTGCAAATCAGCTGCCAATGTATCTTGACCTTTCAAGGATGGATATAATAGGGCAGAAGGAGGCCTATATAATGGGTATTGATTCGCAATTTGGAGGGACACTGTCAATACAGGGAGTGGTTTCCATTCCGGGACTTATATTCCAGCTTATTCTCATAGGGGGAGCTTTTGTTGCAACATCATATATGCTTGAGAAAAAAATAGACATAGTTTAAAAGAATAGTTGAACACCCCTGATTATGGTACAATAAAGGAGAAAAGAACCATAGTCAGGGGTGTTTTTATGAGCAGAAGACTTATTGCCACATTAATAGTGTTTTTCATATTGCTGGGAGTGTTTGTATTTTCAGTAATCAGGGCAGAGCATAGGAATATGGACCAGCTGAGGAAGGAATATCCTGAGCTTTCACAGGATGCCTTGGACCTGAGAAGTGATGCATTGAAGCTGTGGGCAATAAGGCTGCCCTTTGGATTTATCCTGCCGCTCCTGCTTCTATTTACGGGCTTTGCCCAAAGGGCAAGCGTTTTTGCAGGTGAAAGGTTTGGGCCTATAATTTCCGGCTTGGTTGTGGGACTGGCAATTTTTGGGGTTATATACCTGGTTAATCTGCCCTTTAGCTTCTACAGCTCATTTGTCCTAAGACACAGGTATGGCCTGACGGACCAGACCATCCTCAGGTGGCTTGAGCTTAGCCTGAAGGGGTTTCTGATAAACGATGGAATCCTGGCCCTGTTCATATGGGTACCTTACATGATCATACAATGGAGGCCTGATGGCTGGTGGCTGCCCATGGGTATTCTGGCAGTGCCCGTAGCAATTTTCATGGTTTTCATATCACCAATTGTCATAGATCCCGTATTCAACAACTATACCCAGCTTCCTCAGGGGCAGCTGAGGGATGACATGGAGACCCTCCTCCAAAGAGGGGAAATTGGAGCTGCGGAAATCTATGTGGTTGACAAGAGCAGGGACACCAAAACCATGAATGCATATATGACCGGAATCCTTTCAGGCAAGAGGATTGTGTTCTGGGACACAACTCTGAACAACCTAGAGGAGGAGGAAGTCCTTAGCATAGCAGCCCATGAGATGGGACACTATATTAGAGGACACATATGGAAGGGAATCCTTGGGGGATCTGTGGGGATATTCCTGGTTCTCTATTTGGTGAACCTTTCGGCCAACTGGATTCTGGAATCATCAGGAGGAGCCTTTGGGTTCAGGAACATTTACAACTACGCATCCCTGCCACTGGTGCTTCTTCTCTTGAACCTGTTTGTTTTCCTAGGAAATCCAGCTGTAAACAGTGTTTCAAGGTATTTTGAAAGGGAGGCGGACCTGTATCAGATATCACTTGCGCAGGACCGGGAATCTGCAGTGAGGGCCATGACAAAGCTCTATGAAAAGAGCCTTGGACTTCCTCGGCCATCGGAGCTGTACAAGTTCTGGTACAGCTCACATCCGCCAATTGAGGAGAGGATAGAATTCTACAGGACAGAGGAGTTTCTGACCTTTGGAGGTGAGGAATCATGATTTTCATTCCAGTATTGGTCATAGCTGCCATATTGGGGGCTTTGGCCTACAAGATAGGACACAGGAGAAATAACAATAAGGGAAGATCCTGGGCAATAACGCTTATGTCCATTATCTTTGGAATTACCGTGCTGGTCGCAGGGATTCTACTTGTGGTGGTCTTGGATCCTGATGTACAGGTTAAAGGAGATACAATCCAGGTGAGTGGACTGTACAAGAGGGACATACATCTTGAGGATATTCAGGATGTAAGCCTTCAGGAGGTGCTTCCCGAAATCCAGGACCAGGTCAATGGGCTTAGCATCGGAAATACCTTGAGGGGAACCTTCAGAATCGAGGGAGGGGAGATCTCGACCATGTTTGTGCAGAAAAATGCCCCGCCATTTATCCATATAAGGACGGGGGAAAGGCTGTTTGTGATCAATTTCAGGGACCGTCAGGATACGGAGGACCTTTATGAGGAGATTTTGGAGGAGTTGGAGTAGAAGAAATTCACAATGAAAAGATTTAAGGATTTAACCAGGACATGTGTAACGCGTTCTGCCTTTCTTTCACTCTCAGGTATTTGACCGCAGTTCTCGATTCAAGTCCGAAAAAAATCATCAGCTCGTTTTTTCCATTGATTCCTATGCCGCTTCGCTTGGAGGAATCAAAGCATTCCAAAATCCTCGCTGGATTTTTCAGTCGTTCTTTCATATGAACTGCTTGTCAAAGTACCATTCGAGCGATAATTATCTTGGCATAAGTGCCGGCACTAGAAATATACAAATCTTTGGTTTCTGAGTATTTCATTGAGAGAGTAGATGAGTGTAACGAGGGATATCAGACCCTTAAGATGTACATGACCGTCATCTCGAGCTTGTTGAGAGATCTCTTTTTTGAAAGAATATTGCAAGGCACCTTTCGGGTTAATAAACTAGCCTGAAGGGTGCCAAATTACTAAGGAGGAAAGTCAAGATGACCGAACGAACATATGGAAAAATCAGCAAGATTTTTCACTCGAAGTGAGAAAATCATTATAGTTTGCGTGATTTCCAGTATAGTTAAGGGTCAAATTATTGATAAAGAACTTGTTTTTGTCACTTATCAACTGTAAGTTTAATCGATAGCAAACTAATTTTCGAAACGAGTGTGATAAATCTCTGATTTTGAATCCGAGAGTGAGGCATCTGACTTTCCGAAGATAAACAAAAATACTTAACAAACACCTGAGGGCTTTCAAGACAAACTTTAGAATTATAGGTACACTTTGAATCCGAGAGTGAGGCATCTGACTTTCCGAAGATAACAAAAAATATTTAACAAAACACCTAAGGGCTTGCAAAACAAACTCTATTATTATACACCTCTACATTTTAAACAGGAACCATTTGCAGGTAAGAATCTCATACTTAAGCTCAAAAATCTTGTTAAGCCCCTGAACAACACCCTCGCACCTGTACACAACCATCCTGTTCCCCGCAAGCTTCTCCTCCTCCTGGATGAGTATGCGGTCTATCTTTATGACAAGGTTTGACCCGTCCTCAGCCTGAAGTCTGAACCGTAGGGGCACAGGAAACTTCTCGCCGTTGAACCAGGCAATCATTTCTATTGGTTTCATTAAAACTTTCATGGCAAATGCCTCCTAAAGATAGCTGGACATCATGGGGTAGCTTTCCTCCATGACAACGCCGCCGATTACAGGGTCAATCCCAGAGTGGAGAAAGCAGGAACGGTATATTGAATTCTGACCAAATTTTGACCTCAGGGAGTCGATGGTTCTGTCCAGACTTCTGTTTCTCCTGTCAAAGGGCTCCAGCATGGAAAGCTGGAAGAATTCACTGGACTGGAGCTGGGAAAGGCTTATCCACCAAATCCGACAACGTCTAA
>CAYMHD010000163.1:2688-4487 GCA_964390135.1 uncultured Gudongella sp. | reverse complement strand
TCATTGGGGTCGCTTACTCTTTCCTCTCGTACCCTCTCTCTCAGCCTATCTATTATCATCATGGTTGGATTGACACCTACATCAGCAGACACCAAGACATCCTCTAGATCATCAAACAGCTCATCATCAACACCTTTATATCCGCTAATGATACCCTCTATCTTGCTACTCATATCCTTTCTGGTCTTTGACAGTCCACTCTTGAGTCTCTCCAAAAAGCCTCCAGAATCAGTGTTGCTATCATCTCCCTCTATTGGGATGTGATCGGTAGCCTCATCTACAGCCTCAAAGCTTTCAATTTCATCTTCAAAGTCGCCATCTGTATTTTGAGATTCCAGGGTATGATTGTATTCTTCATTTTTATTTTTGTCCTTCTTGAACCAATTAAACATACTTGTTCCTCCTAGCTTGCTATTTCGTCATAGTCCTTCAGCTTTAGCGAAATCATTCTACTGACGCCTTCCTCTTCCATGGTAACCCCATACAAGACATCCGCTATTTCCATAGTGGTTTTTCTATGAGTGATTAAAACAAATTGAGTATTATCCTCAAGACTGTTGAGATATGATGTATATCTACTGATATTTGCCTCATCAAGGGCTGCATCGATTTCATCCAATATGCAGAAAGGTGATGGTCTTGTCTTCAAAATGGCGAATAGAAGAGCCACTGCAGTTAGGGATTTCTCACCACCAGATAGAAGTGTAAGGCTTTGTAGCTTCTTTCCAGGAGGCTGTGCCATTATCTCTATACCCGCAGTAAGGATATCATCACCATCCTCAATCTCCAATCTTGCTTTTCCGCCTTTAAATAGCACAGAAAATGTTTCACTGAACCTCTCATTGATTTCCTGGAATGACTTCCTGAACTGCACTCTCATTTTTTTCTCCATGTCCTTTACAACGGATTGGATGTCCTCTTTTGCACCATTTAGGTCAATGACCTGCTTATTTAGGAATTCATATCTTTCAAGAACATTTTCAAATTCTTCTATGGAGCTGATATTTACATTGCCCAACTCCTTTATACCTTGCTTCAGTTGGGAAATGGTCTTCTTGGTACCCCTTATGTCCTCAATTTCTGAGTATAGAATTTCAGCCTCTGCAAGAGTGATTTCATAGTCATTCTCCAGCTTTTCCAGGATATTCTCAATTTGCAATTGGGCTTTAGCCTGGTCAATTTCCAATTTATTCAGTTCCCTTTCCACTGAGGTCTGTCTTTTGGTCAATTCCCTAAGCCTATCCTGAAGCTGATAGAATTCCTTCATGAGAGTTTCCTTTTCCCTTACTCTATCCTTAAGAACTCCAGATTCCTCTTCATCGGATGTTGACTGTCTTTCGATATATTCTTCCAAGCCGTCCTTTTCAAGGGAATTATCTGAAATTTCCTTTTGAAGCTTTTGTAGTTCAATCTCCTTAAGCCCAATGGATTCCTTGGTTTCAGATATTGATACCTCGTTTTCCTGTATTCTTTCCTTATAGCTTCCCAAAGACTTTTCCAGGGCATTAAGCTTTATCCTTGACTCATATACATCATTATCCAATATGACTTTGATTTTCTTACTTTTATCGTAGTCTTCTTGTAGGCCTGCAATTTCATCTTCCAGAGTATTATGGCTTTCTTTAAGGGTCTTCTGTTCTGAGTTCAATTCACTTTTTCTAAGTTCAAGCTCTCCAAGTTCATCCTTCAATCCTGCAATCTCAGCTTTCTTCGACTCCATTGACTGAAGCTGAATTTCATATTGGTATTCCATGTTGTCAATTTCCTTGTCAATGGAGGTCATTCTTGTTATCAAGCTT
>CAYMHD010000163.1:0-2678 GCA_964390135.1 uncultured Gudongella sp. | reverse complement strand
CGCCGGATTCAAGAAAAGTTGGCTGATTGATGATGACCGGCATGACGGGAGATTTATTCCACATGCTTTCCATTTCGGCATCCAGCGTCGGAGTTCCGTAATAAGCCTCCCTGCTTTGGTTCTCTGCAAGAACCGTGACAGAAAAGTTGTCAGCTCCATTTTTTTGTTATGTGGATTTAATTCTGCCATTATGTGTTTGTTATTATCAAGAGAGATACGCATCGTCATCAAAAATGATATTTTCATTTGTGACAGATAGCTCTTCCAACTCTAGCTCAATATCATGGATTGAAGTGCTTTTTACTTCAATCTGATTTTTTAGCTTGTTGATTTTGGCTTCCAAATCAGAAAGAGTATGTTTTCTGTTCAGAATGCTGATTGATTGATTTTTTGAACTGCCCCCAGTCATACTACCTCCTGGGTTGACAACCTCACCATCGATTGTAACAATCCTGGATTTAAAGCCTGATTTTTTCGAATACTTAATGGCATCTTCCAGCGAGTTTGCTATTATTGTTCTTCCCAATAGATTTGTGAAAACCTTATTATGCCTTGAATCATTGTTCAGGACGCTATTAGCTGAACCAACAAGTCCAAATTCATTTCTGTCATTTTCTGGAATACTGATCTCCCAGCCAGTGAGTGTGTTAAGGGGCAAAAATGTAGCTCTGCCCTTTTTTTGAGATTTCAGATAACCTATCATTCGTCTGGCATCTTCATCACTCTCAACAACAATGTTTTGAATGGATGATCCCAAAGCAACCTCAATAGCCTTCATGTATTTTTTATCAACCGTAAACAAGTCCGCAACGGTACCTATAAACCCATCACCAAGTGTGCTATTAGCATCAATGGCCTTTATAAGAGATTTAACACTATTATAATATCCTTCGTATTCCTTCTCCATGTTCCTATAAAGCTTTTGTGATGAAATGGAGGTATCCAAATCCTTCTGCAGTTCCTGCAGCTTCATTTTCTCAGATGATATGCTAGTTCTCAGCTTTTGTAGCTTATTCTCTATTTCTAGGATTTTTTCTTCCCTAATACCCTTTGATTCAGTTAATGTTTTAAGCTCCTCAGCATTTTTATCCAATTCAGCCTTGATTTTCAGGCACTTGGTGCTAATTGAACTTTCCTCCTCAGTGAGGATATCAAGTCTTCCCTTAATGCTGTCTTCAAATGAAAGGATTGTATTTCTTTGGCTATTCTTGTCTGATAGTGAGGAATATAGGGTCATTAACTGATTTTTTCTTCCAGCTATTTCATCTTCAAGGCAGGACATTCTGTTATCAATGTCCTCCTTTTCCACATATTTTTCATCCAGGTGAGCTTTCAGTTGTGTCACCTCATGACTCAATCGATCAATTTCTATTGCTGAGGAATCCTTCCTTGTGTCACCAGCCAAAAGAAGCTCCTTCCCTTTTCTGATCTCTTCATTAAGTCTTGTAATCTCCTTGTTGAGATGTGCCTCCCTTTCCTCCAATATCTTAACACGATTCTTAGACCTTTCGAATTCCTGGATGCTTTCCATCTTGAGAGTTCTTTTCTCCTCAATAATCCTCTCCAGTTCTTCAATTCTAGTCTTCAATGTAGTATAACCCTCTTCAACCTGAAGTCCTTCACCTTCAATAATTGATTTTTCATTCTCCAATTCAGCTTTTTTCTCATCTGCATCCACCAGCTTGGCTTTCAACCGATTTACCTCGTATACTGAAAGACTTGAATCAAGCTTTCGGAGTTGCCCGTATAGCTTCTGAAATTCCTTCGCTTTTTCCGCTTCTGACTGAAGGTTTTCCTTATGGTTTTTTATTTCATGCAGCAAATCACCGATCCTTGTGAGATTGGACTGGGTTCTTTCAAGCTTTCTCAGTGCCTCCTGTTTCTTGGATTTATACTTTACAATGCCAGCAGCCTCTTCAAATATATTCCGTCTGTCCTCAGGCTTGTTGGATAATATTTCATCAATTTTCCCCTGACCTATTATGGAATATCCTTCTTTACCAACTCCCGTATCCATGAAAAGCTCTCTAATATCCTTCAGTCTGCATGAATTTTTGTTTATGTAATATTCGCTTTCACCAGACCGAAACATTCTTCTGGTTACAGCAACCTCTCTATAGTCTATGGCTATCCTTCCAGATGAGTTGTCGAAAACTATCGTAACCTCAGAGTAGCCAAGGGCTTTCCTTTTTTCAGTACCTGAAAAAATTATATCCTCCATCCGGGTACCTCTTAGGTTTTTTACACTTTGCTCCCCCAATACCCATCTTATGGCATCGGCAATGTTGCTCTTGCCACTTCCGTTTGGACCGACAATAGCTGTTACTCTGTCATTAAAGACAACCTCAGTCTTCTCTGCAAAAGACTTAAAACCTTGAATTTCAACTTTCTTTAGATACATTGAATACACTCCATTCCAGTCCATAAGGACCTCCCCTTACAAAGGTCCCCAATAGCGAACCTTTATAAGGGATTATTATTCACATATAATTCCAGTTCATCATTTAGGTCAATGGTTCTCTCCCAATTGTCAATTTGAATTGCAATCTTACCATCATCCTTAATGGAGGGGATTATCTTGACTTTTGTAAATCCATGTTCCTTAATTATCCTGTCTCTATTTTTACCATGTTGACCAGCAATTATTGAAGCCTTTGAATTGGAACATTTAATCGTAA
>CAYMHD010000162.1:0-4562 GCA_964390135.1 uncultured Gudongella sp. | reverse complement strand
AAAAGACAAGAACTCCTTGATCATTCCTTCATGTTTCTGGGCAGGCTAAACCAGGACAGGCTGCCATCGCCCGGGCTGCTTTCCACACCCAGCTGGCCCTGGTGGGCAAGGATAATTGACTTTACCAGGGAAAGACCTATCCCTGATCCAGCCTTGTTTCTGGTATGACTTTTCCCTCCTCTGTAGTATCTGTCCCAGATGTAGTCAAGTTCATCCTCCTCGATTCCCTGACCATAGTCTCTAATTGAAAACCTTACCTTATCCCTCTCTCCATCCACATCTATGACGAGTCTTTTATCATCCAATGAATAATTGATTCCATTGTTGATCAGATTATAGATAGCTTGGGAAATCTTAAGCTTATCCCCCCGAATCCTGGGGTTGCCATTTGAGCTTACCTTGATATCAAATCCTTCATGCTCCTTAAAATAGGTGAACCGATGGAGCACTTCCTCTGTTACCTCAAGGAGGTCCAACTCTTCCATCTTAAGCTCCTTCAGCTCAGATTGAATCTTTGTCAAATCAAGCATATCATCAACCAGCCTGCTGAGTCTGTCCGTTTCCTTGATTATTATATCCATATGGTCCTTCCTCTTTTCAGGATTCCCACCGGAAATATCCCTTACCATTTCACCATAGGATTTTATGACTGTAAGAGGTGTTTTCAGGTCATGAGTCACATTGGCAATAAAGTCCCTCCTCAGTTCCTCACTTTTCTTAAGCTCCTTGGTGGCCTGGCTTAAGGTATCTGCAAGATTGTCAATCTCCAGATAGTCTCCCTTCTTAAACTCCACATCATATCTTCCTTCCCCCAAGCCCTTTGCACTTTTTGTGATTCCAGTGATGGGCATTGACAGTCTCCGAGAGAGGAAAAGTGAAAGCCCCATTGAAAGTACAAGGGCAATCAATGTTATTACAATCAACTGATTCTTCAATACATTTACAGTGGAGTCTATTGGTTCAAGAATTGTGTTTATGAAAAGGAAATAGTTTGGACCTTCCAGGTTATCTAATATGCCTCCATATACTATTGTTTCAGCATCGAGGCTTTCATGGCCCCTTGTATATACAGCAAAATCATCCTCCGACAAATAGATCTGATTTAGAAACTCGGAAAATGCTGACTCCTGAAGTCTCGGTCTCCTGACAAGATCCATTATATCCAAGGGGTAAACCACACTTCCATTCTGGTCCAGAATATGTATCACTATACCTTCAGAAAAGGATTTGTTAAGCAGTTCCTGCTCAAATCCCTCAGTACCATACAATGAAACCAGTTCATTTCCGATTTTTTTAATCTCGTTTGTTTTCATGGTTTTGTAGAAGCTGTTTATAAAGACAATCTGAAGAAGCCACAATATAACCATTATTATTGCGGCAAAAATCATGAAATATGTCCATAGTTTGAAGTTGAGGGACTTTGTACCTAATTGTCTTTTCATGCTATCACTCATTTTCTGCTTCGAACTTGTAACCGACGCCTCTCATTGTAACAACATAGTCTCTGTAAGGCCCCAGATTGCTCCTAAGCATCTTAATATGGGTATCAATGGTTCTGTCATCACCGTAAAAGTCATACCCCCATATGTCTCGCAGAAGCTGTTCACGGGTCAAGGCCCTGTTCTTGTTCTTGGCCATATACACCAGTAGGTCGTACTCCTTGGGGGTCATATCAACCCGCTTGCCATCTATATAAACGCTTCTTCCATCAAGGTCTATCTTAAGACCTTTAAAATCAAGCTGATCGATATTCACTCTTCTCATGTCACGACTTATGATTGCATTGATTCTGGCCATCAGCTCCTTTGGCGAGAAGGGCTTAGTTACATAATCATCCACACCCAGCTCAAATCCAAACAGCTTGTCGTATTCCTCTCCCCTAGCAGAAAGCATTAGAACAGGAGTGTTGGAAAATTTCCTGATTTCCTTGACTGCTGAAAATCCATCCAGTCTGGGCATCATTATATCCATGATTATTATGTTGAATTCATTTTCCCTGCACATTTTCACAGCCTGGATTCCATCCTCGGCCTCATAGACCTTATGCCCATCGAACTCGACATATTCCCTGACGACCTCCCTGATTTTCTCTTCATCATCAACAACAAGAACTCTGTACACAATACCACCTCTGGTTCCATTTTATACTATTTGTGTGAACACCATGTGAAATATTATAATTTACCACAACCAACAACTATCCATTTGGCATCAAAAAATATCACTTCACTTTTATAATAGCAAATCATCAAAAAAGAAACAACAGGCTCAAAATGCGAGCCTGTCCTAATTTATCATATCTTCAATCTCTCTTATCCTATCCGCCAGACTTTCCAGCTGATCAAGATAGATGTCCGCCCCTATCTTCTCTGCTGTTTCCTGGGAGTCTATCCCTCGTCCTCCAATCAGTACCCTTGGGTGTCTTTTTCCTCCTTGGGTCTTCAGTGCCTCTATTAGGTATTCTGCACTGTTCAATCCTCCTGTTGAAAATACTGAAAGAATTACAAGGTCTACCTGACCCTGTCTGATTACCTCCTTCAGGTCCCACAGGGGTATGCTCCTTCCAAGGAAGATGATCCTCCAGCCTGCCTCCTTGAAAAACTGGGAGACAAACCTTAGACTTAAAGTGTGTTCCTCATCTCCAGGGGTCATGAATAGGGCCACGTGCTTTTTGTCTCTTTGGGTGGGTTCAACCTCTGATAGAAACTCTGTCAGGGAGGATATTATTCCTGTTGAGTAGTGCTCCTGGGCAACTGTTATCTCTTCCTTCTCCCACATGGTCCCCAGCCTGTATAGGGTGGGGATGAATAGGTCGGTTATGATTTCTGTAAGCCTCATTCCTCCAACATGGAGAGACTTTGCAATCTCCTTTGCCTCTTCTCCCTTCCCCCCTATGAGCTTGTTGATAAACTGGTCCTTGTGCTCCTGTGTCAGTTCAACTTTTGCCTTTACCTGCTTATCAGCTGCTTCCTCTATTCCCATAAGGTAGTCTATGCTTGTGTTAAGATACTCAGAGATTTCCCTGAGGATTGTCTCCCCAGGGAATCTTGTATTGTTCTCATAATTGGCTATTGTTGATTGAGCAATTCCAAGCCTTGAAGACAAGTCCTTCTGTGTTATGCCTGTTTTTTTCCTGGCTTTTTTTAATCTGCTTCCAAAATTGCCCATCCCAATCCTCCAGTCTATCCTGTGATTTTTCTTCTGAATGCTATAAACATTCCTACTGCTATCATACCTATTCCGCCAAACAGTGTCAATTGTGACATGTCACTTGATCCGGTTGCTGGCAGTGCTGTCATTTCTGGTGCCTCTTCTGCTGGTTCCTCTGCTGATAATACAAAGTCTGAAGGTACTAGCACTGTGTCTATTACGTGGATTACTCCGTTGCTTGCCTCAATGTCTGCTGTAACTACGTTTGAGCTGTTGATTTTAACTCCCTCACTAAGGTCAACTGTTATGTTGTCTCCCTTTAGTGTCGGTGCCATCATTCCATCACTTAGGTCTGTACTCATTACCTTGCCTGATACCACATGGTATAGGAGTACCTCTGACAGCTGTGGGTGTGCCAAGAGGTCTGCGGCTTCAATGCCAAGCTCTCCAAGCAGCTTCTCAAATGCTGCGTTTGTTGGTGCGAATACTGTGAATGGTCCCTCACCCTGTAGTGCTCCTACCAGCTCTGCTTCCTGAAGAGCTGCCACAAGTATACTGAAGTCATCTGATCCTACCGCTATATCAACTATTGTTCCTTCTTCTGCATATACCGGGATGCTAATTGCCAACATCAATGCCAACATGATACTCATAATCTTTTTCATTTTTCTTCCTCCTTGGATTTTTAATTTATTTATTATTGTGATTAATTATCTTCTGTAACTACACTATATTTCATTACGTGATACTTGTCAACCCCTTTTTGAAATATTTTTTAAATTATTTTTGATTTATATTTCTTTATGTGATTATGATGGCGAAAAAAAGAGCCCATAGGGCTCTCTAGCTGGCTATTAGCCTAGTAATGATTTGATCAATTTATCCACCATCTTGGGTGTCCTGTCATAAAGGTCAACCTTGTAAACTCTTTCAACATATTTGTGGTAATCCTTACCCCATGGTCCAACATTTAGGACAGGCATGGAAAGTTCCTTGATTATATCAAGTGGAATATAGTAAACGTCCTTCCACATTAGCATATTATCTTCAATATAGCCTATGTTTTCCTTATCGGACTCGAACATTCCATATGATAGGTCAGATATTCCAGTGAAATAATTCTGAACAAAGCACTCCTGATTCCATTCATCCCCAACCATCTTCATCATATCCTCAAGGGCTGAATCAACTCTCTTTTTGCCATCAGGGATCATAAGATTATTCACGTTTGGATAATATGGTGGAGCAAGTGCTATAACAACCATTGGTGATAGATCGTTGATATATTCCATTGTCTTTTCAATAATCCCGTAGGCACCGTCTATTAGTGTTATAGTTTGATTGTTGATACCTTCCTTGGTTTTCTCCATATGCTTCTGGATTGCATTTAGAAACTCATCTCCTGAATCCCT
>CAYMHD010000161.1:0-4658 GCA_964390135.1 uncultured Gudongella sp. | reverse complement strand
TGAAAAAAATGGATGCTAATGGTTATAGCGTCCATTTTTTTATATAATGGATGAAAGGACAAATATTTTAGAAGATATGGTGGAGGTTGAGAATGAAAATAAGAAGATACCAAAAGGACCTGGATGAAGATGGGCTTATGGATATGATAAGGGCTGAGGGTGAGGATTGGGCCTGCTACTGGGAGGATGAAGCAAATGAAAAGTACAGGCTCTCACTTGAGAACTCAATTACCTATGTTGCCTATGAATACGGTGAGATTTGCGGATATTCAAGATCTATAGTTGATAATGGTTTCTATATATATGTGTGTGATCTTTTGGTCAGGGAGTCATCAAGGGGTAAAGGTATAGGCAGAATTCTTATGGAATCCATCTACCGGGAGTATCCTCAAATGACGGTTTATGTTATGTCAGATGTGGATGGTTATTACAATGCCCTTGGATATAGAAGAGAAGGCTCGGTGTTTGAAGTGTCAAGGCATGAATAGGGTATGAAGGGATTAGGTTGTTGATTGAATAAGTGATATGGGGAGATGATCCAATGCCACTGGAAATAATCCGAAATGACATAACAAAGGTACATGTGGATGCAATAGTCAATGCAGCAAACAGTTCTCTTCTTGGAGGCGGTGGAGTGGATGGGGCGATCCACAAGACTGCTGGTCCTGAACTTCTAGAGGAGTGCAAAACTTTGGGTGGATGCAGGGTTGGAGAGGCCAAGATAACTTCAGGCTACAACCTTCCAGCAAAATACATTATCCATACTGTAGGACCCAAATGGCAGGGTGGGCATGGGGATGAAGTGAAGCTTCTAAACGACTGCTATATTAACTCACTTAAACTTGCCAAGAAGCACAATCTTGAATCAATAGCATTCCCGCTGATATCATCAGGCTCCTTCGGATATCCCAAGGATAGGGCATTAAGCACTGCAATATCATCCATAGGGAGTTTTCTTATGGAAAATGATATGATGGTCTATCTTGTGGTTTACGACAAGAAAGCCTTCCAGCTGTCTGAAAAGCTGTTTAACTCCATTGAAGAGTTCATAGATGACAGGTACACAGAAGACCACCGCTTATACAGGACTACATCAAGACAGGATGCCGTGCTGAGGGAGTATGACTTGGAAGAGACTGTCTCATTTGACAGACCAGCCAAGAAGACCAAAAGGAGTCTTGAGAAGGTTGTTAAAAACAGGGGTGAAAGCTTTTCCCAAATGCTGCTTCGCTTGATTGATGAAAAGGGATTGGTTGACTCGGAGGTCTACAAGAGGGCGAATATTGACAGAAGACATTTTTCAAAGATAAGAAATGATGTGGATTACAAGCCAAGCAAGGCAACCGCGGTGGCATTTGCCATTGCACTTGAGCTAAATCTGGACCAGACCAGGGATCTGCTGTTAAGTGCAGGATTTGCACTGTCCCACAGCTACAAGTTTGACCTTATAATTGAGTTTTTCATACAGGATGGAAATTATAATATATTTGAGATAAACGAAGCTCTATTCGCTTTTGACCAGACCACTCTGGGAGCTTAGACATTCATTGAAAATGTCGCATGGCAGGTGACCAAAGCACTGCGTTTTGATGATATCCTCTTATTAAAGAAAGGGAGGAGATCATCATGAAAAAGGATCTTACGGAACTGGTATTTATTCTTGACAGAAGCGGGTCCATGAATGGACTTGAAATGGACACGATTGGAGGCTTCAATTCCCTCTTGGAAAAGCAGAAGGAGGAAAAGGGGGAAGCCCTTGTAACCACTGTGCTGTTTGATGACAACTATGAGCTCCTGCACGACAGGATAAACATAAAGGGGATCAAGCCAATCACCCCAAGGGAGTACTATGTGAGGGGAACAACTGCACTTCTGGATGCGGTGGGCAGGACGATTCAAAAGACAATAAATGCACAAAGGCATACCGCTCCTGAAGAGCAGGCTGAAAATGTAATGTTTGTCATCATAACAGACGGTATGGAAAATGCCAGCAGGGAGTACGACTATGACAGGGTAAAGAAGATGATCAACTATCAGAAGGCGGAGTATGGTTGGGAGTTTCTTTTTCTCGGTGCCAATATTGATGCTGTCGAAACTGCAGAGCATTTTGGAATCAGCAGGGATAGGGCGACAAACTACAATCCGGATGGAGAAGGGACAAGATTGAATTATGAAGTCCTAAATGATACCGTAAGTATGAAGAGAACCAGGAAGGTAATTGATGATGACTGGAAGGAAAGGATTGAAAAGGATTACAAGGGGCGCAAGAAAAAATAATAAATCATTAAGAAGGAAAGTCTAGAAGGCTTTCCTTTTTTGATGGGAAAAGCCTCTATTGGGGGTAACAATAGGGGTGAGGAAGGAGTGACGATATGAAGGGTTACATAGGAAAGGTTTTGTTTGTTGATCTGTCAACAGGAGAGTTTAGGGATGAAGTGGTAGCTGATGAAGTATATGAGAGCTTCCTTTCAGGAGTCGGACTTGGTGCATATTATCTCTACAAAAATATTCCACAGGGTGCTGACCCTCTAGGAGAGGACAATATGCTGGGCTTTGTAAGCGGGCTTCTCACAGGAACTGGTAGTGTCGTGACGGGAAGATGGTTGGCTGTAGGGAAATCTCCAATCACTGTAGGCTGGGGAGATTCAATCTGTGTGGGTAATCTTTCTCCTGCCATAAAGAGAAGCGGCTATGGGGGTATATTTTTCAGAGGAATTTCTAGGAATCCAGTATACCTTTATGTGGATGATGATGGACCAAGATTGATGGATGCCGGTTTCCTCTGGGGCAAGGATACTGTAGAGTCAGAGGAGCTTCTCCTGGAGCTTCACGGTGGATCGGGAAAGGCAGCAGTCGCTGTAATTGGTCAGGCTGGGGAGAAAAGATCCCTGATTGCCGGGATTTCCAACGACAAGGGCAGAATGGCGGGAAGATCCGGGCTTGGTGCTGTAATGGGTTCAAAGCAGCTGAAGGCTGTGGTCCTTGCAGGAACCGGCAAGATTGAACCCCATAACAGGAAAGAGATCCTTAAAATCACCAAGGATTACAGCGACAAGGTTAAGAATGTAAAGCTGCCGGGAATGGTGAAGGGTAGCATGCTTCCCATGGCCAGCAGGTTGATGGAAAAGGCTGGTGGCTTGATGCCACAGGACGGAATGATGAGTATTCCGATGATGAAAAAATGGGGGACGATATTCTCCAATACATTTGGTCTTCCAAGCGGAGACGCCCCTGTTAAAAACTGGGGAGGTTCAATCCTTGACTACCATTTTTCATCCTACAGAAACATGAATCCCGACAGGATAATTGAACGGGAGGAAAGGAAGTATCACTGCTATTCCTGTGTTATCGGTTGTGGGGGAGTATGCAACATATCCGATGTTACAGGAGGAAAATTTGAGACAAGCCACAAGCCAGAATATGAGACTGTTAACTCATTTGGAGCCTTGCTACTAAACGAGAGTCTGGATTCCATATACTACATAAATGAAATCATGAACAGGGCGGGCATGGACACGATATCGGCTGGAAATACCATAGGGTTTGCAATTGAGTGCTATGAAAATGGAACACTAACACGGGACGACACTGATGGCTTGGAGCTGACATGGGGAAACACCGGAGCAATCATAGCCCTTGCAGAAAAGATGATAAACCGTGAAGGGTTTGGAGATGTTTTGGCCGACGGAGTGAAGCCAGCAGCTGAAAGGATAGGGAAGAACTCATATATGTATGCAATCAATGCGGGAGGACAGGAGCCGGGTATGCATGATCCAAGACTGGATCCAATCCTGGGTATACATTTTTCTGCAGATCCCACGCCAGGGAGGCATACAGTTGGGGCTGGACTCTACTACAACTACATGAGGCTGTGGGACTTCGTATCCTGGGCACCCAAGATAAGCAGCAAGGGCTCCAAGGGGAACAAGTACGAGGCCACGGATGAGACGGCCCTCAAGTCAGTTGCAAACAGCTGCATCAAGCAGATTCTTGACGGCTCCGGAGGCTGCCTGTTTGCACTGATATCCGGATTAGGTAACTGGAGACTGTTTGACTATCTAAATGCAGCGACGGGATGGGAGAAAACTCCTGATGAATACATGGAAATTGGGAAGAGGATGCAGACCCTGCGACAGATGTTCAATGTAAGGGAAGGAATCGACCCAATGAGCTTCAGGATGCACAAGCGGATAGCAGGAGACCCACCCATGAAGGAAGGCCCCCTCAAGGGCAGGACTGTTCCCATAGAGGATATGATGAAGGGGCACTGGAAGCATTTCGGTTGGGATGAGGAAACTGGAAAACCCCTTGGAGAGACAATCCAAGCCCTTGATCTTGAAAGACTTTTAAACATTGAATAGGGTGGTTTTATGATAAGTATAAGAGTCTATCCTGGCCCCTTTGGGAAAAGAGACCTTCTGGATGATGATGGTTATATACAAATGGAGGATGGAAGCGCGGTTGGTGATCTTCTGAAGACCATGGGTATACCAAGGATAGTATATAATATGGGCTTCTATGGCTTGAACTACAAAAAAGAGCCTTTGGACAAGAGGCTTTCTGATGGTGATACCTTAAGCTTCATTGCCCCTTTGGCTGGAGGATGAGTCACTGGGGACGGTTCGGGACCAGTGAAAAAGTCCAGATATTTTGACCTG
>CAYMHD010000160.1:0-4662 GCA_964390135.1 uncultured Gudongella sp. | reverse complement strand
AGGAGTGTGTTTTCAAGAACCTCCCTTGTATCGATATCCAGATGGTTGGTTGGCTCATCCAGAATAAGGAGATTGATTCTTGTGTAAAGCAATGAACACAGCTTCAATCTGGACTTCTCGCCTCCTGACAGAACCTTAATCTTCCTGAAGACATCATCCCCAAAAAACAGGAGTCTTGCAAGCTCATTCCTGGATTCCTGCTGGGTTATCCCATGGGTTTTTGTGAAATACTCAAGAATTGTCAAATCCTCATTCTGAAAGGCTATGTTCTGGGGAAGATACCCGATTTTAACCTTTGAGCCATATTTTATGCTTCCCCTGTCCTGTTCCGTTTCTCCCAGTATTATATTTAGCAGGGTAGTCTTCCCAGAGCCGTTGGCACCCATTATGCATAGCCTATCCTGATAGAAAAGGGTGAAGGTCAAGCCACTGAACAGTCTTTTCCCAGGAAAGGACTTTGAGAGGTCCTCAACATCCAATACAATCTTTCCGGTTCTTTGGGTGCCCGAACCATCCAAGCGTATTTTCCTCTTTTCCTCCTGAGGTCTGTCCACAAGCTCCAGCTTGTCCAGCCTCTTTTCAAGCTCCTTGGCTCTTTTGTACATCTTTTCACTATCTCTCATGGCACCCCATATTCGATATCTCTCAATCTGTCTTTCCATCATGTCAATCTTTCGTTGATTATTCATGTACTCCCTGTACTCAATCTGAAACCGTCTTTCCTTTTCCTCAACATAATATGAATAATTCCCGTTATAGATGCTTGCTCTTGTGGGCTCCAGGTCAATTATCCTGTCTACAACCCTGTCAAGAAATACCCTGTCATGGGAAACCATCAAGACTGTTCCCCTGTACTCCACCAAAAATTCCTCCAGCCATTCTATGGAATCCATATCAAGGTGATTTGTGGGCTCATCCAGAAGCAGAACATCCGGCTCCTGAAGCAGTAGCCTTGCAAGAAGAACTCTGGTCCCTTCGCCCCCGCTCAATTGCCCAAAGGGCTTGTCCATAAATTCCTGAGGAATTCTAAGTCCCTGACGAACCTTGTCCATCTTGACCTCAACATCATATCCGCCAAACAGCTCATATTTTTCAACCAGGGATGAATATCTGGCCATTGCTTTTTCAAGCTGGCTTCCTGAAAGCTCCTTCATTTGCACTTCAACATCAACCAGCTGCCTCTTCACCTTCCAGACATCCTCAAAGGCCTGCTCAAGAACCTCCCTTACAGTTGTCCCCTCCTTGCTTTTGAAGATCTGATGAAGATATCCCAGGGTAACCCCCTTCCCATAGGTTAAAGTACCCTCCTGATAGTTCTCCTGACCCATAAGTACCTTCATCAGAGTGGTTTTCCCACAGCCATTCTGACCAATCAGACCAACTCTTTCCCCTGATTGAAGATCAAAGGATATATTTTCAAAAACCAATTGGGCTCCGTAGTATTTTTTAAGCTTTGACACACTGCACTGTATCATGGCACCGCCTCCAATCCATCTTGTCTTTGCTGATTTAACCATTATGTATTATCATATACTAAAGGAGTTGATAAATATGTCCCATAAGACTAACGCCGCCAGGCTTTGTGACAATGCTGGTGTTGAATATGACCTGATCCCCTATGATACTGATGATGATAGTCTGGATGGTAAATCCGTCGCCAAAAAGCTTGGCCTTTCAGAGGATGTGATATTCAAGACCCTTGTAACAAAGGGAAAGAGCGGAGAGATTTATGTATTTGTAATTCCGGTCTCAGGAGAGCTGGACCTTAAGAAGGCCGCCATGGCTTGTGGTGAAAAATCCATACAGATGCTTCCCCTTAAGGAGCTGCTTCCTGCCACTGGCTATGTCAAGGGCGGATGCTCTCCCTTGGGAATGAAAAAGGACTATCCAACTTTTTTCGACGAGACAATCATCCTTCTGAACCGCATAACCTTCAATGCAGGAAAAATAGGTCTTCAGCTGCAGGTTTCCGTGGTTGACCTTGCTGAAGTCCTTAGCTATGAGATATCCGACCTTCTTAAGGACTAGCCCAGGTATCCTACAATTATGGATGCCAGAAGGAATACCACACCAAGCGCGGCAAATATTACAACCAGTCTGAACCTGGGGTCTGGACCCTTATTGAAATTGTTCATATGTCTACCTCCCAAATTTGCTTTTGAATTTATTATATCATGAAGTGGAAAGTTGAAGGCAAGAAAGTGGAAGGAAAAACAAAGAAAACCAGGGCATGAGTATGATTTCATGTCCTGGTTACTTCTTAGTTAATTGCCGGGTTGCTTATTAAGGTAGGTGGATGGCCTTCCCAAATACACCCTCTGCTGCCTCGTGTATTGACTCTCCCACGGTTGGATGTGCATATATTGTTGTAAGAAGCTCATCCACAGTGGCCTCAAGCCTTATTGCAAGGGCAGCTGCAGAAATAAGCTCAGTGGCGCTGCTACCAGCTATATGAACTCCAAGAACCTCTCCTGTTTTCTCCTCAGCTACTATCTTGACAAGCCCTCTAACATCTCCTGTGATAACGGCCTTTCCGTTTCCAAACATGGGGAATCGTCCAACCTTAATCTTATGGCCCTTCTCAACAGCTTCCTCCTCGGTCATGCCAACAGCTGCAAGCTCGGGCTTAGTGTATACCGCATATGGTATGGTTCTAAAGTCCACGGCCATTCTCTCACCCATGATAAGGTCTGCTACCATCAAGCCTGATGCAGAGGCCACATGGGCTAGCTGAACTCCACCGGTACAGTCACCTATGGCATATATGTTGTCAACATCAGTCTTGAACAATCTGTCTACCTGAATGGCTCCCCTCTCCACCTTGACACCAATTTCCTCAAGTCCAAGATTGTCTCCGGCGGGCTTTCTTCCAGTTGCCATAAGTACCTTGTCTGCACTTATCCTTATGTGCCCATTCCCCTTGTCAGCTGTAACAATCAAGCCTCCATCAACCTTTTCAATTTGAAGCACCTTGGTGGACTTGTGGATCTTAACACCGCTTTCAACAAGTGCATCCTCAAGACTTTGGACTATCTCACCGTCCATATTTGCTACCAGGCCAGGTAGCATCTCAATAATTGTCACCTCGGTTCCAAGATTTGAATATATGTTTGCAAATTCAACACCAATGACCCCTCCGCCTATTATGCAAAGGCTTTTTGGTATTTCCTCAAGACTCATGGCCTCCCTGCTTGTTATGACTCCCTCCAGATCATGACCTGGAATTGGAATCACCACTGGTTTGGAGCCTGTAGCCACAATGGCCCTGTCAAAATCTATCCTTTTGCTTCCGCCACCTTCAAGGTCCACCTGCAGGCTTTTTTCTGATATGAATCTTGCAACTCCTTCCACAACCTCAATTCCCCCAACTCTTAGGAGATTCTTGACTCCTTCCACAAGCTGGGTCGCAACAAGCTCCTTTCTTACAAGAAGCTCCTTCCAATTAACCTTAAGATTATCCATTTCCAGTCCAAGTGATCCTGCCTCGTTCATAAGCTGATGGTAGATATCCGTCGAGTGTAGGAGCACCTTGGTGGGAATGCAGCCTGTATTAAGGCAGGTTCCCCCTATATATTCCTTTTCAACAAGGACAACCTGTGCCCCAAGCCGGGCAGCCTTGACAGCTGCCACATAACCACCAGGTCCTCCTCCGATTATTGCAATCTTCATTGTATCCCCCCCTAAAGCAGTATTTTCAGTGGATGCTCCAGCATTTCCTTCAGTCTTGCCAGGAACATGGCTGCAACTGCACCGTCAACTGTTCTATGGTCGGCAGTAAGAGACAGCTTCATCATAGGTCTTGTACATACGCAGCCTCCGATTACCACCGGGGTATCTACAATGGCGTTTACTCCCAGTATTGCAGATTCAGGCTGATTGATGATTGGAGTAAAGCTTTCTATACCAAACATTCCAATATTTGTTATTGTAAAGGTTCCACCTTCTATCTCATCAGTCAAGAGTTGATTTGTCTTTGCCCTATAGGACAGGTCCTTTATTTCCTCTGATATGACCCCCAGCTTCTTCATATGGGCATTCTTCACAACCGGAACCAGAAGTCCGTCCTCAAGTGCAACGGCAACTCCCATATTGACGTAGTTTCTCAGTATGATTTCATCCCCATCCAATGAACAGTTAAGATAAGGGTGCTCCAGGAGAAGCAGGGATGTAACCTTAACAATGAGATCCGTGTAGGTGATGCTTCTTTCACTTTTCAGTTCCTCCCGCAATGCCTTGAGATTTGTCATGTCCACGGATATGGTGAAGTTGACGGTAGGTGCCGTTTGAGCGCTTTCACTCATCCTTTCACCGATTATCCGTCTCATTGTCGTAAGTGGAATTCTTCTGTCTTCAGGCTGGGCCATGGAAGCATAGTGGGATTCCCTATCCACACGGATGACATCCTCCTTCATAAGGCGCTTTTCACTTGAAATTCCTGAAACATCGACACCTTTTTCCCTTGCAAGCTTTTCAGCTGCCGGACTGGTCTTGGTCTTTCCCTTGTTTTCAAGGGCACTCTTCACATCGTCAAGGACGATCCTTCCACCAGGTCCTGTTCCCTCTATGGTCTCAAGGTCCAGACCCTCCTCCTCAGCCAGCTTCCTGGCCACTGGAGAAATCTTGATTTTTCCGGTCCTTTCCACCTTCTTTTCAATTTCATGA
>CAYMHD010000159.1:2771-4706 GCA_964390135.1 uncultured Gudongella sp. | reverse complement strand
ATTGTTTTCTATAAGGTCCACAATCATTGTATTTATTCTATCACCATGGCTATTCCCTAAAACCTCGATGCAATCTACAGGCAGATCCGTCTCATCTATTACGCCTGCCCTTATGGCATCATCTATGTCGTGGTTTATATACGCAATCCTATCTGCAAACTTTATTATCTGTCCCTCAAGGGTTTTGGATACATTATCCCCAGAATGATTAATTATACCCTCAAGCACCTCGTATGTCAAATTCAAGCCCTGTCTTTTCTCATTTCCTTCAAGAAGCTCCACAACCCTTGCGCTTTGAAGGTTGTGCTTAAAGCCTCTTGGATTAACCTTGTCAAGTACCTTCTCACCTGTGTGGCCAAATGGTGTATGCCCAAGATCATGCGCCAGGGCAATTGCCTCCACAAGATCCTCATTAAGTCTCAGTGCCCTTGCCATAGTCCTGGCTAGCTGAGCTACCTCAAGAGTATGTGTTAGCCTGGTTCTGAAATGATCCCCCTCTGGAGCAATGAAAACCTGGGTCTTGTGCTTTAAACGTCTAAAAGCCTTGGAGTGAATGACCCTATCCCTGTCCCTTTGGTATTCAGTCCTTATTTGACATTTTTCTTCCGCTACCTTTCTACCTGCTGTATTCATGCTTAGGCATGCTCGAGATGAAAGCGTCTGAAGCTCAACTTGTTCAAACTGCTCGCGAATATTCATTTTCCACCTCCATTTTCCCATATATATATATTCAACACAGGTCCTGAAAATCCTTCTTTTTTCGAAAAAAACATCTATCTGATTGATGGAATAAAAATAGAAGCGCTCCTCTGAACGCTTCATTTAAACATTATGGTCAGTTTGAAGCTTAAAACATTTTATCTCCAAACTCATTTGTCATATGCTCAATTATAATTGACGCGGTTTCCTCTATGGCTCTTGCTGTTACATCAATGATTTCACAGCCCAAATCCATCATGATATCCATTGAGTATTCAAGCTCCCTTTGAATTCTATCAACACTGGCATAGTTTGCCGAATTCTTGAGACCAAGGGCTTTTAACCTTTCTGACCTTATTTCTATAAGCTTCTTTGGATCGGCCACCAAGCCAATAATCCTTCTCCTATCCTTCCTGTAGAGCTCCTGGGGAATATTTACCTCCGGCACCAATGGAACGTTTACAACCTTGAAGTTCTTGTGGGCTAGATACATGCTAAGTGGAGTTTTTGAGGTTCTGGATATTCCCACCAGACATATGTCGGCTTTTTCAATTCCTCTGGGGTCCTTCCCATCATCATATTTGACTGCAAACTCAACAGCTTCGACCTTTCTGAAATAGTTCTCATCGATCCTCCTGATAAGACCTGCCTCCCTCTTTGGTGGGTAGCCCAGAAGCTTCTCAATTGCAAGAATCGGTGGAGACATTACATCTATGGTCGGAATGTTTTTCTCTTCCCCAAGGGTGTCAATCAGATCCTTTATTTCCTTAAGAACCGTGGTGTATATGAAAAGGCTTTCTCCGGTTACTGCCTCCCTGAAAATGTTTTTTATTTCCTCCCTGTCATCCATGAAGGGGTATTTTTTTATTTCATAATTTTCAGTTATAAACTGCTTCGCAGCTGCTCTTGCTATCAGCTCCCCCGTTTCACCAATGGAATCTGATAGTACGTAGACTGTTAGCTTATTACTCATATTAACCCCCTCCTAGATATTTGTTCCCAATTCAACAAACATCCTTGTAATGTTTGTCTTGGTTATTCTTCCAATAACCTTAAGGTTTTTATTTGAATCACCTATTTCCTCCACCACAGGCAAACTATCAATTTCATGCTCTATCATATTTATGGCAGCCTTGAGGATTGTATCCAATTCCCTTATGACCACAAGCTTAGGCATTCTTGTCATAATCATGCCCACTGGAGTTTTGTTTAGGTCCATTCCACCAACAGCACTCC
>CAYMHD010000159.1:0-2761 GCA_964390135.1 uncultured Gudongella sp. | reverse complement strand
TTTCTTGAAATGACACCCGACAGATGGCCGTTTTGGGTTACATATATGGAACCGACATCCTCTGTAAACATATACACCACAGCATCATAGACGGTTCTATCCTCCTCAATTACCACTGGCAGGGACATTATATCCTTGACCTTTATGGATGATATCCTATTTGCAATTATATCTGTATCAGGTCTCCCCAGGTATATATATCCTACCTTTGGTCTTGCATCCAATATACCTGTCATTGTCAGTATGGACAGATCGGGTCTAATTGTAGCCCTGGTCAAGCCCAATTTTTTAGCGATGGCGGTGCTTGTTATTGGTTGGTTTTCAATTACAATATCTATTATCTTATTCTGCCTGTTTGAAAGTTGGATAGTATCACCGCCTATCTGGCAACAATGTATGTCAGATCACAGACCTTCATCATTTTTGAGTAAATTCTTCTGAGCAATGATAATCTGTTTTCCTTAAGCTCCTCATCATCGACCATTACCATTACCTTGTCAAAATAATCGTTTATGGAATCCCTAAGGGTTCCAAGAAGCATCATTGCCTTGTCATATTCCTTCTTGTTTATGTGAGATTCAACCTTTTCCTCTATGGCGTTGTAGTCATCATATAGCCTAATCTCATCAGATGTAAGCAAATCCCTCTTTACTTCTGTGGATTCAGTTTTGGTGGCCATGGAGCTCAATCTGTTGAAGGCAACAAGTATCTCACCCACGTCCTCACTTTCAAACCAGTTGGAAAGCTTTTCAACTCTTATTCTCATATCATATATATTGTCACTATCAGTATTTATGACAGAATCCACAACGTCATATGGCAATCCTGAATCAAGAAATAGATTTCTCACCCTACCCATGAAGAAATCCTTGATTTCCAACCTGACCTTGTTGTAGTCACAGGCAAGACCATTTTCCTCCACGTAGATGTAGAGTGAAAAGTCAATCAGCTCCAATAGTGAAATGTTCAGCTTCTTGTCCATGATGACGTTTATTATTCCTATTGCGGCTCTTCTCAATGCAAATGGATCCTGAGATCCCGTTGGCTTTATACCAATGGCAAACAGACCACATATGGAATCAAGCTTGTCCGCTATTGACAGTATGGCTCCTGCAGTGGTTGTTGGAAGCTCATCTCCGGAGAATCTTGGCATATATTGTTCATGTATTGCCAGGCTTACTATTTCATTCTCTCCAGATTCCTCTGCATACTCCATACCTATCTTACCCTGAAGCTCTGTAAATTCAGTCACCATCTTTGTTACCAGGTCCGCTTTTGCCAGGAAGCTTGCCCTTTGAAGATTCTTTTCAGTTTCTTCTCCCACCTCAAGATAGTCTCCAATTTTTTGGGTCAGCCTCATAACCCTGTTGGTTTTGTCATATACTGTTCCAAGCTTTTCCTGGAATGTTAAGGTCTTGAGTTTTTCAACATACCCTTCAAGCGGAATGCTTACATCATCCTTGTAGAAAAACTTTGCATCCTCCAGTCTTGCTCCAAGCACCTTTTCATTACCCTTTACAACGGTCTCCTCATGCTGTGAATCGCCGTTTCTTACGGTTACAAAATAAGGCAGAAGTCTTCCCTTGTCATCAAGAACCGGAAAATACCTTAGGTGTTCCTTCATTGGTGTAGTTATCACATCAAAAGGCAAGCCCAAGTACTCTTCCTTTATCCTTCCGATTATTGGTGTGGGATACTCAACCAGATTGGTCACTTCATCAAGTAGATCCTCATCCTTCTGAATGGAGCCACCCTTTTCCTTTGCCAGCTTTTCAGCCTTAAGCCTGATGATATCCTTTCTTTCCTCCTGATCGACTATTACATAGTTGTCCCTAAGCAGCTTTTCGTAGTCTTCCATATTGTCGATTTGGATACTCTGACTTCCAAGGAACCTATGTCCACGCGTAATATTCCCAGCCTTGATTCCCTCCAGCTCAAATGGTAGGACTTCATTGTCCAAAATTGCTAGAAGCCATCTGATTGGTCTTGCAAATCTGAGATTCTTACCTCCCCATCTCATTGATTTTGGAAAGGTTATGCCTTTAATCACATCTCCCAGACCCTCTTCTAGAACTACTTGGAGAGGCTTTCCACTTTTATTTACACTAGCATATATATATTCGTCCCCGTTATAATCCATAGTCTTGATATTATCTTCTGTGACTCCCTGGCCACGCATAAAGCCCTGTAATGCCCTGGTTGGATTTCCTTCCTGATCATAGGCAATCTTTAGGGCTGGACCCTTCACAAGATCCTGCTGACTCTCACCCTCTTCTCCCAGGCCCTTTAGGCCCCAGGTCAGTCTCCGAGGTGTTGAAAATGTATGAATAGACTGGTAGGATAATCTCTCCTCCTTCAGCAGCCTCTCCATGTTGTCCTTCAATTGTCCCACTGCGTCTTTTATATATCTTGCCGGGAGTTCTTCAACTCCAATTTCAAGCAGGAATTCTCTACTCATTGTCTACACCACCTTTTTTCAATAAAGGATAATCCATCTGTTTTCTCTGATCCAGATAAAGAGAAGCTACACTTCTGGCAAGATTCCTAACCCTGCCTATGTAGTTTGTCCTCTCGGAGACAGAGATTGCTCCTCTGGCATCCAGCACATTGAATGTATGTGAGCATTTGAGAACATAATCATGAGCGGGCAAAACCATTCCCTGTTCCAGGGCATTATTTGCTTCCGCCTCGTATAAGTCATACATCTTACGCAAGCCGTCCACATCGGCGACTTCGAAGTAATATTTACTGTGTTCCTGTT
>CAYMHD010000158.1:0-4724 GCA_964390135.1 uncultured Gudongella sp. | reverse complement strand
ATAATTAGGGTGGATTTTTTCAGGCAAAAATTATATCATATAAGGGAACAAGTGGTCAGGAATGAGGGGGAGTTGTGAGCGAATTTAGAATAGGATCATCCTACAAGCCCACAGGAGATCAGCCCCAGGCTGTAAAGGCACTGGTAAGAGGCTTGGAAAAGGGCAACAAGCATCAGGTACTGCTGGGTGTGACGGTCTCAGGGAAGACCTTTACAATGGCAAATGTAATAGAGAAGGTCCAAAGACCAACTCTTGTAATAGCACACAACAAGACCCTTGCCTATCAGTTGGCAAGCGAATTCAAGGAATTCTTTCCCGACAATGCAGTGGAGTACTTTGTGAGCTACTATGACTACTACCAACCGGAGGCTTATGTGCCCCAGACAGACACATATATTGAAAAGGATTCATCCATAAATGATGAGATTGACAAGCTTAGACACTCTGCTACAATGTCCCTTTTCGAGAGGCGAGATGTGATAATTGTTGCTTCGGTTTCATGCATATATGGTCTTGGAGATCCCATTGACTACGAAAATCTGGTTGTATCACTGCGACCGGGTATGATCAAGGACAGGGATCAGATAATGAGAAAGCTTATAGATATTCAGTATATGAGAAACGACATCAATTTTGAAAGGGGAACCTTCAGGGTAAGAGGGGATGTATTGGAGATATTCCCGGCATCCTCATCGGAAAACACCCTTAGGGTTGAATTTTTCGGGGATGAAATAGACAGGATAACAGAAGTGAACCATATAACAGGTGAGGTCATAGGCTATCGCAATCATGTTTCAATCTTTCCGGCCTCCCACTTTGCAACCACATCTGAGAAGGTTGAGAAGGCTATTTTGAGGATTGAAGAGGAGCTGGAGGAAAGGCTGAAGGAGCTCAGGGACAAGGACAAGCTGGTGGAGGCTCAAAGGCTTGAGCAAAGAACCAGATATGACCTTGAAATGCTCAGGGAAATGGGCTTTTGCTCAGGCATTGAGAACTATTCAAGGCACCTGAGCGACAGACCGGAAGGAAGCAAGCCCTACACCCTGATTGACTACTTTCCTGACGATTTCCTTATTATAATAGACGAGTCCCATGTAACCGTACCTCAGATAAGGGGGATGTATGCAGGTGACAGGTCCAGAAAGACAACCCTTGTCGATTACGGCTTCAGGCTGCCATCAGCCCTTGACAACAGACCCTTGAGATTTGACGAGTTCGAGAACATGGTCAATCAGGTAATATACACATCTGCAACGCCGGGTCCATATGAACTGGAAAGGACCGAACAGATAGTTGAGCAGATTATCCGACCAACTGGCCTGTTGGATCCTGTAATAGAGGTCAGACCCACAGAGCATCAGATTGATGACCTCTTGACTGAAATCAGGAAGGTCTCAGCCAGAGGGGAAAGGACCCTTGTAACAACCTTGACCAAGAGGATGGCTGAGGATCTGACGGATTACTTCAAGGAGGTTGGAATCAAGGTTACCTATCTGCATTCTGACGTGGATACAATAGAGAGAATGGAGATAATAAGGGACCTGCGACTTGGAAAATACGATGTACTTGTGGGAATAAACCTGCTTAGGGAGGGTCTTGACCTGCCTGAGGTATCCCTGGTTGCCATTCTGGATGCTGACAAGGAGGGCTTCCTGAGAAGTGAGACCTCCATGATACAGACAATAGGTAGAGCCGCTAGGCACCTTGAAGGAAAGGTGATCATGTATGCTGACAAGATAACCGGCTCAATGAGACGTGCAATTGATGAGACTGAAAGACGTAGGAAAATTCAGGCTGAATACAATGAGAAGCATGGAATTACGCCAAAATCAATTATCAAGGATGTAAGGAACATAATTGAAGCCACCCTTGTGGCTGAGGATCAGATGGAATATGATGAAGACCTGTCAGTGGAGGAGCTTGATGCAATAGTCCTGGGAATGGAAAGTGCAATGCTCCAGGCAGCTGAGTCCCTTGAGTTTGAAAGGGCAGCCGAGCTGAGAGACAAGATAATTCAAATGAAGAAGAGGTATGGAGGAAAGAATTGAAATGGCTAAAAACAAGATAGTGATAAAGGGGGCAAAGGTTCACAATCTCAAGAATGTGAGCCTGGAGCTTCCAAGAGATAAATTTATAGTATTCACAGGATTGAGCGGCTCGGGAAAATCATCACTGGCATTTGATACAATCTATGCCGAGGGACAGAGAAGATATGTTGAGTCCCTGTCCAGCTATGCCAGGCAGTTTCTTGGTCAGATGGACAAGCCGGATGTGGAGTATATTGAGGGGCTTTCCCCGTCCATATCAATAGACCAGAAGACAACCTCAAGAAATCCCAGGTCAACAGTAGGAACAGTAACGGAGATTTATGACTATTTGAGGCTTCTGTTTGCAAGGGTAGGAACTCCCTATTGTCCACATTGTGGAAAGGAGATCACCAGCCAGACCGTTGACCAGATGGTGGACCATGTGATGGAATTGCCTGAAAGGACCAGAATCCAGGTCCTTGCACCTGTTGTAAGAGGGAAGAAGGGAGAGCACACCAAGCTCATTGATCAGATCAAGAAGGACGGCTTTGTAAGGATGATGATAGATGGTCAAATGGTTGACCTGGATGATGAAATCAAGCTGGACAAGAACAAGCACCACACCCTGGAGGTTGTGGTGGACAGGCTGATAGTGAGGGAAGGAATAGAGGGTAGGCTTTCCGACTCCATTGAGGCAGCCCTCAAGCTTGGGGAAGGGCTCATTAATATCGATGTTGTAGACGGTGAAAGACTTACCTTCAGTCAGAAGCTTTCATGTCCGGACTGCAACATCTCAATAGAAGAGATTTCACCAAGGATGTTCTCCTTCAACAGTCCATTTGGAATGTGTCCGGTATGCAATGGATTGGGTTTTCACAAGGAGATAGACGTTGATCTTGTGATTCCCAACAGGAATCTCAGCGTAAATGAAGGGGCACTTGCCCCATACGGAAATATAAGCGAGGACACCTACTATTATCAGATATTCAAAACCTTGGCAAAGGACAATGACTTCAGTCTGGACAGGCCCCTGACGGAAGCTCCGAAAAAATTCATGGACGAGCTTCTGTATGGAACAAAGAGGAAGATCAAGTTTGCCTTTCTCAGTCATTTTGACGATTCAGGGAAAAGGGAATATGAGGGAAAGTTTGAAGGGGTCCTGAACAACCTGGAGAGAAGGTACAATGAAACCCATTCTGACTATATGAGAAACAAGCTGGATGAGTACATGGCAGAGAGTCCCTGCTCAGCCTGTGGAGGCAAGAGGTTGAAGGATGAGGTGCTGTCAATCAGGATAAATGGATTGAATATTGCTGAGGTCACAGATTTGCCTGTTATAAAGTCATTGGAATTTTTTGAGCACATTGAGCTGACCCCAAAGCAGCAGGCCATTGGAGAGCAGATCCTTAAGGAGGTCAAGGAGAGGCTTCTTTTCCTGAAAAACGTAGGCCTGGAGTACCTTACACTGTCCAGGATGGCTGGCACCCTGTCAGGTGGTGAATCCCAGAGGATCAGACTGGCCACCCAGATCGGGTCAAGCCTTGTGGGGGTTGTATATGTACTTGACGAGCCCAGCATTGGTCTTCACCAGAGGGACAACAGCAAGCTGCTGGCCGCGCTGAGGGATCTGACTGATGTTGGGAACACCCTGATTGTTGTTGAGCATGATGAGGACACCATGCATATGGCGGACCATATTGTGGACATCGGTCCAGGGGCTGGAATACACGGTGGAGAGATAATTGCCCAGGGAACAGCAAGGGATATAATGGACAATCCAAGGTCAATAACCGGAAAATACCTTTCGGGAAAACTGAAGATTGAGGTACCGGAGACCAGAAAACCCACCAATGGGAAATGGCTGGAGGTCAAGGGAGCTCAGGTCAACAACCTTAAGGATATAGATGTCAGTATACCCTTGGGGGTCATGACCTGTGTAACAGGAGTATCAGGCTCAGGCAAGAGCTCCCTGGTCAATGAGATAATATATAAGAATCTGGCCACCAGGCTCAACAGGGCCAAGATCCGACCAGGCAAGCACAGGGAAATGCTGGGTCTTGAGCATCTGGACAAGGTCATTGAAATTGACCAGAAGCCTATCGGAAGAACCCCCAGGTCAAACCCTGCAACCTATACGGGAGTTTTCGACCATATCAGGGATGTGTTTGCAATGACAAATGAAGCCAAGATGAGGGGCTACAAGAAGGGTAGGTTCAGCTTCAATGTCAAGGGTGGAAGGTGTGAGGCCTGCAAGGGAGATGGGATCCTTAAGGTTGAAATGCATTTTCTGCCGGATGTATACGTTCCCTGCGAGGTCTGCAAGGGTAATAGGTATAATAGGGAGACCCTTCAGGTCAAATACAAGGGGAAGACAATTTCAGACGTACTGGACATGACTGTCGAGGAAGGAGTTGACTTCTTCAGGAATATCCCCAAGATAAAGAGGAAGCTGGAAACCTTGAATGATGTTGGACTTGGATATATTAAAATTGGTCAGCCATCAACAGAGCTGTCAGGTGGTGAGGCCCAAAGGGTCAAGCTGGCTACAGAGCTTTCCAAAAGAGCGACGGGAAAGACAGTATATATACTTGATGAGCCAACTACAGGACTCCATTCAGCTGACATACACAAGCTGGTGAAGGTTCTGAATCAGCTTGTCGAGGGAGACAATACGGTTATAATCATTGAGCACAATCT
>CAYMHD010000157.1:0-4746 GCA_964390135.1 uncultured Gudongella sp. | reverse complement strand
GAAAGAAAAGGTCGCGACAAGAAACAAGTTAGCGTCTATCCTCGAGAAGAATTAGCGTAAATTTTAAGCTTACCGTCTGGTAAGCTTTAATTTTTTTGTGTCGGACCTATGTTGCCTGAGAACGGTGTTAAAGGCGTTTTTTGGGGTAACTAGTAATAGATGGCTAAAAACCAGATTGTATAAATAATGTAAATGAGGATGATGGTAATGTTTATTGATGTTGCGAAAATATCTGTAAAGGCAGGAAAAGGCGGTAATGGAATAGTCGCATGGAGAAGGGAGAAGTATGAGCCATCAGGTGGTCCCTATGGTGGAGATGGGGGTAAAGGTGGCTCCATAATTCTTTATGCTGATGAAGGAATAAGGACGTTAATGGATTTTAGATACAAGAGGTCCTACGTGGGAGAAAACGGTGAAGACGGTAGGGCAAAGAAGCAGTTTGGCAAGGATGGTTCAGACACTTACCTTAAGGTGCCAGTGGGGACTCTAATTAAGGATGAGGAGACTGGAAAGGTTATAGTTGACCTGAAGGAGCCCGGACAGGAATTTGTAATTGCCAGGGGCGGTAAGGGCGGACGTGGGAATGCAAGATTTGCCACGGCCACACGACAGGCACCGGGTTTTGCCGAGGCAGGAACCAAGGGGCAGGAGAGAAAGATCGTTCTGGAGCTGAAGCTTCTGGCAGATGTTGGCTTGATTGGGTTTCCAAATGTTGGGAAATCAACAATTCTGTCAACTATATCAGCAGCGAAGCCAAAGATAGCAAACTATCATTTCACCACACTTAAACCCAATCTTGGAGTGGTAAGGGTAGGGGAAGAGAAGAGCTTTGTGATAGCAGATATCCCAGGGCTTATAGAAGGTGCTTCACAGGGGGCAGGCCTTGGGCATGACTTCCTAAGGCATATCGAAAGAACCAGAGTCCTGGTACATGTCCTTGATTCATCAGGAAGTGAAGGGAGAAATCCAATTGATGATTTCCATAAAATCAATGAAGAGCTATTTCAATACAATGAAAAGCTCAAGGATAAGCCTCAGATCATAGTTGCCAATAAGATAGACCTACCTTCATCGGAGGAATGGGTTGAAAGGATCAAGGAAGAATTCCTACCAAAGGGGCATCAGGTTCTTGAGGTCTCAGCGGCGACCAAGGAAGGCATCCAGGAACTGGTCTATGCAATTTGGAATCTTCTGGAGAATACGGAAACATCCTATGAGACATATGATGAGGAGTATGTTGAAACCATTGCTCCAAGTAAAGATGAGATAATAGTACGAAAAGAGGATGAAAGATTCATCGTGGAGGGAGATTTCATGGAAAGGCTCTTGGGCTCCACATATATGGATGATTCTGATTCCCTGAGATATTTCCAGGAGATGCTGAGAAAGAAAGGTGTCATTGACAGATTGAAGGAGCTTGGAATTACAGAGGGAGATTCAGTATTTATCTGTGACTACGAATTTGAATTTTTTGAATAAAAGAGGAAGTGAAAAAGTGCTGACAGGAAAACAGAGAAGTTATTTAAAGAGCATTGCACATAATTTGGATCCAATATTTCAGCTTGGAAAGAATGGCTTGACGGACAACTTTGTCAAGCAGGTGGACGATGCTCTCAATGCAAGAGAGATTGTTAAGGTAAGTGTATTGAAGAACAGTGTTCTAGATCCCACGGATGTTGCGGTGGAGCTGGTGGAAACACTCAATGCAGAATTTGTGCAAAGTATTGGAAGAAGATTTGTAATCTACAGAGAATCAAAGGACAACAAGAAAATAGTGCTTCCCTAGGGATGGTGGACTTCAGATATATCTGAAGTCCTGTGTCATCTGGGAGAAGGAGGGATATGATGGCTATTGGACTGATTGGCGGAACATTTAATCCAATTCACATGGGTCACCTGCTAATAGGAGAATACATCCGTGAAGAGTGGGATCTTGATAGGATAATCTATATACCGTCTGCAAATCCACCCCATAAAACTGGGGGGGATGTTATGGAGGCAGGCAATAGAATGAAGCTTGTTGAATTGGCGATCAGGGATAATCCATATTTCCAGCTAAGCGATATTGAGTTCAGAAGGGAAGGGTATTCTTATACAATTGACACAATCAGGCAGATGAGTATAGAATATCCATATGAGAAGCTGTATTTCATAATAGGTACAGACACTCTCTTTGAGCTGGAGACCTGGAAGCAATTTAAGGAAATCGCAAAAGAGATTGAATTCATAATGTATGGCAGAGGTACCCATTCGGCCAAGGATGTTGATGAGAAACTAAGGCACCTGGGGGATGAGTATGAATTTAGGATCAACAGGAGTAGAGGGCCAGAGGTTGAAATATCATCAACCCAAATTAGAGACAGAATCAAAAGAGGCCTATCGATCAAATATATGGTTCCGGATGCTCTTATGGAAGAGATTGAGAAGGAATCCTTATTCAAAGGGGAATGAAATGGACAGGATAATGGAAGTTTTAAAAGAGAGAATTGGAGAAAAGAGACTGGAGCATACACTAAGTGTAGTGGATGAGGCACTTGGATTGGCTAAAAGGCACAAGGCACCAGAGGATAAGGTGAAAATTGCAGCCCTTTTACATGATTTTGCAAAGAACCTAAGCCTGGAAGAATCATTGAGACTGGCAAAGGAGTACAATCTTGAGCTTGATGATATTACAATCACAAGCACAGAGCTTATTCACGGACCATTGGGAGCAAGGATGGTAAAGGAATACTTCAATATAGGAGATCAGGAAATCCTGAATGCCATTACATATCACACAACAGGACGAGCGAATATGACAACTGTTGAAAAGATTGTTTTTTTGGCTGATTTCATCGAGCCTGGGAGGGAGTTTGAAGGAATTCAGATCATCAGAGCAAAAGCTTTGGTGGATCTGGACGAAGCTATTCTAATGGCATTGGACAGCACCTTAGCATATCTTCTGAAGAAAAGAAGCATAATCCATGTTAATACGGTACATGCAAGGAATTTTCTTCTGGGAATTGGTGTGGGGGAGAGCTAGCATGAAAAAACGAAAAAAAAATAGTGTTTTCTTTAGAGTGTTTATAATATCGTTTCTGATTTTCCTTTCCTTGATGTTCCTGGCTGGAAGCTTCCTGGGTTCAGAAGAGAATCATGTACGATTCCTTCTTCTAGGTATAGACTCCAAGGATTATCAAGAGGTTTCAAGTGTAAGATCAGATACAATTATGCTTGTGGATATGAACATATCTTCAGGAGAAATAAATATAGTTTCAATTCCAAGAGACACAAGGGCAGCAATAGATGGAAGGAAAAATCCGGAAAAGATAAATCATTCATTTGCCTATGGAGGACCAGAGCTTACCCTCAGCACAGTTCGCAACCTTCTTGGAATAGAATTGGATCAGTATGTTTTGGCTGATTATCAGCTTGTAAGGGAATTTGTTGACCTTGTGGGTGGTGTAGATATTTATGTACCCATGGATATGAAATATTCTGATCCAGTGGCAGACCCACCGCTTCATATTGATCTGAAGGAGGGAGAACAGACACTTGATGGTGAGAAGGCACTTCAGTACCTGAGATTTAGAAAAGGCTACAAGGATGCAGATCTGGGAAGGGTAAGAGCACAGCAGGAGTTTATGAAGGAGCTTCTGAACCAGAGCTTGAAATTGGGGAATATCACTAAAATTCCTGGTATGATAGGTATATATAATGATAATATGGAAACAAACATCTCATTTATTAAAATGCTCGTTTACGGAGTACAGAGCTTTAGGCTGGACAAGGAAAAGATCAACGGACATACCTTGCCTGGTAGCGCAAACATGATGGATGGACTTTCATATTTCATCCACAATCAGGATGAAACAGAACAACTTTTGAAGGATATAGGGATTAAATAAAACGAAGGGGGTCAATTATATAATGACTGAAACGAACAAAAAGCTGGAGATAATCCAGAAGGCAATTGATGACAAGAAGGGCTATGATATTGAAACCATGGAAGTTGGTAAATTGACTACAATAGCTGATTATTTTGTAATAGCAAGCGGAAATTCTTCCAATCAGGTAACATCAATAGCTGATGAGGTCGAAGATAAAATGGAGGAAGCAGGATTTCATACCTTAACCCACAAAGAGGGATATGGTAGTGCGAGATGGATTATCCTTGATTACGAGGATATCATAGTTCACCTGTTCCATAGGGATGAAAGGGAGTATTACAATCTTGAGAGATTGTGGTCAGAATATGAGAAAATTTCAAAGGAGGAGAAGTAATGAACATTAAAACATTAGCCACAGAAAAAGCACCTGCAGCAGTTGGACCCTATTCACAAGGGATAAAGGCGGGAGATTTTGTCTATACGTCCGGTCAGCTGCCAATCGATCCGCAAACAGGTCAGCTGGTGCAGGACAACATTCAGGAGGCAACAAGGGTTGCTTTAGGTAATGTCAAGGCAGTTCTTGAGCAAGGCGGAGCATCATTGGAGACGGTTGTAAAGGTAACTGTGTTTGTTAAGGACATGAATAATTTTGGGGCAATAAACGAGGTTTATGCAGAATTCTTCACAGACCACAAGCCAGCTAGAAGTCTTGTTGAGGTAGCTAGACTTCCTAAGGATGGGGTAATTGAAATAGAAGCAGTAGCAATAGCAAAGTAGATTGAACACTCTCGCCACTTATAGAAGTGGGAGATTCCTGATTCGTAGTCTTGTGCCTCCTAAGGTAGCAAGGTCTTATTTAGGACTCCACAGGCTTAAA
>CAYMHD010000156.1:0-4904 GCA_964390135.1 uncultured Gudongella sp. | reverse complement strand
GCAAAAAAATACAGTTTAAACATTGTTCCATCTAACGCGGATATAATTCGGCACCTTAAACCTGAAGAAAACATCAAACTGATTTCGATTTTGCGAAGAAAAGTTGTCCGCACCATCTCTGGAGTAACCGTGGTTGCCGTGATGACCAACGATGTCGCCCTCAACCCCGTGCCCCCGCCGCTCGCGCTCACTCACGTAACCCACCCGCCCGATGGCGCCTTCTTTACAAACGGCGACCAGACGGAAACTATTCTGGAACATTGGGCTTCCAGGGCCCTGGTGCTGGAATGTATCCGACGGCAAATGCAATAATGACAGATGTAATTGACTGCATGCTGGGAACACAGAAGAAGGATAGTCCCCTAAGGGGAAGAAAGCTTGAGAATAGGAATGAAGACATCGCTGCAACCTATTATCTGAGAATTTCAGGCTATGACAGGTCCATGGATAATATCAAGGAGCACCTCCAGGAGGTCCTGCATGATGAGGACGGAGAGTTTGCCTTTATATCAAAAGAGGTCAAGCTATACCAGCTGCTCCACATGCTGGCCGAGTTTGAGGATAAACCTTTTTCATTGATAGCAATTGAACAGTAGGAGGATAAAATGAGATATTACAGCACTAGAAACAAGGACAATGTGGTTTCTTCCATGGAGGCCATCATAAAGGGGATTGCAGAGGATGGAGGTCTTTTCGTACCGGAGGGCTTCCCGTCTCTTCCAAGGCTGGAGGAGATGCTCAACCTAAGCTACAAGGAGTTGGCGAAGCTTATTCTTGGGATGTATTTTGATGACTACCCAGAAGAGGATATTGAAGGAGCTGTCAATGGAGCCTATGGGGACAAGTTTGGAAACATTGAGCCAGTAAGGCTTGTTGAAAAGGGCGGAGTGCATTTCCTTGAGCTATTCCATGGACCAACACTTGCATTCAAGGATATGGCTCTCACAATACTTCCATATCTTATGAGGTCGGCTCTTCTGAACAAGGGAATAAAGGAGGAGGTTGTGGTACTTGCAGCAACCTCAGGAGATACGGGCAAGGCTGCACTTGAGGGCTTCAGGGACGTGCCTGGGGTGAATGTGGTGGTCTTCTATCCAAAGGGAGGAGTAAGCCAGCTTCAAAGGCTACAGATGATCACGCAAAAGGGTCAAAACACCCACGTTGTTGCAATAGAAGGAAACTTTGATGATGCCCAGAAAGGGGTCAAGGATATATTTGGAGACCAGGCGTACAACAAAAAGCTCAAGGAGGAGGGCTATGTCCTTTCCTCAGCCAATTCAATCAACATAGGAAGACTCATTCCCCAGGTTGTATATTATGTGTACGGCTATCTGGACCTCCTAAGGAATAACAGCATAGAAGCTGGACAGGAAATAAACATAGTGGTGCCAACTGGTAACTTTGGGAACATACTGGCAGCTTATTATGCAAAGATGATGGGACTTCCGGTGGACAGACTCATATGCTCATCAAACGACAACAAGGTTCTTGCTGACTTCTTTGAAACCGGAACCTATGACAGGAGGAGAGACCTGCTCCTCACATCCTCACCTTCAATGGATATCCTGGTATCCAGCAATCTGGAAAGATTCCTCTTCCACATTTCGGGGAATGACCACCAGGCTGTGAGGGAAATGATGGAGGGGTTGTCAAAGGAAGGATACTTTACATGGTCGGATTTCAGCAGGGAGGAAATATACGGGGAGTTTGCAACTGAAGAGGATGTTACTTCAAGCATTAGGGAGATGCATGACAGGGAAGACTACGTAATGGATCCCCATACGGCTGTTGGCTAATTGCATCAACAGCAAGCCCCTTCAAATTTCCGGAAAAGGTCATCTCCTCAATGGGAAAGGATGTTCCTCAGGATCTGTTTAAGGGAATAGAAATGGTTGCAGAGTCCATGAAGATTGAAATACCAATACAGGTAAGGGAGCTGGAAAGTCTTCCCGTCCTTCATGATAATATATGTAAAAAAGAAGAGATGAGGGATATTGTCCTCAAGCTTCTTCAGGAGGTGAAATAGATGGTTAGGATAAGGGTACCAGCCACAAGTGCAAATCTTGGTCCTGGCTTTGATGTAATGGGTCTTGCAATAGACAGATACAATGAATTTTCATTCAAGCCCAATGCCGGATCCACTAGGATTGATTCAATGGTCCATGAGGGATACAACATGGTCTTTGAGCACCTTGGAAGGGAGCCGGAGCCGGTGGAGATTACAATAGACGCTGAAATTCCAATCGCAAGAGGCCTTGGATCTTCCTCCTCCTGCATAATAGGTGGAATGATGGGAGCCAATGAGGTGCTGGGGCGTCCACTGGATAGAAATGACATCCTAAGGATTGCAACCTATATGGAAGGTCACCCGGATAATGTAACGCCTGCCCTTTTGGGAGGGGTTGTCATTTCAGCCATGGAGGAGGGAGAGGTCTACAGCATAAGAATCCCTCTAAAGAACAGCTATGACTTCATAACCATTGTACCTGACTATCACCTTCCCACAGAGAAGGCAAGGGCTGCCCTGCCGGATAGGATTCCCAGAAAGGATGCCATATACAATGTAAGTCGGGCAACCCTGCTTGTATCTGCCCTTATGACTGGACAGGATGAGATGATCAGGATAGGCTTTCAGGACAAGATGCACCAGCCATACAGGGGTGACCTGATTCCAGGCTTTGACAAGGTAATGGCTGCGGCAGGTGAATTGGGGGTTCTGGGAGCATACCTCAGTGGAGCAGGATCCACAATAATGTGTCTGTCAAAGGAAGGGGACGACCAGGTCTATAACAATGTTACCCAATTCATTGAAAGGGAGTTTCCAAGCTGGGATGTATATAGACACAAGCTTGAGAATCAGGGTGCAATTGTATTATAACCATTGACCATTAGGCTATACAAAGGTTATAATCATATATGAAATTACAATACCATAGGTGATGGGGTTCACCATTGACTGCTTCGGCTAATGACTCCTGCCCGGGACTTTGAATGAGTCCCTGGCAGGAGTTTTTTGACGTCAACAACATCAAGGAGGATATTATGGCAACCAGCTTGGGAATAATAACAATACTTGGCCTTGCAGCCAACTGGATCATGGAGAAATTAAGGCTACCTGGACTCTTGGGAATGCTGCTTGTGGGGATTATGATGGGACCAAACGGACTGAACCTCATGAGCCCGGACCTGATGAGGGTGTCGGCGGATTTTCGTGAGATTGCTCTGATAATCATACTCCTTAGGGCAGGACTGGGACTGGACTGGGATGTACTTAAAAAAGTAGGTAGGCCTGCCCTGGCTCTTAGCTTTATCCCTGGTGTCATGGAGGGGGTAACGGTGATGCTTATTTCCACTGTGTTTTTTGATTTCTCCCTTGTACAGGGAGGAATCCTTGGCTTTATAATTGCTGCAGTATCTCCTGCAGTTGTGGTACCTGCAATGCTGGAGCTGAAGGAAGAAAGAAGGGGGGAGGACAAGAATATACCGACACTTGTTCTGGCGGGAGCCTCCCTGGATGATATTGTGGCGATAACAATATTTACAAGCTTTCTAGGCCTGTACGGCGGAATGGATATAAATCTTGCAGGTCAGCTTCTACAGATTCCAATATCCATATTTACGGGAATAGGTGTAGGCTACCTTGTGGGACTTGCATTTGTAAGAATTTTTGAGACCCACCATATCAGGGATACAAAGAAGGTCCTGATGATACTTGGTGCTGCAATCCTCCTTATGGGCTTTGAGGACCTTATCAGGGACACCATACCCTTCTCGGGATTTCTTGGTGTGATGACAATAGGCTTTGTGATACTTTTAAAGAGGGGAATAGTTGCCAAGCGACTATCCGTAAAGTTTAACAAGATATGGATACTTGCAGAGATACTCCTGTTTGTTCTGGTAGGAGCCCAGGTGGATCTGGGGGTGACGGTGGGTGCCGGTGGACTTGGCATTCTAATAATCGCAGCAGGACTAGTTTTAAGATCCCTTGGGGTCTATATTGCCCTTCTTGGAACGGGGATGGACAGCAAGGAAAAGCTCTTCTGTGCAGTTGCCTACACACCAAAGGCAACGGTTCAGGCTGCAATCGGGGCAGTGCCCCTGGCATATGGAGTCCAGGGTGGGGACCTGATCCTTTCCATGGCGGTTATTTCCATAGTATTGACAGCTCCTTTGGGAGCTGTGGGTATAAGGTATATGAAGAGGTATTTAAGCTCATTGACAGATTAGAATAGAAGGAGGGAGATGGGTGAAAAACAGGAAAGGGATAATTGTATTGGTCGTTTCCCTAGTGGTCCTGGGGCTCATATACCTGGTTCTTCCAGACAGGATAGCTGTACTTTTCTGGCTTACGGGTGACTTCGTCTACGCTCCAAGGGAATTTGTATTCGTATTTGCCATAATACCCTATGTGGTATACAGAACCTGGTGGAGGTAGAAGGAATTGTTTAATAAAAGATACTCAGGGTAAATAATCACCACTAATATATAGAAGGTGATAAATATGAACAAATTTCACGAAGGTTCTCTGATATATCCACTTAACCTAAGCCTAAATGTAATTGATATGGACAGGATGACCAGCTTTTATACGGATAGCATGGGATTTGAGATGCTTGAAAAGAAAGAGGATTTTGTTGAGCTTGGAGTGGATGGAAGAAGGATTCTTACCCTTGTAAGGCCAGGGGATGTTGTGGAGAAGCCCCCAAGAAGGTCTGGACTCTACCATTTCGCAATACTACTTCCCGACAGAAAACAGCTGGGAAGCTTTATAAACCATCTTAGGGACAACAATGCTCCCGTAACAGGCGGGGCAGACCATGAGGTAAGTGAGGCCCTCTATCTGCAGGATCCGGAGGACAACGGAATTGAGGTCTATGCCGATGTTCCCGACAGCAAATGGGAGT
>CAYMHD010000155.1:0-4964 GCA_964390135.1 uncultured Gudongella sp. | reverse complement strand
AAGGATAGGGAACAGAAAATATCCGACTACTGGAAAGAAATTGACCTTCTGCACAAGTCAGTGGAAACAAGGGATCCAAAGAACCCATACGTGTTCTATGAGGGACCTCCCACTGCAAACGGCAAGCCTGGAATCCATCACGTTATGGCCAGGACATTGAAGGACCTGACCTGCAGATACAAGACAATGCAGGGCTATCAGGTAAAGAGGAAGGCTGGATGGGACACCCATGGACTGCCGGTTGAGATCGAGGTGGAGAAGAAGCTTAACCTTCACAACAAGCAGGACATTGAAAATATGGGTATTGAGGATTTCAACGAGGCATGCCGTGAATCCGTGTTCACCTATGAAAAGCTTTGGAGGGAAATGACGGAGAGAATGGCCTACCTGATTGACCTGGATGACCCATACATCACACTGGACAACGACTACATCGAGTCAGTATGGTGGATATTGGACCAGTTCTTCAAACAGGGCTACATCTATGAGGGACACAAGATACTTCCTTACTGCTCAAGATGCGGTACAGGACTTGCATCCCACGAGGTTGCACTTGGATATGAGGAGATCAAGACAGAGACCGTCACAGTCAAGTTCAAGGTGAAGGACAGGTACGAATACATCCTTGCATGGACCACGACCCCATGGACCCTGCCATCAAACGTATGTGTCACCGTACACCCCGACCTTGTCTATATCAAGGCAAGGAAGGACGATGAGGTATATTACCTGGCCAAGGAGCTGGCAGACAAGGTTCTTGGTGAGGACTATGAAATACTTGAGGAAATGCCGGGCAAGGACCTGGAATACATGGAATACGAGCAGCTGATTCCGTATATAGACGTAAAGGGCAAGGCCTTCTATGTGACACTTGGAGATTACGTAACAACAGAGGATGGAACGGGAATCGTCCACTCTGCACCGGCATTCGGTGAGGATGACTACAACACTGGTATGAAATACAACCTGCCTGTTGTAAATCCTGTATCAGAGGAAGGGAAATTCACAGAGACCCCATGGGCCGACCAGTTTGTAATGGATGCAGACCATGATATCATCCACTGGTTGATAGACAACAACAAGCTCTACAAGAAGGAGAAGATGCTCCACAACTATCCACACTGCTGGAGATGCAGCACACCACTATTATATTACGCAAAGCCATCATGGTATATAGAGATGACAAAGCTTAAGGACAAGCTTGTGGAGAACAACAACAGCGTAAACTGGTTCCCTGAGTTTGTCGGAGAGAAGAGATTTGGAAACTGGCTTGAGAATGTCAACGACTGGGCCATCTCAAGAAACAGATACTGGGGTACTCCATTCCCGATCTGGAGATGCGACGACTGCGGTCATCTGGACAGCGTAGGTTCAAGACAGGAACTGATCGACAGGTCAATCGAGGATGATGTTACAATGGACATCGACCTTCACAGACCATATGTTGACAACATCCACCTGAAGTGTCCTGAATGCGGTGGAACCATGACTAGGGAGAAGGAAGTAATCGACTGCTGGTTTGACAGTGGATCAATGCCATTTGCGCAGCACCACTACCCATTCGAGCACAAGGATGACTTCGACACCCTATTCCCGGCAGACTTCATATGCGAGGGTATAGACCAGACAAGAGGCTGGTTCTACTCACTGATAGCAATATCAACCTTTGTGAAGGGACAGTCACCATACAGGAACGTACTGGTCAATGACCTTGTACTTGACAAGAATGGAAAGAAAATGTCCAAGTCCAGAGGAAACACTGTAGATCCATTCAGACTTTTCGATGACTACGGTGCTGACGTCCTGAGATGGTACCTGATCTATGTATCACCACCATGGACACCGACAAAATTTGACGAGGACGGACTAAAAGAGGTTGAGTCCAAGTTCTTCAGAAGCATAAGAAACGTATACAACTTCTTCTCAATGTATGCAAATACGGATGGCATAGATCCGGAAGAATTCTTCGTGCCATATGAGGAGAGACCTGAAATAGACAGATGGATCCTTTCCAAGTTCAACACCCTGATCGCAAACTCAAAGGCCAACATGGACGAGTTTGAGCTTACAAGGGTTGTTAGGGCAATCCAGGAGTTTGTAATAGAGGACCTGTCAAACTGGTATATCAGAAGAAACAGAAGAAGATTCTGGTCAACGGAAATGGATGATGACAAGAAGGCCGTCTACAATACGACCTATGAGATACTTGTGGATGTTTGCAAGCTGATCGCTCCCTTTGTTCCATTCATCTCAGAGGAGCTTTACAGGAACCTTACAGGCAAGGAATCAGTTCACATAGACCTTTATCCGGAAACCAAGCCAGAGCTTGTTGACAAGGACCTGGAGGAGAAGATGGACCTTGTAAGGAACCTTGTAACCCTTGGAAGGGCATCAAGGGAGAATGTGAGGATCAAGGTGAGACAGCCCCTTAAGGACGTTGTGATCGACGGCAAGTACGAATCCAAGATATCCGACCTGATTCCACTTATCAAGGAGGAGCTGAACGTCAAGGAGGTAGTATTTGAGAAGGACCTTGCACAGTTTATGAACTTCTCACTTAAGCCTAACTTCAAGGTTGCAGGACCAGTCCTTGGCTCCAAGGTCAAGGCCTTCGGCAAGGCCCTATCACAGCTTGATGCAGCGGAGGCTGTGGCCAAGCTTGAAAACGGGGAAACCCTTCAGATGAACCTGGATGGGGAGGATTTCGAAATAGACAACGAGCTGGTTCAGACATCGATCTCATCACAGGAAGGCTACAACGTTGTTATGGAAAACAACCTGTTTGTTATCCTGGATACAACCCTTACACCAGAGCTTCTAAACGAAGGCTATGCAAGGGAGTTCGTGTCAAAGGTACAGCAGATGAGAAAGTCAAACGGATATGAGATCCTTGACACAATAACCATCAGGTACAATGGAAGCGATGCAATCAAGGAAGCCGTGTCAGAATACGAGGAATTCATAAAGTCAGAGACCCTGGCGACAGAAATCCAATTCGTGGATGACGCCGGTCTTGAGAAGCAGGACCTGAATGGGGAAGAGACTGGAATAGAGCTGAGCAAGAATTAATTAGGATAAAAAAATCAGGGAACAGGCTATAGGACCTGTTCCCTGTATTGTATTTTTGACCCAATATGGATGGAATCAAAGGTTACCATGCTGTCATAGACATGAACCCTGACTCCTCTCTTTATGGCCATGTCCAAAGCCTCTCCAAAGGCCGGGTCCATGACCCTGTTTGGGGTGAAGGTTTTGGGCCCCTTCATCTGGATGAGAAATAGGATGTTGCCCTCATAGCCATCCTCCACTGCCCGGATCATCTCCATGATATGCTTTGTTCCACGGATTGTCGGAGCATCGGGGAATTTTGACAGCCCTTCAATCTCAAGGGTTACTCCCTTGACTTCAATGAAGCCCTCCCTTTCACCATCCCTGTAGTAGACATCAAAGCGGGAGTCGCCGAACCTTTGCTCCCCCTTGATTAGCTCTGGAACACCCAGGCCCTGGATCTTTCCATCCACAAGGGCATCCATCACTACCCTGTTGGGAACCTGGGAATCCATGTTCACAAGCATATCCTCCTTGTAGACTGATATCAGTGAATATCTTGTCTTCCTTTTAGTATGGAGGCCGTGGTCCTGAAGGATCACCCTGGCCCCTGGAAGGAGCAGCTCCCTGCATCTGCCGGTGTTCTTGACATGGGCTATTTCCTCCCGCCCATCTATTAGGACGTGGGCAATAAACCTGTTGGGTCTTTTAAGGAAGGTCCCCTGGACCATATTTGAATATTTCATAGTAAGATCAACTCCATTTCAACCATTCAATATTAACACAAATTGAATCTCCAGACAATATTGGGGTATCTAAGAATTAGTACTTAAAGGAGGACAAATAACATGAGACAATTGACTAAGATAACCATTCTAACCCTGGTCATGGCACTGCTCCTGATTGGAGTTACAGGATGTTCAGGTCTTGAGGTGACTGTTGAGGAGGCTGAATCTCCAGCGGCTGAGGAACCGGCGGTTGAAGCACCGCAGGAGGAGCCGGAGGAGGCAATCGCCGAGGATGGATATTACACTTCACCTGAGGAGGTGGCTCTCTACCTTCACACCTACAATAGACTTCCAGACAACTATATCACCAAGGAGGATGCAATGGACCTTGGCTGGGATGCCCAGGAGGGCAACCTGTGGGAGGTCACAGACAGGATGAGCATAGGTGGAAACAGGTTTGGAAACAGGGAAAAGCTGCTACCTGAGGCTGAGGGAAGGCAGTATTACGAGGCAGATGTAAACTACGAAGGAGGCTACAGGGGAGCTGAAAGGCTTGTCTACTCCAACGACGGTTTGATATTCTACACAAGGGATCACTATGAGTCCTTTGAACAGCTTTACTAGGGGGTTGGGTATGAGAACAGTACTTATAGATGCAAACAGGATGAAGGACAGGGACTTTCACGAATACTTCAAGATCAAGCTGAATCTTAAGGGCTATCACGGCAATAATCTGGATGCAATGTATGATGTCCTTTCAACACTAAGGGAGGACCTGAGGATATATGCATACAATTTTGACCATGATACATTGGGAGATTATGGAGAGTCAATCTGGAGGACCCTTATGGAGCTCCAGATGCAAAAGGACAACATCTCCCTAAGGACCGTAAAGATTTCCAGAAGGTATTGATTAAAGAGGCAAAAAGAAATATATTATACTAAGAACAGGACCAGGAGAGATGGATTATGAAGGCAGTATTTGTAACATTGGGATTTCTTTCAGTAGGCATAGGGGCAATAGGGGCAGTGCTGCCGGTGCTTCCCACTACGCCTTTTCTTTTGCTGGGCTCATACTTCCTGGCAAGGGGATCCGACCGCTTCAACCATTGGCTGAAGAGAACCAAGCTATACAGGGACAATCTGGAGGATTTTGAAAAGAACAGGTCCATGACACTTAAGACCAAG
>CAYMHD010000154.1:0-5000 GCA_964390135.1 uncultured Gudongella sp. | reverse complement strand
TCTCCTCCCTTTTTGGCGGGGGTTGAGCATGCTGAAATCACAATGGCCATAAGGAACACAAGTTTTCTCATTTCTATCAATTTTTTGTTTATTTCTCTCCAACAACCTGGGCAGTGCTTCCACTGATTCCGGTGTCGATCTCATCAAATACCAGGGTAGGCATATTGTCCATATCCGCAAGTATTCCCTTGAAGGCAAGCATTATCCTTGACATTTCACCACCTGAAATGATTTTGGACAATGGCTTCAGATCCTCACCCTGGTTAGTTGAGATCAGAAACTCAATCTTGTCCATTCCCTTTTCACCAGGCTCCTCAAGGTCCCTAAAGTCCACCTTGAACCTTACAGTATCCATATTGAGGGCCCCCAGCTCCCTCTCCATGTCCTTGTGAAGAGCTGTGGAAACATTTCTTCTTATATGCCTCAGTTCAAGTGATTTCCCTAAGAGCTTCTCTCTATGCTTCAAGAGTTCTCCTTCAACCTTTTCAAGCTCCTTGTCAATATTTAGGAGTCTATCATATCTTTCTCCAATTTCATCCCGATATGACAGGATCTCATGGACCCGGTTACCATACTTCTTCTTAAGGGAGTTTATAAGGTCAAGTCTTTCCCTCAGTTCAAAGAGCCTCTCCTGATCAATGTCAAGATCCTCTATGTACCCGCTGGTTTCCCTGTAAAGCTCTTGAAGCTCATATAGTAGAGCCTGAAGGCCTTCCCCCTTGTCCTTTATGAACTGGTCATACCTTCCTGAATGGAAAATCATATGGATTGCCTTTTCAATGAGCTGTATGGCACCAGGTCCTTCAAAATCATCTCCAAGAAGGGATAATGCCTGATATGCTTCAGCTATGGTCTCCTTCAAATTATCAAGTCTTCTAAACTCCTGCTCAATATTTTCATCATCTTCCTGGGATAGCTGTGCGTCGTCAATCTCCTCTATCTGGAATTTCAGAAGATCCAGCTCTCTTTCCCTTTCCTGGGAGGTCAATGTAAGCTCTTGATGCTTCCTTTTAAGGTCCCTGTAATCCCTGTGGGCTTTGACAATCTCCTCAAGCAAGGCTTTTCCATTTTTAGGCATCAATGAATCAATGATTCGCATATGGTTACCTGTGTCCAGAAGTGACTGGTGCTCATGCTGGCCGAAGATATCAACTAGGCTACCTGTCAGGGTCTTTAATATGTTCAGGGTCACAGGCCTTCCGTTGACTCTGGAAACACTGGGATAGTCCTCCCAGATCTCCTTGGTGAGAACAAGGATCTCGCTCCTTTCGTAGCCCAGGGCTTCCATTTTATCCTGAAGCCCTTCATCAAGGAAAAACAATGCCTCTATAACCGCCTTTTCTTCTCCAGAACGGATCATATCACGGCTTGCCCTTCCACCCAGGACCATCTCCAATGCTTGAATGATTATGGATTTACCTGAACCGGTTTCACCAGTTAGCAGATTCAACCCTTCTGTAAAATCAATTGTCAGATTATCAATAATTGCGAAGTTCTTAATCCTAAGCTCCTTGAGCATAAGCCTACCTCCATCTATTTAAGGTTTTCATGTGCCTCTTCAATAACCTGGTCTATCTCTTTGTCATCCAGATATGCTTCTTCCTTCTTAAGCAGAAGCAGAAATTCTATGTTTCCTGTTGTTCCTGTTATAGGTGAATATGTCAGCCCGTGGGGATAGAATCCAATCTTACTGCTGAAATCCAACACATTCTCCACCACTTCCCTGTGTGTGGATTTTTCCCTGACAATCCCCTTCTTGCCAACCTTGTCCCTTCCAGCCTCAAACTGTGGCTTTACAAGGGCAACCAGGGCCCCATCCTCCTTTAGAAGTCTGTATGCTACAGGTAGGATGAGCCTAAGGCTTATGAAGCTTACGTCAATTGATATGAAATCCATCCGATCAGGAATTATATCCGTATCCATATGCCTTATGTTGGTTCTCTCATGGACAACCACACGTGAATCGCTTCGGAGCTTCCAGTCAAGCTGACCGTAGCCAACATCGACAGAATAGACCTTGCTTGCGCCGGATTGAAGCATACAGTCCGTAAAACCCCCTGTGGATGCTCCCATGTCCATGCATACGGTGTCCTTAAGCCCTATATTGAATGCCTCCATTGCCTTTTCAAGCTTCAGTCCTCCACGGCTGACATACTTCAGAGGATTGCTTCTTATCTGCATGTCCACATCCAGGGAATACTTTTCACCAGGCTTGTCCACCCTTGTATCTCCAATGAAAACAGAACCTTCCATTATGATCCTCTTTCCCTTTTCCCTTGACTCCACAAGACCCTTTTCAAATAGAATCACATCTGCTCTTTTCTTTTCCATCCTATTTCTCCTTGCCCTTCTTATCCTTCTTTTCCTTCGCCTTCTTCTTGTTTGCAAATATTTCAACATTGAATACCTTCTCAGCTAAATTGACTACCCTGGCCACCTGGTATATTATCTGTTCATGATGATATTCTGCAACTGATTTACCAACTCCCTTTCCTCCAACAGTCAGAGAAGCAGTGAATGCCGTTAGAAGGATGGTAAGCACAGTACCGTCTACAATTCCCATTATCAGGACAACCCTGAAAATTATACTTGTGGCAACCGCTCCTGATATGATTCCACTTATATCCCCAATGACGTCATTGCAGAAGTTGCTTACCTGGCTGGAGTTCCTTACAAGCTTGATGGCAGTCCTGGCCTCGTCGATCTTGTTGGCGGCCATTGCATGGAAGGGTTTCTCACTGGCTGCTGTTACGGCAATCCCAATTGTATCAAAAAGTATCCCTATGAATACAATGATCAATAGTATTATAAATGCAAAAAGGACATCGAGATTCTGCACCAGGTTTTCAGCAATCACTGAAATTCCAATGGCAAGAACAAACGTCCAAAAGGTTATAAACAGAACCCATTTCATATTGTATTTTATGTAAAAGCTTTCTTCTTCCTTCTTTGCCATCTCTATCCCCCTAGATTGATAAGAAAAGCCTATGGATATGTCCTCTATACGCTCCACCTTGAAATCATTTTCGAAAATCCATGATTTAAAATGGAGAAGTTTCAAGTTAGTAATAAAAAAAGTGTCTGAATTTCATTAATGTAGCTTTTTATGATACTCATATACGCATTTTTATCTAAAATTAGATAAAATTACTATTCGTAATAAAAAAGCTGATAGCTAAGCTATCAGCCCAATAATGTGGTAGTAATCTGAGTAAATCTTACGGCTTTAGGTCCAGCAGGATTTCCCTGGAAAGAACTGCCTGTCGCCAGCTCAGCGGTTTCCCTTTAATCTCTCCACTACCCTGTTGCCAAAAGTAGAACTGGATTACCACTTAGTCCGCACTGTAATCCTCCGATTACCTCATTATGAACAGTCTAGGAGTTTTCCTCAACAGCCATTCTATTCCCTAGCCTCTTTTGCAGATTAGGTTTCGATAACAAAACCTGGCAAAACCGGGCCCTGGTTATGCCAAGTCGAACTTACCATCCGCGCTACTCCACTCAAGGCAGGCTACTCTGCACTTTTAATTAAAAATTTATGTCTTGCAGGTTTATCACTACAGGGTACTATTTATCACCCTGCAATGTCTCCACGAAGGTAGGGTCTACGCCTGCATGCCATTGCAGATCGCCCCATCCTTCTTACTCCTTATGAAGACCCACGACTGGGCGTCGCAAGCCAAACATAAAGAACTTCATCGATATGCCCTTTGACGGATTTTTAGCCCCGCCTTCAAGAATAGTTGTGCTGACTAGAATACTGTACCACTATCAATCAAGCTGATTATATCATGTTTTTCTTAAAATATCAATATTTCTAGACTTCCCTGTGGATAAGTTCCATGGTTAGGTCATGGAAGAATTGAGTTTCCAGATGCTTTAGTCCCCCTAGTATTGAAATTGCTTCATCACTTAAGGATTGGATCATCTCACTGGTTTCCTCCTGACCATGGAAGCTCAGGTACGTACTCTTCTCAATCTCACTATCCTCATGGAAATCCAGAAGATCATCCTGAAGCTGATATGCTATTCCCAGCTTCTCTCCAAAGACTCTTAAGGCTTCAATGTCTTCCTTGCTTGCTCCACCTGCAATTGCCCCCGAAAGTATGCTGGCCTGAATTAGGGCTGCGGTCTTTCCCCTGTACATTTGGAACAGGTCTTCCTCTGAAATCTTCTTCTCCTCGCCTAAGATGTCCAGCACCTGACCTCCTATCATCCCAGAATGACCTGATGCCTTTGCAATCTCATAGCCTGCCACAACAGCCCTATTATCCTTGCATGAAAGTGCAGCCTTGAACAGGGTCTGAAAGGCCAGGTTCAATAGTGCATCTCCAGTGAGAATCGCCATGGCCTCACCAAACCTTTTGTGGCTTGTTGGCTTGCCCCGTCTTATGTCATCATCATCCATGGCCGGCAAATCATCATGGATAAGTGAATATGTATGTATCATTTCAATTGCCAGGGCGTATGGCATGGCATTGTGTATATAGCTGTCATACATCTCATATGCCTTTAAAGTCATAAGTGGTCTCAGCCTCTTGCCACCTGTGAAAAGGCTATATTCCATTGTCTCCTGAATTTCTCTTTCATATTGGTTCCCAGCCTTGACGGCCTCTCTCAGACAATGGTCTATCAGGTCAATGTACTCCTTTATGTCCTTAGAATTCGTCATCATTCTCCTCCGTAATCATATCTGGAAATTCAACCTCTTGCAGGGAATCACCCTTTTCAAGAATCATCCTTACCTCCCCGTCCGCCTTGGTAAGTATGTCATTGCAATGGTCATAAACCTTCATGGCTTCCTTGAACTTTCTTATGGTCTCATCCAGCTTCAGGTCCTCCTTTTCAAGGTCCTCCAATAGGTCTTGCAGAAGCTTCATCCCTTCCTCATATGACATTTTATTGGTATCCATCCTTATTCTCCTCCTTTTCAATAACCAGGATATCAGCCCTTCCATCCTTCATCCTGACAAATAGCCGTTCATTCCTATTAAATTCAG
>CAYMHD010000153.1:0-5003 GCA_964390135.1 uncultured Gudongella sp. | reverse complement strand
GCTGGACCTCCTCCACCCTATATCCTGAATCCACCAATAGCTTTAAATCCCTTGCAAGTGTGGATGGATTACAGGATACATATACTATACGCTCAGGATTAAGCTCAATTATAGCTTGTACAAGCTCCTTGTCACAGCCCTTTCTTGGTGGATCAAGGATAATCTTGTTTGCCTCCTTCCCCTCCCTTATCATCTGTGGGAATAGGTCTTCTGCCTTCCCGTAGTGGAATTCAGCATTAGCAACATTGTTTAAACTTGCATTTTCCTTGGCATTCTTCACTGCGGACTTCACTGACTCTATTCCTATGACCCTATTGACATCCCCTGCAACAAAGAGGGATATGGTTCCTATGCCGCTATATAGGTCATATACTATGTCATCCTTTTCTCCCTCCAGATACTCCCTTGCCTTGCCATAAAGGACCTTTACCTGCTGCCTGTTTATCTGGAAAAATGAATCAGGTGATATTTCAAACTGAAGGTCTCCAATGTAGTCCGTGAGCTTTTCCTTCCCAAAGAGGTGAATGTACTCCCTTCCATAGGTGAACCTGCTGTTCATGGGATTGATGTTCTGGTACACACTTGCAATTCCGGGGCATTCCCTCACCAGCATGTGCACCAGCTGAAATTTGTTTGGGATCTGTGAAAAGGTTGTTACCAGTATGACCATGGACTCGTTATTCTCATTTGTCCTGATTCCAACATGTCTCAGTATACCTTCACCTGAATTCCTGTCATAAACTGAAATATCGTACCTATCCACCCAGCTGCGTACAGTCCTTAGTATCTGGTCTGCAACCTCAGGCTGCAGGTGATCCTCCTCCATTGGAACAATTTCAGATGATTTTCTTAGATAGTAGCCTGTTACAGCCCTCCCTTCCACCTTTCCAAGGGGAACCTGTGAATGGTTTCTGTATCTGAAGGGGTAACCCATACCAATAACAGGATTGACTGTGACGTCAATCCCTCCTATTCTCAATAGGTCCTGACGGACCTTCTTTCTCTTCCATTCCAGCTGCTTTTCATAGGAGTATCCTATTAAAGGTACTCCTCCACCAAGAGCCTCAATATCAAACCTGTATTCCACCCTATCTGGAGAGGGCTTAACAATGGAATCCACCACTCCCATTGCAAAGCTCTTCTTGACTCCAGTGATTTTTGTCCTTACCACATCACCAATAAGGGCCTCCTCAACAAAGATTGGAAAACCCTCATGCTTCATTACGCCGTTTCCCTCATGCGTAAAATCTATTATTTGACCCTCTATCAAGTCACCTATCCTAATACTCATTATAGCCTCCAAATCTTTGACGTACCTTAATTCTACATTATTATTCAATAGGTGTCCACATGACAAAAGCCCGGAGGTCCGGGCTCGATTAATTGAATATTCAAGTGTCTACTCTTTTGATTTTCTTATAGAATAAATATGAAATACCTAATATCATTGTTAAGTAAATTGCGGGATAGAACATAAAGGGTACTGCATTTGTCTCTGGATGCACCCTGAAAAAATGATTTATGAGTCTGGTTAGTGTAAATATTCCTGAGGCTGCTAAAATTGAAGCTCCATCAGGTAGGTTTTTCCGCATTATCATGATTGCAGCAAACACTGCAATCATTGCTCCAATCATCTCATATATCTGTGTTGGATGAACTGCCGGAGAAGTCACCAAAGAAAACAGTGACACACTACCCTGGTCTGCTATTGAAAGATAGTGCTTGTGGACAAGACTCCCAAAGGGATAGCTTATCCCCCAAGGCTGTACTGTCGGCAGACCAAAGCAACATCCATTTAGCAGGCAACCCACTCGCATTAGAATCAGACCAATTCCCAAGCCCGGTGCAAGGGTGTCTCCAAGCCTCCAGGGAGATATTCCCACAAGCCTTGAGAAAATCCATCCCGCCATTGCAGCCAATACCAGTCCACCCATAAGTGAAAATCCACTATTGCTTATGGCAAATATCTTTTCAGGATATCTATCATAATATGAGGGATTAATCAGCACATTCAATGCTCTGGCTCCTATTGGCACTGATAGTGTCATCACTGCCAAAGGCAGGAGACTGGACCTGATGGACAAGCCAGATCTCCTGATATTAACCAAAGTTATTGTTATAACTGCAAGAGCAGCAATCCACATCATTAGGCTATATGACTGGAGCTGATATCCCTGTCCAAACAATGTTAACCCTAGCGTCTCCTTCATGGCTACCACCTGACTTTTTATCTATTTTGCTCCTGTCCATGTACCCTTGATCCATGCATCTTCTGACATATCTATGGTAAATGATCCACTGAGTGAAATCGATCCATTTGATTCAGACACATACCCTTCCATACTTATTCCTGTGCCCTCTATGTTTCCCACAGCAGAAAGTATGCCATTATTGTAGGTAGCAGGTATCTCCGTACTATCCCCATCCTCACCAACTATATACAATGTACCAATTCCATTTTCATCAAGCTGAAGCTTCATTCCTACAGCCAGTGGCTGTCCTATTCTCTCTTCAAGTGCCGCTTTTACCATGCTGTAGAAGTCAATGTCCATAAGATCACAGCCTTCCACTTCACTCTCACCACTGGATTCGCTTGGTTCTGGTGGTGGACCCAAATCGAATTCTGTAATTATCAAAGCCGCTGATGACCAAATTCCATTAAGCTCATTGGCATCTGCATATATTGAAACTCCAAATTCATTCAACAAGTACTCTGCATATTCTCTCCTTCTTTGCTCCTCATCATCAGTCCCAAACCACTTCAAGGCTATCATCCTAAGCTGCTCAACAGCTATGGCTTCTTCATTATGGAAGTTTCCGGACTTTATGAATTTACGTCCAGTATCCCTAAGTACCTTATCCTTCAAATTCATCAATATGTCCATTCTTGTTTCCAGCTCATATGAATCGGTCCAGTTAAATGCTCCCTTATTCATTAAGCCTGCATCCTTGTACATTTCAAGGATCATATTCAATTCTTCACGCTTCTTGTCAATCTCATCTTCCTTTTGAATTCTGCTTTTAAACTCCTTCTCAAGATCCTTTTTGACACTGGCCCTGATTTTTTCCTCCTCTTCAGCTGTGAGAGGCTCCATCCCAGCATCAACCCTTGCTTCGTTCTGGGCTCTAATGGCTTCAAGCTCCAATTGTCTGGCAGCTCCTCCCATCTGACTCCAGACGTCCTCAAAGTTTTCCTTTTCCACCTGATATCCCCACCATGGAACACTACTGCTTGCACCATTTTTAAAAGCCTGATAAGCAGCTTCAACCTCTTCGTCCTTCCATGATTGGATCTGGCCTTCTATTGCGGCGACTGCAAACTTGCCGACCTTTGTTATCATGAACTGGTCAGCTATATGTTCTCCAATTATTTTTGCAGCGTCCCTGTATCTACCCTCAGCTACATAGCCTGCAGCCTCGCTGGCCTTCTCCACAGTCTCCACACCCAACTCATCCGTTAAGGATTTTAGGGCATTGGACAGGGTTGATTCGGAAACATTCTCTACAATCTTCTTCCCAAGCAGGATCTGGAGGTTCTGATTGAACATTTCAGGATCACCAGCATTTACGCTTTCCACCATGCTCTTCCATTCGTCATCCTCCAGTACACTGTTGTATATTTGCGCTATCATCGACTTATTGTTGATTTTTAGATTATCTATAAGTATGTGTTCAATTGCACTGTTCAAGGCATCCTCTGTCATGGTGCTGGTCTGGTCCTTGAGCCAATCTGCAACTGCTGAATTGTCAACATACTGGTCAATCCTTTCATCCACTGATAGCTTTGCCTTTGAAAACAGTGAAAAATGACTTGTGGTAAATGTCATGGTCTGTGCCTCAGTATCCACATCAGCTTTTATGTATTCCCATTCCGATTCATTGAAATATCCGAAATACATTGCCCCTGTTTCAATGTCATCACCGACCTCTGCAGGATTGTATTTCATGGTTATTGTCACCGGCTGCATAAGCCTTACAGGTCCGTCCCCTGCTGTTATCTGGATTGGAGCACCCAAGCCATTCATCTCATTCTCGTCATATCCAGGGGCATTGTCAGGGTTCACAAGTGATACTTCAGTTGGAGTGTCAAATGCTCCACCTGGAATATGCACCATTGCTCCATGGGTCTCTAGATCTCCCAGCACCACATCCTCAGCTCCACTTGTAGCTGTAAGCGGGTCAGGAATATCCTTCGTGTATTCCCAGTTTGTGGGTTCACTAGCCTTGATTTCAGTTCCTCCCGTACTTGATTCCGAACCACCACAGCCTCCCAAAAGCATTGCGGTAGCAAGAACCATCGCTAAAACTCCATTGAATGCCTTCATTTTAAACATAATTTTCCACCCCTTCCCAATTTAAAACATTAACCCTATAATGATTTTTGCACACCAATGTCTTAAAGTCAAAGGAAAGTTTTATGTTTGTCACAAAAAATGACAAAGCTGCAGGAAGCCTGCAGCCTAGGTTAGATTCTTAATCCATTTTCCAGATTTTATTATTGGCACTCCAAGGAAGGCCTTGATTACCTCCTCCATTGTCACAAGGAGGAACACATACTCAACGGGAAGCTTAAGCACCACTGCACCAATAAATGCCAAGGGCACTCCTATAAGCCATACCGTACTAAGGTCAATCTTCATGGCAACCTTGGTCTCTCCTCCAGCCCTAAGGACTCCAACTATGGCAATCGTATTGTATACCCTTATCACAAAGGTCAAGCCCATAAAAACAAGTAGTCTTCTTGAAACTGCGTACAGGGAAGGATCCAAGCCTCTGAACAGAGACAATGGAATATCCGGCCCAAGAGCCATTACAATTCCCAGGACCAGTCCTGATATGGTTGATATTATGATGAAGCTTATTGCATACTCGTATGCAGTCTTCTCTTCACCGGCACCAACCTTGGATCCAACCATAACACCACAGGCATTTGCCAGTCCCCTGACTATTACGAAGAAGACGTTTTGGATTTTGTTTGTAAGCTGCACTGCAGCTGTTGCCTC
>CAYMHD010000152.1:0-5018 GCA_964390135.1 uncultured Gudongella sp. | reverse complement strand
GCGTTTGCTCTCATTGTGTATCCCGTGAGCGAAAAGCTCCTTGCCTGTTCCACTATCCCCAATGATAAGTACATTTTTGTCACTTTTTGAGAATTTCTTAGCTATATCGATGGTTTCCCTGATCTGCTTGCTGTCCCCGATGAAATTGCTGAAATCGTAGTTTGCATAGTGACCCATAAGATCTGAAGCAACCTTTATTGAACGTGTTTTTTTTCTGTAAATATCGATTGCACCGGTTAGTGTGTCAGCAGCATCGAATACAGGGTAGGCTGAGTTCATAAGGTTTACAGAGTGGGTAGGAAGCTCAATCTGATATTCCACATCAAGAACGGATTTTTTTGATTTGATTGCCTTGACCAGGATGGAGTTAGGTATGAATGTTTTCAGATCCTGATTAAGGATTGCCTTCTTGTCAGATTTAAGCATATTGCATGCGGGATGGTTGATATATGTAACAAAGCCTCTTTCATCACATGCTGAAATGCCCTCATCAACGGAATCCAGACAGTCAAGTAGATACTTGTACTTATTGCCTATGATGGTGTAGTCCGTGAACAACTTCTGAAGTGCATCCTTTGCTTTTGACTGTATACCTTCAAGACGTTCTGGAGATATGGTTGCTGACAATGCAATGATTTCATAGTTTTCAAAGGTCAAAGCCTCCAAGGGACCGGATTTGGATTCATTGAAATCAAGCTTTCCTCCTTTGTAAAGGTACCAGATATCTTCCGTAACCAGATCAGAAGATGACGAAAACCCACAAACTGGATTATCATCACTTTTACATAAGAAAACTGAGATTCCCTCCAAGCTAATCATGCCAGCAATGCTCATAAATATTTCCTTAATCAAGTCCTCAGGGGATTTGACATCTTCTTGCAAAAGAGTTAATTTAGCTGACTTTATGTCTTTCAACACCATAATGTGTACCACCTTTCATACTATGTAACATGTACCAAAATGTAGCAATGTCTCACATTGATTCCATAAATAGCTGTGCAAGCCGGTCGTTGTAAATTCAACGCTTCAAAACGTGGAAAATAATGGCAAGGCTTAGGAAAACGTTGCAAAATCAATATGCAAGATACTGGAAGTGCACTTTGTGTAACAAATTGGTACATTTGCTTCTGATTATATAGGTCTATAGCCATAAAAGCAAGGCTTGTTGGGAATTCTCACAAAAAAAGAATGTAATATACTATGTTGGAATTTGAGGGTGTGGAAGGTATTCTATCCAGAAAAAATAAAAATATTTCAAACAAAAATAATAATTGGCCCGTTATTTGCAATTAATAGGATGAGTAAGAAAGGAGGTGAATGCTAGCAGTGGAATTTAGAGAGAGTATAAGAAAGATGAAAAAGACAAGCTATGCCAAGGAAACCGGTCAAGCCGTTGATACATCAGGATTCATGGATTGCTCAAATGGAATCAACCCCTTTGGGATATCCGGTAGGGTGCTAAACTCTTTGAAGAATTTTGATGTGTCTGAGCTAAATACCTATCCAAAACCAGCACTTGGTTTAAAGAAGGTAATAATCGAATACTGGGAGAGGGTGAGCTTGATTGATGAGAATCAGATTATACTGGGAGATGGTTCGATAGAACTCATTTATAAAATTAATAAGTTGTTTGTGGACAATAAATCTTTGGTTATGGGCTATTCCCCTCAGTTTTCTGATTATGTGGACGATGTTCATGCAAATGGCGGGATATATGAGAGCTATGTTCTGGAGGAGTCAAACAATTTCAAGATGGATCCAGACAGATTCATACAGATGATGGATAGAAAACATTCCCTTTTCTACCTGGACAATCCAAACAATCCCACAGGCCAGGTTATTGGAATTGATGATCTGGAGAAAATTATCAAGAAGGCTGCCGAATTTGAAAGGCCAATTATCATTGATGAGGCCTACGGTGACTTTATATCCAGAAAAATGTCGGCGGTATCATTGGTCAATAAATACAAGAACCTGATTGTGATAAGGTCGCTTTCCAAGGGGCTGGGACTTGCTGGAATAAGGGCTGGATACATGGTTACATCAAAATACATAGCTGATCAGTATAGAAAGATATCAAATCCCTATGAGATGAACAGTATTGCAAGACACATAGCAGAGGCTGCATTGAAGGATTGCGATTTTATGGAGACTTGCTCTGAAAAGATCGTGACGAGAAAAAGGATGTTCACTGAATCATTGAAGAGACTGCAGGTGTTGGAGACAAATGAATCAGTACCGATCATGACCCTTAGACATCCTGACGGAAATGTCGATTTTGAAGACCTGCTCCTTAAACAGGAGGTAAAGGCTGTATCCTGCAGAGGATTTGTCGTACTGGGGCAAAATTACGTAAGAATGATGATAAATCCTGATACGGAGAGCTTAATCTTAAGAATTCAAAGAATTGAGAATGAAATAGAGTAAATTGTAAGGGGAGAGTTTAAATTGAAATATGAAAGATGCATGGAGATAGTTGAAAGGGATTCCAAGGTATATTCCGAGTTTGCAAGGATACCATATTACCCCTTGGCAATCAAAAGAGGCAGGGGTGCAATCATTGAGGACATGGATGGAAACGAGTATATCGATATGCTTGCCAGTGCATCGTCATTAAATACTGGACACAGCCATCCCAGAATAACAAAGGCAATCACAGACCAACTTGAAAAGTTCATTAGCTACACTGCTGCATATACATATTCAGAACCACTTGTAGCCTTGGGAGAAAAGCTGTGTAGCATAACCCCTGGGAATTTTGAAAAAAGGGTTGTCTACGGTTTGTCTGGATCGGATGCCAATGATGGGATGATAAAGATGGTCAGGGCATATACAGGTAGAAGCAAGATAGTATCCTTTGTTGGCTCCTATCACGGATCAACATTGGGGTCATTGTCATTGTCGGCCATCAGCTTGAATATGAGAAGAAAAATTGGACCTTTACTTCCGGATATTGCACATATTAAGTACCCGGATTGCTATAGATGCTCCTACGACAAGAAAAGTGACACTTGCAGCCTGGAGTGCATGAAGGATTTCAAGGAGTCCTTAAAGACCTACATGCCCTCTGAGGAGATTGCAGCTGTTGTAATGGAGCCGATTGCCGGTGATGCAGGACTTATAGTGCCTCCCGAAAAATATGTCAGGGAGCTTTATAGGATATGCAAGGAAAATGGCATACTCTTCGTAAGTGAAGAGGTGCAGCAGGGATTTGGAAGAACAGGTAAATGGTTCAGCATTGAACATTTCAATGTGGAGCCAGACATAATCGTAATGGGAAAGTCAATGGCATCGGGTGTTCCTTTAAGTGCAATAGTCGCAAGGAAGGAGATCACAGAGTCATTGGGGCCACCGGCTCATCTGTTCACTATGAGCGGAAATGCGCTCTCCTGTGCAGCTTCTGTGGAGACAATAAATATTATTGAGGAAGAGGGATTGCTGGAAAAATCCAGAGAGCTGGGTGACTACGTAAAGGGAAGATTCAATGAAATGAAGGCAAAGTATGACCTGATAGGAGATGTTAGAGGCAAGGGATTATCAATTGGAGTAGATCTAGTCACTGACAGGTTCACAAAGGAAGGCAACAAGACTGCAGCTGCAAAGATATGCTACAGGTGCTGGGAAAAGGGTGTAATAGTAATATTTTTGGCATCAGGGGTTTTGAGGATCCAGCCTCCTCTGGTTATCGGGAAGGAGGAGCTGGACAGGGCGCTGGATATAATAGAGGAGTCAATACAGGAATACATCAACAACGAAATACCAGATTCTGTTTTAGAGGTAGCAGTAGGCTGGTAATTAAAAAGGAGGAATTATAAATGAATTTTGTAAAGAGTGATACGTTCAAGAAGTACTTCATACCCGGAATAATATTTCAATCGGTAGTAATAGCTGGAGGTTATGGTACGGGTAGGGAGATTGTTGAGTTCTTCCTGAGTTTTGGAACTGTTGGGGGGCTTATAGCAATGCTGGCCATATCAGGAGTCATCTGGGGAGTTGTTTGTGCTGCCACCTTCGAGTTTGCCAGAGTCTTCAATGCCTATGACTACAGAACCTTTTTCAAGAAGCTTCTTGGTAAGGCATGGTGGCTATATGAGCTGTGCTATGTTGTGCTTCTGCTGATAGTATTGGCTGTAATAGCATCGTCTGCGGGAAGCATATTGAATGAGATGTTTGGAATAAACTACTACATAGGTGTTGTAGCAATGATGATAGGTGTAGGAATACTTGTTTTGAAGGGAACTGAAGCAATAGAGAAGTTCCTGTCATACTGGACCTTCTTGCTGTACTCAGTATATATAATATTTCTGGTTATGCTGTTCACAAAATTTGGAGCTGAAATAACCGGTGGAATCGCAAATGGAACAATGGAGTCTGGCTGGGCACTTGGTGGATTCAAATATGCATTCTACAATCTGGGTATAATTCCAGCAGTTCTATTTTCAGTTAAGCATGTTGAGACACGTAAGGAAGCAATTGGATCAGGAATAATGGCAGGGATTATTGGTATTGTACCAGCAGTGCTGTTATTTGTTGCGATGAGTGGATTCTATCCGGAAATACTGACAGCAGCTGTACCCACAGTATACATTTTAAATGCCTTGGGTTCACCATTGCTTCAAATAGTATTCCAGATAACATTGTTTGGTACTTTGATTGAGACTGGAACAGGTTTTATATATGCAGTAACTGAGAGGATAACTTCTGTTTATGTGGAGAAGGACAAGAAAATGGCTGGCTGGATTATACCCAGTGTAACCATAGGCCTGCTTGCTCTGGGAGTCTTTATTGCCCAGTTTGGCCTGATCGGTCTGATAGCTCAGGGTTATGGCACAATCACATGGGGATTCCTTGTATTTTACGTAATTCCTGTTGTAACGATTGGCATCTATAAAATAATGAAGGCTAACTCAGTAGGGGGAGTTGTAGCTGGAACAACCGAATAGATTCAAGGGGCCTGTCAGTTGACAGGTCCTTTTTTTAGTTGGAATCTACACAAAAAGAATTCAATAAGGTATACT
>CAYMHD010000151.1:4534-5019 GCA_964390135.1 uncultured Gudongella sp. | reverse complement strand
TCCCCAAAGTCCCTGTCTTACAGGGTGGTCAGTGGTTGAAGCGGCGTGGGCGATAGGCGCACTACCAAGTCCAGCCTCGTTTGAGAATACTCCACGGGCAACTCCAAATCTAACTGCCATTGCAAGTGTTGAACCTGCAAATCCACCTACGGCAGCTGTTCCTGTGAATGCATTTCCGAATATTAGGCCAAATGCCTCAGGAATATGTGATCCGTTCATGATGATTATAAATATTGCACCAAGTATATAGATTGATGCCATACCTGGAACAAGCTTCTCAGTTACAGAACCGATTCTCTTGATACCACCAAGGATTACAAGAGCAGTCAGAGCTGCAAGCACAAGACCTGTTACTAGCGGGGAAATGTTAAATGATTCCTGAAGTGAAGCTGCAACTGAATTTGACTGTACCATATTTCCTATACCGAATGCTGCAAGAGATCCAAATATCGCCCCTATTGCCGGAAGGCTCAACATTCCGATTC
>CAYMHD010000151.1:0-4524 GCA_964390135.1 uncultured Gudongella sp. | reverse complement strand
TAGCCATTTCATGTTAAGACCATTTGCTATGTAGTACATAGGTCCACCAACAAATCTTCCGTCTTCGGTCTTCTCTCTGTATTTGATTGAAAGAACAACCTCGCCGAACTTTGTGGTCATACCGAATATTGCTGAAACCCACATCCAGAATACTGCTCCCGGTCCACCTAGGGCTATTGCTGTTGCAACGCCGGCAATGTTACCAGTACCCACTGTCGCTGCAAGTGCTGTAGCAACTGCCTGGAATGGTGTGATTTCTCCCTCTCCTGACTGATCCTTGGAGAAGATTTTAAGTAAAGTGTTTTTTAGTACGTAACCAAGTTTAAGAATAGAAAAGAAATTAGTTCCAATGGTCAAGTAAACTCCTGTACCTACCAATAGGAATAGCATAGGTGGACAACATAAAAAAATATTGAAGGCACTGTTAAGATTCATAATAAAATCCATAAATTACCTCCTAGTATTATTTTTTCAATGTTCCACTGACCCAGCATTTGGTGGGATGCTGACAGTTGCAGGTTAAACGTTTTCCCCATATACGTTCAAAAACAACATATTTCAATTTTAACAGAAACCATTTGTAAATTCAATACAATTTATAGAAAATTTGAAATATACAATTATTAGATAAAATTATAACAAAGAATTTTGGACAAATGTTGAAAATATGGAAATATATAGCAACTAAAGTAAAAAAATAGGTTTACATATGCCATTTTCATACGATTATCTTCAGTCAAAAAAATGTAAATCAGCCTAAAATGTCAACCAATTAACAAAGGTATGTGATGATTTTTCCTGTATAAGCTACATGGTCTCAAATATGTTATAATTGATTTAATATTAGGGATTAAGAGGTGAAACATGACAAAATTTTACTATGCAGTTAAAAAAGGTAAGGCTCCTGGGGTTTATCTTACCTGGGAGGAGTGCAAGAATCAGGTCCATGGATTTCCCGGTGCTGTCTACAAGAAATTCAAGACAAGGGAAGAGGCTGAGGAATTCCTTGGTGAGGGTGAAAGACAAGAGCAGATAATTGATGAAATAGATGATGCCAAGGCAGCAATAGCCTATGTGGATGGAAGCTACAATCTGGATACGGGAACCTACAGCTATGGTGTTGTCATACTCTCGGATGGGGAGAAGTATGGCTTCAGTGGCAGGGAGGAGGATCCCGAGCTGGCTTCAATGAGAAATGTAGCAGGTGAGCTTAAGGGAGCAATGGTGGCAATTGACTGGGCAATATCTGAAGGCAAGAAGACCCTTTACCTTCATTACGACTACACTGGAATCGAAAATTGGGCAAAGGGTAACTGGAAGACAAACAGGAAGGGTACAAGGGATTATAAGCGGTACTACGATTCAATCAAGGAAAAGCTGGAGGTCAGATTCATAAAGGTCAAGGCCCATTCCGGAAATGAGCTTAATGATGAGGCTGACCAGCTTGCCAAGGATGCAATTATCTAAAGGATCTTTTCATAACCAATATTGTTTCTTTCCAATAGCTCAACGGCATAGTCATCCACCCGGTAATCATTTTTGTAGTATATTTTCTTGATGCCTGCCTGGATTAGGGATTTTGTGCAATTGAGACAAGGAAAATGGGTGACGTAGGCAACACAATTGTTTACGGGTATTCCTTCCTTGGCACAGTACAGGAGCGCGTTCATTTCTGCGTGTATGGTTGCTATGCAGTGACCGTCCCTCATGGTGTGGCCAACATCGTCACAATGTGGATTCCCTGAAACGGAGCCATTGTAGCCTGTTGATACAATTCTATTGCTATCATTGACGATGACACAACCCACCCAGGCTCTGTCGCAGGTGGACCTGCTGGCAACCAGCTCGGTTATTTCCATAAAATACTTGTTCCAACTCATTCTTCGGGACATGTGATTCCTCCTTAAGTGGTTTAATAGAATCATTATACCACAAGGCAAAGGGAAGGAGCGCCCAAATATCTGGGTATAAAGAAGGTATGAAATTTAATTCATGTATGATAAGGGAGGTGGAAGTCCATGTACGGCATTGTACTTGAGGGTGGTGGTGCAAAGGGATCCTACCAGGCGGGTGCATATAGGGCAATAAGTGAAAATGGTCTTGAAATATCAGCTGTTGCAGGGACATCCATAGGAGCTCTAAACGGAGCCATGATTGTTCAGGGTGACTTTGATACCTGCATCCAGCTCTGGAACGACATAAGGTACTCTGATATCATCAGGGACAATGAACAGGAGATAAACAGGCTGCTCCATTCAAGGCCTGACAGGCATACCGTCAAGGTTGTGGCTGACAAGCTGAGAGGAGCCATTTTGAACAAGGGCTTTGATATTACGCCCTTTAAGGAAATGATTGCAAAGCATGTGGATGAGGATGCGATCAGGAGATCGCCCGTTGAATTCGGAATCTCAACATACAACCTTACTGACCGTACTCCAACGGAGCTTTTCAAGGAGGACATTCCACTGGGAGAGATGAAGGACTATCTTCTGGCATCAGCCTACATGCCCTTTTTTCGGTTGGAGAAAATTGGAGGCAAGACATTCTTGGATGGCTGGTTTTCCGACAACCTTCCCTACCATATGCTCATAAACAGAGGCTATAAGAATCTCATCATATTGAGAACCCATCAGATGGAACAGGGAGACTTGGAGGACCTTGCAGGTCTTAAACCCATGGTGATTGCTCCAAGTGAGGATTTGGGAAGGACATTTGACCTTGATGGTAAAAGAATAAAAAAGAATATGAGGATGGGTTATCTTGATGCATCCAGGGAAATAAAAGGCCTGGTCGGAAGTAGATTTTACATTTTACCAAAGGATGAGGAGTATTATTTCAGGTATCTTGCAGGCCTGGGAGAAAAAAGGATAAGTGAACTTGGAGAGCTATTGAACATAGACGCAGACCCCAGCCTGAGTCTCTTGTTTGGGGAGATTGTTCCCAGATTGTGGTCCATGCTGGATATGGAGCGAAATCATGATTACCAGTACTTTGTTATATCGATTCTGGAACAGGCCCTGTTTCATCTTGGAAAGGACCGGTTTGAAATCTACCGGTTCGAGGATTTAAGGGACTACATCACTTTGAATGCAAACAGGCTTACAGATAGGGGTATGACCACGTATGATTCAATCATCAACAAATTTGGAAAGCTTGTACCCTTCAATAGGGATGAAATCCTTTTAAGGGCTGCCAGGATAATTCTTACGGATTGATTTGGAGGATGTTGAATTGATAATAGAAAAATTGACGGAAAAGCTAAAAAACAGAATACCAAAACCGCTTGATGCGGTGGGCAAGTTTTCAGTACTGATTCCACTGGTTAAGATCGATGGAAAATGGGAAGTGATCTATGAGCTGAGAGCAAGACACATGAATACACAGCCAGGAGAGGTTTCCTTCCCGGGTGGCAAGGTGGAAAAGGGAGAGAGCTTCAGGACCACAGCAATAAGGGAGACTGTGGAGGAGCTGGGTGTTGCTCCGGGGGACATTGAAATACTTGGGGAGTTGGATTTTCTTGTTTCCTACGCCAACTTTACAATACATTGTTTCCTGGGTGTTCTTCAGGTTGATGACCTGGATTCACTACAGATCAATCCTGATGAGGTCGATCATATTTTCACGGTGCCTGTGGATTTTCTTATGGACACAGAACCACTGGCATATGAGCTATCCCTAAAGACCGAGAATACTGAAGATTTCCCATATGAACTGATACCAAGAGGCAGGGAGTACAATTTCCGGGAGGGTAAGCACCAGGTGCTCTTCTACCAGTATGGCGACTACATCGTATGGGGATTGACCGCAAGACTTACAAAGCACTTGACCGATATAATCAGGGAACTTTAAAAAAGGACTGAATCTGCCTTTGGGCTAGATCAGTCCTTCCTTTGTTTGGGCATTAAGATGTCTTATGGAATGGAACACAAGGATTGCCGTGATAAGTGAAGAAGTGAAATCCGCAAGCGGACCGGCCATCCAAACTCCTCTTAATCCGAATAGGTTGGGCAGTATGAGCAATGCTGGTATCAGCACCAGAACCTGTCTTGACAGACTTAAAAGCATGGCCTGCTTGGGTCTTCCCGTGGCTTGGAAATACGAGGTGCTTACTATCTGAAAGCCTACAATTGGGAACATGAACAGTAGCGTTCTAATACCAGGTACTGCAATTGGAAGCAATCCGGATTTGACTCCCTCGGTGCCGGTGAAAAGCAATATTATTGCATCGGGGAAAAACTGGACGATCAGGAATCCGGTTGTTGTAATTGTTGTAGCCATCAGGGCGGCATACAGGAGGGTCTTTTTGACCCGATCATATTGCCTGGCCCCGTAATTGTAGCCCATGATAGGCTGGGAGCCCTGGTTTATACCAAATACCGGCATAAGAATCATCATGGCAACGGAGTTGATTACGCCCATGCTGGAGGTTGCCAGGTCCCCGCCGTGAATCTGGAGATTTGTATTGTAGAGGGCTGTCACCATGCTGGCAGCTATCTGCATGCTAAAGGGTGCAAAACCATTTCC
>CAYMHD010000150.1:0-5097 GCA_964390135.1 uncultured Gudongella sp. | reverse complement strand
AGGAGGACAAGGGCTGGAAGGTTGCAATGACAGGGGATGGAGTAAACGATGCACCCGCCCTTGCTACAGCAGACCTTGGAATAGCCATAGGAGCTGGAACCGATGTGGCCATGGAGACTGCTGATGTAGTTCTTGTTAAGAGCAACCCCAATGATGTGGTTGCCCTTATGGACCTTTCCAGTAAGACCTATAGGAAAATGGTCCAGAACCTTTGGTGGGCAAGTGGCTACAATATAATCGCAATACCCCTTGCAGCAGGAGTGCTGGCTCCCTGGGGAATAGTCCTCAGTCCTGCGGTTGGAGCCATACTGATGAGTATGAGCACTGTTATTGTTGCAATTAATGCCAAGATGCTGAAGGCCTGATGAAAACAGGGTATATTATAGACAGATAGCTGGAAATGGGAGATTAGGTCTGGAGGGATGCCAAATGGATGAAAGGATATATTTACCGTGGAAGCTAATTGGAGATTTTATGGTCCAAGCCTTCAAGAGGGTTGGGGTTCCAGAGGAGGATGCAAGAATATGTGCCGAAATCCTGATGGAAAGCGACAGACGGGGGATTGAAAGCCATGGTGTCAACCGCTTTAAGCCAATCTACATCGACAGGATAAATCAGGGAATCCTAAACCCCGTAACAGAAATGGAGATTGTTAGGGAGACCCCCACTACTGCCGTGGTTGACGGTCACAACGGCATGGGTATGGTGGTCTCATACAGATCCATGAAGCTGGCAATTGAAAAGGCCAAGAAGTTTGGAATGGGCATGGTGGCTGTAAGGAATTCAACCCACTATGGAATCGCCGGCTACTATGTGACCATGGCAACAGAGGAGGACATGATCGGAATCACCGGAACCAATGCAAGGCCCTCCATTGCTCCAACCTTTGGGGTTGAGAATATGCTTGGGACAAATCCCCTTACCTTTGGAATGCCCACCGATGAGAATTTTCCCTTTGTCCTTGACTGTGCAACCAGCATAACCCAGAGGGGGAAAATTGAGTACTATGCCCGTCTTGGAAAGGACACACCTGCAGGTATGGTCGTTGGAAGCGATGGAAGTGCAATGACTGACAGCGAAAAGATCCTCAAGGACCTGCTTACAGGGGAGGCCGCCTTTGCACCCCTTGGGGGGATTGGTGAGGAGATGGGAGGACACAAGGGCTATGGCTATGCCACCGTCGTGGAGATATTGTCGGCTGCCCTTCAGACTGGAAGCTATCTGAGAATGCTTTCAGGAATAGGGGAGGATGGACAGAAGATACCCTATCCCCTTGGTCACTTCTTTATTGCAATAGATACGGAGGCCTTTATGGGTGCGGAATCCTTCAGGAGAACAGCAGGAAACATCCTAAGAGAACTGAGGAGCTCTAAAGTAGCTCCTGGTGAGGAGAGGATATACACTGCAGGTGAGAAGGAATACCTGATTGAGCAGGAAAGGGACAAGAAGGGAGTGCCTGTTAATGAAGGTGTACAGAAGGACCTTTTAGAGGTTAGGGACACTTTGGGGCTTGATTTCAGCTTTCCATTCGAAATGGATTAGAGTCCAGGCCGTGGGGTAGGTAATAATTATACAGGGAAATGAGGTGATTCGGATGCCGGCCATGAATGAAGGCTATGTGAAGACAGTCAGAGGAAGTGTAGTGGAGGCTGTTTTTGAGAACAAGCTGCCAGAAATAAACAACAAGCTTGTGGCAGGGGAAAACCATGAGATGATTTTTGAGGTAAGCTCCCACGTTGATTCGACAACCGTCAAGCTTATCGCCCTGACCTTTACTGCAGGACTTGCCAGAAGGGACCCCATATGGGATACGGGGGACCATTTGATGATTCCTGTGGGGAAACAGACTTTGGGGAATCTCTATGATGTATTTGGAAATAATCTGGTGAACCCTGAGGACAAGGAAGACAAGGTTCTAAGGTCCATCCATCAGGACCCGGTATCATTTTCACAGCGAAGCTCATCGGATGAGATATTCCTAACGGGTATAAAGGCGATAGATGTTTTGGCACCCTTGCCAAAGGGTGAGAAGGCAGGACTGTTTGGAGGTGCCGGAGTTGGTAAGTCCGTACTCATCACTGAGCTTATCAACAATACGGCCAAAAAGAGCAAGGGCTACAGCGTTTTCTGTGGAATTGGTGAAAGGTCTAGGGAGGCAGAGGAGCTATACAGGGAAATGAGGGATACAGGGGTAATTGAAAATGCCATCCTTATATTTGCCCAGATGAATGAGCCCCCGGGAGCAAGATTCCGTGTCGGTCATGCTGCCTTGACCATGTCGGAATACCTGAGGGATGTTGAAAAAAGGGATGTCCTTTTGCTTATCGACAATATCTTCAGGTTTATCCAGGCAGGATCCGAGGTTTCGGGTCTTATGGGCAAGATGCCCTCAAGGGTTGGATATCAGCCAACACTTTCCAGTGAGCTTTCAGAGCTTCAGGAAAGGATTTCAAGCACCAAGACAAACTCAATAACCTCAATCCAGGCGGTATATGTACCTGCAGACGACTTTACGGATCCATCTGCAACCCACATATTCTCCCACCTGTCAGCCTCCATAATCCTGTCGAGGAAGAAGGCCAGTGAAGGACTCTATCCTGCCATTGACCCTCTTAACACCACATCAAAGATGCTGAACAAGAGAATTGTCGGGGAAAGACACTATAACATAGCCCAGGAGATCAAGCGGAACCTGGCCATCTATGACGAGCTGAAGGATGTAATAGCCATGCTTGGAATCGAGGAGCTTTCCAAGGAGAACAGGGACACCGTCCTAAGGGCAAGGAAGCTGCAGAGATTTTTGACCCAGCCCTTTTTCACCACGGAGCAGTTCACTGGAATGGAAGGCAGGTTTGTTGAGCTTGAGGATTCCCTGGATGGATTTGAAAGGATCCTCAACGATGAATTTGAGGACTACAGGGAGAGTGACCTGTATATGATAGGAAATGTGGAGGAGGCCAATGAACGTAGAAATAATAATTCCTAACAAGACCATAGTCAGCAAGGAAATAGACAGCATCACGGCCCCGGGGACTGAGGGGAACTTTCAGATACTGCCCAGACATATTGATTTTGTGTCCTCACTGAAGGCGGGCATACTTACTCTGACAATCGAGGGAGCTGAGGAATACTACGCAATCAATTATGGGATTCTTGTAAAAAGGAGCAATGAGGTTTTTGTGGTATGCCAGCAGGTCATAAGGGGAGAATCCCTGGAGGAGCTCAATAGGGCAGTCGAGGAAAAGCTGAGCGTACAGAGCGAAAAGGAAAAGGCCACAAATGAGATACTATCCAGAATGGAAATAGCCACACTGAAGAGAATCTCTGAAATGGAGTGATAGCTTTGGATAAAAAGAAACCTACACCTGAGGAGGAGCTTACAAAAAAGATCTCGGATGATGTAAAGCACAGGCTAAGGTCTAAACGGGAAGGAAAAGAGATCATGTTCGGCATGGGCGTTTTCGGAATAATTGGGTGGTCAATAACCGTACCAACTCTTCTGGGAGTGGCCTTGGGGCTGTATCTTGATGGCAGATTCCAGGTGAGATTCTCCTGGACACTCACCCTCATGTTTGCAGGACTGATTGTGGGCTGCCTTAACGCATGGCGCTGGATCAGTGAAAAGACCAACAGTAAAAGGAAGTGAAGCTATGGTGATTGCTTTTATAACAGGTGTTTTTTTGGGATTCATATTCTTTGGAGGACTCTATTTCAGCGTCAACCGCATGGCGGATATGAAGCATCCGGCAGCCTTTATGCTGTCAAGCCTGATTATCAGGATGCTTATTCTGTTGGTGGGATTATATCTTATCAGGGGAGATAGCTTCTACAATATTCCCCTTGCATTGTTGGGGATACTCTTGGCAAGGACCTATCTGACCTGGTGGGTGAAAAGGAAGGAAAGCTAGCGTATATGAAAGGAACGGGATGGAAAAATGTCCATTGATCCCAGTAGCATAGTATATTTCCAGTGGGGAGTTGTCAGGATTACTGCAACCTTGGTCTTTACCTGGGTGACAATGCTGCTGCTTACCGTGGCAGGCTTGCTCCTGACCAGGAATCTGACTGATGAGAACGACATGTCCAAGAGCCAGTCCATCCTTGAGGCGACCCTGATAACAATGAAAAATCAGATCAAGAGCGTAAGCCAGCAGGATCCTGGCAAGTACCTGCCATTTATAAGCACTCTTTTCATATTTATCCTGACGGCTACGATTTTGTCAATCATACCGGGCTTCCATGCCCCAACAGGCTCCTTGAACACCACAATAGCCCTATCCCTCTACGTGTTCTTTGCAGTCCCCTTCTTCGGGATACAGAGCCTTGGGATAAAGAACTACCTTAAGGAGTATGCCAAGCCGTCTGTTGTGATGCTGCCCTTCAACATCATCAGCGAGTTTTCAAGAATCGTATCACTGGCGGTAAGGCTGTATGGAAATGTCATGAGTACAAGTGTAATAGTCATTATTCTGTTGGGTGTGGTACCCTTCTTCTTTCCGGTTGTAATACAGCTGTTCGGAATTCTTACTGGGGCTATCCAGGCCTACATCTTTGCCATACTGGCAACAGTCTATATAGCTTCAGCAACAAGTGAAAATCAAGGAGGATGAGTTATGGATTCAATAACGGTTATAGGAATGACTTCCATTGTGATGGCGGGACTGACAATAGCAATTGGTTCAATTGCACCGGCCATCGGAGAAGGAAATGCGGTTGCACAGGCGTTGAGGTCCATTGCCCAGCAGCCTGATGAGGCCAATACAATCTCCAGGACGCTTTTTGTAGGACTGGCAATGATAGAGTCCACGGCTATTTACTGCTTTGTAATATCCATGATTCTTCTTTTCGCCAATCCGTTCTGGAATGCGATTATGGGGTGATGTCATGCAAATAGAATGGTTTGAAATTTTAGCCCAGGTGTTCAACTTCTTCATTCTCCTGCTGATACTCAGGAAGATTTTCTACAAGCCAATCAACCAGGTAATGGAAAACAGACAGGAGAAGATAGACAAGCTTATGGAGGAATCCGAGGAGAAGATGGCAGATGCCAAAAGCCTGATGGATGAATACCAGACAAAGCTTGCCCGGCTGGAGTCT
>CAYMHD010000149.1:0-5142 GCA_964390135.1 uncultured Gudongella sp. | reverse complement strand
GCTTTGCTAAGCAGTTCATATGAAAGAACGACTTTAAAATCCAGCGAGGATTTCGGAGTGTTTTGATTCCTCCAAGCGTAGCGGCATAGGAATCAACAAAGAAAACGAGCTGATAATTTTATTCGGACTTGAATCCAGAACTGCGTGCAAACACCTAAGAGCGAAAAGCCAAGATTCCTCAGCTAAACTTGAAATGACAAACCTTAGGCCGATATCATTAAAATTATATTTTCATCTCCGGAATCACATTCACAGGCTCCTGACCCTCAAGAATCCTGACCATGCACCTGGCGGCATTCCAGGCCAGATCATCATAGGTCCTCTGGGTACCTGCGGCAATATGTGGAGAAAGGACAACATTGTCCATCTGAAGAAGTGGATTGTCTCCATCCAGGGGCTCCTTCTCATAGACATCAAGTCCAGCACCAGCAATCCTTCCTTCCTGAAGGGCACTGATAAGGGCCTTTTCATCAACAACCGGTCCCCTTGAGGCATTAATGAGGATTGCATTCCTCTTCATTAGGGAGAACTCCCTCTCTGCCATAAGATGACGGGTCTCATCCGTTAGGGGTGTAAGAAGAACAACAAAATCACTTTCAGAAAGGAGCTCATCCATTGGCTTGTAGGAGATTCCAAATTCCTTCTCCGCCTCCTCCTTCCTTGACCTGTTATGGTAGGAGACCTCCATCTTAAAGCCAAGACTGCAGCGTCTGGCAACCTCCTCACCAATCCTTCCCATTCCAATTATCCCAACCTTTGTTCCTGACACATCAAGACCCATAAGGTGATTGTTCTCAATCTTCTTCCAGCTTCCCCCCTTGACGAAGGAGTTCAGCTCATTGATTCTTCTGGCCGTTGAAATAAGCAGGCCCATTACAAAATCAGCAACCGTATCATCCAGTATCCCTGGCGAATGGGTACCGATCACTCCTGCCTTCTTCATCTCATCTATGTCGAAATTGTTGTAGCCAACTGTGATATTGCTTACCACCTTAAGCTTCTTGCCCCTTTCCAAAAGCTTTTTGTCAATTGGTGTGATCAGGACTACGGCACCCTCAACCTCATCAATCCTTTCATAGATGTCATCATAGGTTATTGCCTTTGAATAGTCCATCTGGACCAGTTCACAATGCTCACCCACATACTCCTTTATTTCATCCTTGACTGGATAGCCAATCAAAACCTTTGGTTTACTCATCCTGATTCCTCCTTACCTTTTCCTCAGTTCAGGCACTATATAAGGGCTGTCTCCCTTTTCCAGAACCTCAACAAGTGCCCTGGCTGCAACAACCGCCATCTCATCCCTGGTCTTCCTGGTGGCAGAGCCTATATGCGGAAGGGTCACAACATTCTTCATCTGGAGCAAGGGATTGTTCTTATCAATAGGTTCCCTTTCATATACATCAAGGCCTGCCCCTGCAATCCAGTCCTCCTGGAGGGCCTTTATAAGTGCCTCCTCGTCAACGACGGGTCCTCTGGATGCATTTATGAGGAAGGCTTCCTTCTTCATTTTCTTTAGCTCATTTTCTCCAATAAGATGATGGGTCTCGTCCGTGAGGGGTGTCATTACCACAAGAAAGTCTGCCTTTTGGAGTATCTGGTCCATTTCCATGTATCTGGCACCAAGTCTCTTTTCAGCATCCTCCTTCCTCTTCCTGTTGTAATAGATTATATCCATGTCAAAGCCCTGTGCCCTTTTGGCCACGGCTTCTCCAATCCTTCCCATCCCAACTATTCCAAGGGTTGAATGGTGGATGTCCTTTCCGAAGAACTTGTCCATTTCTCCCTTCCTCCAGTTACCAGCCTTGGTGTCTGCATCAGCCTCCACAATTCTTCTTCCAGAGGATATTACAAGTCCCATGATAAGATCGGCAACGGTGTTGTCAAGGACTCCCGGAGTATTTGTTCCCAACACTCCCATGGACTTCATGTCTTCAAGATTATAGTTGTTGTAGCCAACTGATATATTGCTTACCACCTTGAGGTTCGGTGCATGCTTCAATAGGTCTCTGTCGATTTTCATCCCCACCTCCAGGATTCCATCCACATCAGCTATGCTGTCAACTATTCCCTGAAATGTCTTCCTCCTTGAGAAATCCCACATGATGTAGTCACAATGCTGTCCAATGTACTCCTCTGCAGCTTTTGGAATTTCATTTGCAATAAATACCTTAGGTTTTTTCATATTATCCAATCATCCTTTCTTTAAGCAAATATTGCCATGAGTGTCAAGGTTGTGGCAAATATAAGTAGCAGCTGAAGTGCAAAGTAAGGTCCGTATTCCTTGTACAGCTCACCTGTCGATACCTTCATTTCATTCAGGGTCAGTGCCTGGCAAAGATGAAGGGGTGAGTAGAAATACCCTACAAAGGATACTGCCAAGAGGAAGAAGGTATAAATGTGCAGGGCATTGCTTCCAAGCCCCATCATGGAAAGCAGAGGCAATGTGACTGCCAATGCTGATGTCGGGTAGCCTGTGATGTATCCAAAGAAGAAGGATACAAGGGTGAAGATAAGCATTATCCTGATGTCCCCCTGGCTTCTCATCAACAGGTCATTGATGATTCCAAGCATCTGGTCCATCTGTAGGATTATGTCCTTCAGGACCAGTATTGCCGTAACAAGGATTATGGTATTATAGTTGATAGAATTGAAGGACTTGTATAGGAAATCCTTCTTGTCGCTTAAAAAGTATACTATTATAATGCTACCAATCATTGAAACGAAGAATGGCAGTCCAGTTATCAGGTTAATTACAACAGACATGTATATGGGTGATGTTATCAATACCAGGTCCAGAAGCTTCCTAAGGGATAGGTCCCTCTCCCTTTTCTCTCCGTTGCCCTTCCCTCTCATAAACAGCGTATACCCGATGATGACGGTACCTGCAACAAAGGGAAGTCCAAACCCGATCACCTTGTATACATTCAACTGAGGAATTGCAGCCTTGACAAACATCAGAACCGATACAAATGGAAAGAGGAACATGGCAATATGTCTGAAAATAAGGTTTATCGCCGCTCTTCTGGCAGGAATGATATCCAGCTCATCCCCTATGCTGTTGATGAATGGTGCTGATAGGACCGCTCCTCCCGGAACGGACATTATTCCTATCATGGAAGGTATTATCATCATGATTACCTTCTTGCTTGTGATCAGCCCCAGTAGGGAATCCACGATTCTCTGCAGGATGCCATACTGCTTCAGTAGATTTCCAAGTATCCCGATAACAGCCACCGTCAGTATGGTATCCCTGGAGTACTGGTCCAGGATGACACCCATAAAGGTCTCTCCCAGCCTTAAAATCCCCAGACCTGAGAATATGCTGATGGACAGGGTCACGGCAAGTATTGAATGGCTAAGCTTAAATCCTTTTCTGATCATTATTGGTATAAGTCCGAATGATGCGAGTGTAACAAGTAGCTGTGTCATATTTCCGCTCCTAACATATAATTTCGTTAATCTAATAATATCATATAAGTAAACCCTTTTGCCATATGTTAAAAAGATAACCAAAAAAACTCCCTTTGGGCGTCTTCCAACACCCAAAGGGAGCAATGTGATCAATTTTCTATTTCAGATTATCAAGTGCGTTCCTCAGGTCCTGGACAATGTCCTCCACATCCTCAAGACCAACTGATAGTCTTACCAGACCATCCTCAATCCCGCTCTTCATTCTTTCCTCTTCCGTATAGGTTGAGTGGGTCATGGATGCCGGGTGTTGTATCAGGGTTTCAGTGTCACCCAGACTTACTGCAAGGGTGCATAGCTTGACTGTGTTCATAAGTTCCACACCGGCTTCAAGGCCACCCTTAAGGGTAAAGGCTATCATCGCTCCCGGCAGACTCATCTGGCTTTTGGCCAGCTGGTACTGGGGAAAGCTCTTCAGTCCAGGATAAAGGACCTTTTCAACAGCCTGGTGTCCCTCCAGAAATTCGGCAACCTGCCGGGCATTCTCGCAGTGCCTTTCCATCCTGATTCCAAGTGTCTTCATTCCCCTGTTTATAAGGTAGGCATCAAAGGGTGAAAGGGATGCTCCCGTCATGTCCTTTATGCCAAAGAACCTTACCTGGTCAATGAACTCCTGGCTTCCAACTGCAAAGCCGGCTATAACATCCCCATGACCATTGAGGTATTTCGTGGCGGAATGGACAACCACATCAGCCCCAAGCTCCAGTGGCCTCTGAATGTAGGGACTGCAGTAGGTGTTGTCCACAACCACAGTGCAGCCCTGGACCTCGTGGGCTATACCGGAGACCGCCTTGATGTCAACTATGGTCATGTTTGGATTTGCGGGAGATTCCAGATAAACCACCTTTGTGTTTTCCTTCATGGCTTTTCTTACATTCTCTGGATCCTCCATATCAACAAGGGTAAGCTCAACGCCAAACCTTTCAAGTCCATGGGTAAGGTAGGCAAATGTGCAGCCATATAGGGTCTTGGCAGCAACGATATGGTCTCCTGTGGAAACCAGGCTCCATATTACAGATGTAATGGCTCCCATTCCCGATGCTGAGGATACCGCAGCCTCACCGCCTTCAAGATTTGCAATCTTTTCCTCCACTTGTGTGTTTGTAGGGACGCCAAGCCGGGAGTATATGTAGCCCTTCTCTTCTCCAGCAAATCTCCTTCCACCCTGCTGTGCATCGTCAAAAATGAAGGTTGATGTCTGGTATATTGGCGTGGCCAGTGCACCCATCTCATTTTTTCTGTAGCCTGCATGGACTGCCCTCGTTGAAAAGCCCTTGTTGTTCATCTGATTATCTTCCATTCTCATCCCCCTATTATTTGTCGTATACAGGTGTAAGGTATTCCCTGTACTTTTCGTTTCCTCCAGTTGTTATATTGAAGAACATATCCTTGCGCTTCTTGCAAACCGGTCCCTCGTGACCGTCTCCGACCTTTCTGTTGTCCACCTCAACGACAGCAGTCACCTCCATTGCAGTACCGCTGAAGAAAACCTCCTGTGCGTTGTAAAGCTCTGTCCTTGAGACGCTCCGTTCTACAACCTCCATCCCCAGCTCTTCCCTGGCAAGGGTCATTACAGTATCCCTTGTGATTCCCTCCAGGATGTCATCTGACAGTGGAGGTGTCACAAGCTTGCCCTTCTTGACCAGAAATACATTTTCTCCAGGTCCTTCG
>CAYMHD010000148.1:0-5149 GCA_964390135.1 uncultured Gudongella sp. | reverse complement strand
GAAGCAGCATTTCAGCCCAGTCCTGGGCCTCCAGTCCACCTGCACCTGAATGTATGGACAATATTGCGCTCTTCTGGTCAAACTCCCCATTGAGGAGGGTTGAAATCTTGAACTTGTCAGTCCTCCTCTCCAGAATATCGATGTTTTTCTGAACCTCCTTATAATGGGAGAAATCGTCCTCCTCGATTATAAGCTCAATCATGGTCTCCATATCCTCGATGTCCTCAAGGAGCTTTTCATATGTTTCAATTTAGGTCTTTAGCGCCTTTGTTTCCTGCATTATTCCCTGGGCCCTTTTCACGTCATCCCAAAGGTCCTCCTTGTAGGATTCCTCCTGTAGCTCCTTTACCCTGCTCTTCAGTGTAGGCAGGTCAAAGTGAAACACCCAATTCTTTGACCGTTTCCTTTATCTCTGAAAGTCGGTCTCTGTCAAGATATATACTCTCCACAATCTCACTTCCCTTCATAATTAACAAGCTTACTGCTGTCTTGTGGGGTCTCCATGACACTTCTTGTATTTCTTGCCGCTGCCACATGGACAGGGGTCATTTCTTCCGATTTTCTTTTCCTTTTTCACGACAGTCCTGCTTTCCTGCTGTTGTCCTGGTGCCACTGCATTTACAGGCTGGGCCACCCTTTTTCTTTCAATGTTTTCATTCTTGACCACATGGTAGAGAAGACCAACAGTATCCTCCCAGATGCTTCTGGTCATTTCCTCAAACATGTCAAAGCCCTCAATCTGATAAGCCCTGACCGGGTCCTGTTGGCCGTATGCCCTAAGTCCAATACCCTGTCTAAGCTGGTCCATGGCATCTATGTGGTCCATCCACTTCTTGTCAACAACCTGAAGAAGTACAACCCTTTCAATTTCCCTGAATTGGTCCTCTCCAAACTCGGCTTCCTTGACCTTGTATGCATCCTCGGCCTTCTTCATTATCCCATCTATGAGATCTTCCTTTGTAAGGGACTCAATGTCCATGCCCTTGAAAATCCCCTGCTTGAAGCCAAACTGCTTCACCAGGTAGGTTTCAAGACCCTCAAAGTCCCACTGCTCAGGATACTTCTCGCCTCTTGTGTAAAGCTCTACATTATCAACAACAAGTCCCCTGACCATTTCCTGTATGTGGTCCTTGAGGTTTTCTCCCTCCAGAACCTTCCTTCTCTCACCATACATGATCTCCCTTTGCTTGTTCATTACATCGTCATACTGGAGAACGTGCTTACGGATAGAGAAGTTGTTTCCCTCAACCTTCTTCTGTGCACCCTCTATTGTCTTTGTAAGTAGGGCATGCTCAAGGGGCTCGTCTTCAGGCATGTTCATGCCGTCAATTATTGATTTGATCCTCTCCCCTGCAAACAGCCTCATGAGGTCATCCTCAAGTGAGATGTAGAATCTTGAGCTTCCTGGGTCTCCCTGACGTCCGGATCTACCTCTAAGCTGATTGTCTATACGTCTGGACTCATGTCTCTCGGTTCCAATTATGTGAAGTCCGCCAGCCTGAACCACTTTTTCGTGCTCGCTTCTGGTCTCATCCTCATGCTTTTTCACAAGGCTCTGGTAGACTCTTCTTGCCTCCACAACCTCCTGGTCATCCGTCTCAAAGAATCCGTCAACATATGCCAGGACCTCATCATCATAGCCCTTTTTCTTCATTTCATCCTTGGCCATGTGCTCGGGATTTCCTCCAAGTACTATGTCGGTTCCCCTACCAGCCATATTTGTTGCAATGGTGACCGATCCGAATCTACCTGCCTGAGCTACTATCTCAGCCTCCCTTTCATGCTGCTTGGCATTAAGGACCTCATGTCTGATTCCCTCTTTCTTAAGCATTTTTGAAAGGAGCTCTGATCTTTCTATTGTTATTGTGCCAACCAAAATCGGTTGTCCCAGCTGGTGCTTTTCCTTTATTTCATTTACAACAGCCCTGAATTTCCCAGCTTCGGTCTTGTATACGCTATCAGCGTTATCAGCCCTTATTACGGGCTTGTTGGTTGGAATCTCAACAACATCCATGTTGTAGATTTCCCTGAACTCTTCCTCTTCAGTCTTTGCAGTACCAGTCATACCGGAGAGCTTATCGTACATCCTGAAATAGTTCTGGAAGGTAATTGTGGCAAGGGTCTTTGATTCGCTTCTTACATCCAGCCCTTCCTTGGCCTCGATTGCCTGGTGCAGACCATTGGAATACCTTCTTCCGTACATAAGTCTTCCTGTAAACTCGTCAACGATTATTACCTCGCCATCCTGCACAACGTAATCTATGTCCCTTTTCATTATGCTTCTTGCCTTTATTGCCTGGTTGATATGGTGTGCTATCTCCATGTTTTCCACATCCGCCAGATTGTCGATTCCAAAGAAGCCTTCAGCCTTTGCGGTTCCCTTGTCAGTAAGGGCAATGCTCTTTGCCTTCTCATCAATCAGGTAATCAACTGTCTCTTCCTTTATCTCCCTGTTGAAGTGGTCTGACTTGGTCTCCTCAGGGTCAAGCTTTCTTGATGAAAGTGATCTGGCAAAGCTATCCGCCATCTGATAGAGACTTGTGGACTTGTCACCCTTTCCTGAAATTATCAGGGGTGTTCTTGCCTCATCCACAAGTATGGAGTCAACCTCATCCACTATGGCATAATACAGCTTCCTCTGAACCATCTCTTCCCTGTAGATGACCATGTTGTCCCTAAGATAGTCAAATCCGAACTCGTTGTTTGTACCGTAGGTTATGTCAGCCCTGTAGGCTTCCTTCTTCTCCTTGTTGTTCATCCCATGGACCACACAGCCCACAGTCAATCCAAGGAACTCAAAAACCTTCCCCATCCATTGTCTGTCACGCTTGGCCAGGTAGTCATTCACAGTGATCACGTGTACTCCAAGCTCCGTTATGGCATTGAGGTAGGCGGGCAAGGTTGCCACAAGGGTCTTACCTTCACCTGTCTTCATCTCGGCTATACGTCCCTGGTGAAGTATTATTCCACCGTATATCTGCACTGGAAAATGCTTCATCCCCAGTACTCGCCAGGAAGCCTCCCTCACCACAGCAAATGCCTCAGGCATTATATCATTCAAGCCCTCGCCATCCCTAAATCTATCCTTGAACTCATTTGTCTTATTCTTAAGTGCCTCATCGCTAAGGCTCTGGATTTCTGTCTCAAGAGATAGAATCTGCTCCACTGTTTTATCAAGCTTCTTCAGCTCCCTCTCGCTGTAGGTTCCAAAAACCTTGTCAAATAGTCCCATCAAAAATCATCCTCTCAAAATTAACATCATTTAATTATACCACTTATCATTGAGAGTTCCAAATCAAAAAAGCAGGGCCTAGGCCCTGCTTGAAATCTCCATTGTTTAGTTGAAATCTGGTTCGATCAGACCGTAGTTCCCATCCTTCCTTTTATATACAACTGATACTTCCTCAGTGTCAGCATCCATAAATACGAAGAAATTATGTCTTAGCAGCTCCATCTGTAGTATTGCCTCTTCTGATGACATTGGCTTCAGTCCAAATCTCTTTCTTCTTACCAGCTTAGGTTTGTCCTCCTCCTCTTCCTTGGTCAGTGAAGGCACATTGTCGAATCTTATGGTATCATTGTTTCTGTACCTTTTTTGAAGCTTTGTCTTGTGCTTTCTTACCTGTCTCTCCAGGATATCAACAGTCTTGTCTATTGATGCGTACATATCATCACTGGATTCCTCTGCCCTTAGGATTGTGCCGGGAAGGTTTATGGTAACTTCTATGATCTTCCTGTTCTTTTCAGTGCTGAATGTAACGTTTCCTGAGATATCAGATTGAAAATACTTTTCAAGCTTGCTCAGTTTCTTTTCCGTTACGTCCCTTAGTGCGTCAGTTACCTCCATGTTTTTTCCAGTATAGTTCATTTTCATAAACCCAGCTCCTTTCATGTAGTATAATCTCTTATACTATTTGTATCTATTATACCCTCAGGGAACTGGTGACTAAACACTGTTTTCCTGTCAGTATTTTCCATGTTGGCTGTTGACAGGTCTGCAGGCTTGTGGATAGTTTTTATTACTTTCTGTGGATAAGTTGACAAGTCTCTGTGGATATTGTGGGCAAGTCTGTGGAAAACGCAACATAATGGGGTTTATTTTGTGGATTACCCTCTTGATAATTCCAAGGCAATAGGTTAGAGTATAATGATAGAATATATTGAAGGAGAATAGCCATGGATTTAAAGAAATACAGGATCGGGATGCGAACCATAAAAACCGGCCTGGCAGTAGCCATAGGATGGATGATTGCGGAGGCCTTTAATCTTCAGAGTCCATTGTTTGTAGGCATAGGTGCCATATCAACAATGCAGTCCTCTGTTTCCCAATCCTTTGTCATGGGCAAGAACCGGATGCTGGGTACTGTAATGGGAGCGATTGTCGCCCTCATTTTTGCCATGTACCTTCCAAGAAATCCCCTATTTTTGGGTATCGGTATAATAATAGTCATACATATGCTGAACCTGTTGAACTGGAAAAAATCAATTTCACTGTCTGCAATAGTGTTTCTTGCGGTTTCCAACAACCATGGCCTGGCAATGGTTCCCTACGCCATAAGCAGGGTTCAGGACACCTTTATTGGAATTGTCATTGCAGTTCTTGTGAACTACTTCATCGCTGCCCCAAACAACGACAAGCTCTTCAATGAGTTTGTCCACAGGATGCTGCAGAATGCCAGAACCTCAGCCTACAAGCTTGTGGTTGGAAAGCAGAGGGTTGACCTGCTGGATTTCAAGGATGAATTGGTTGAAATAGAAAAGCTCCAGGAGCTGGTCCAGCAGGAAACCAAGATCAACATGGTGGAGAACAAGGACAGGATAGAATCTGAAATAACCTTAAGGATCATTCAGGATATGTACAATGACCTTTCAGCCCTGCAGATGATGCAGCACATTGCCATAATAAGCCCGGACAATCTGGATCTGCTGCAGAAGATATACTCAATTACCCCCATATGGGAAAAGAAGGCGATCATAAGGGAAAATGACATCATATTCAACTACCATCTACAGAGGCTCCTTAAGAACATACTATTCATGATGGAGCATGAGCACAGAAGAGGTATTTCCAAATAATAGCAAAAACCACCCGCTGGGAGGCCACTGAAAAAGTAAAAAAATATTTGGGAAAAGTCCTTAAGCAAAAAGG
>CAYMHD010000147.1:2775-5159 GCA_964390135.1 uncultured Gudongella sp. | reverse complement strand
GAAACATTGCTTCCACCCTGCTCGATATGTGTATCGTAATTGTCAGGGAAGTCTCTTATGAACTCATCAGCCTGGGCGAGCTCTGCCATCCTTCTGATCTCCTCATCGCTTGCATTCACATCTCCCCATCTGAGATTCTCCTTGATGGTTCCTGAGAACAGCACATTCTTCTGAAGAACAACCGCAACCTGGTCCCTGAGGGTCTTGATGTCATAGTCCCTGACATCCCTTCCTCCAACCTTCACAAGTCCCCTTGAGGCGTCATATAGCCTTGGAATAAGCTGAATCAGACTTGTCTTTGACGATCCGGTTCCTCCGATAATTCCAATGGTCTCCCCTGATCTGATCTTTAAATTCACATCCCTAAGTGCCATCTTGTCTGCCTTGTCAGAATAGCAGAAGCTAACATTCTGGAATTCTATGCTGCCATCTTCCACCTCATAGACGGGATTGTCATTGTTTCTTAGGTCTGTCTCCTCATCCAGAACCTCCACGATCCTTTCAGCTGAAGCCCTTGATATGGTAATCATTACAAACACAAAGGACAGCATCATAAGACTCATAAGGATCTGCATGGTATAGGTCATAAGACTCATAAGCTGACCAGTACTAAGTCCAATTGCCGGATTGTTTCCAGAGGCTACGATTGCCCTGGCTCCAAACCATGAAAGCAGGAGCATGGACCCGAACATGCAGAACTGGATAAGGGGCATGTTAAATGCCAGCAGCTTTTCAGCCTTTGTGAATTTTTCATAGATTTCCTGAGAGATATCCTCGAACTTGTCTCTTTCATGGTCTTCCCTGACATATGCCTTTACGACACGAATCCCCCTTAGGTTTTCCTGGACAACATTGTTAAGCTTGTCATAGGTCTTGAAAACCTGTCTGAATATTGGATGTGCATTCTTTATTATAAAGAAGAGGCCTATTCCAAGTATGGGCATGGCTCCCAGGAATATCAGGGAGAGTTTTCTGTTTATACTGAAGGCTGCAAATAATGAAAATGTAAGCATAATGGGACTCCTTGCCGCCATCCTAAGTAGCATCTGGTAGGAATTCTGTACATTTGTGACATCAGTTGTTAGTCTTGTAATTATGCTTGAGGTTGAAAACTTGTCTATGTTTGAGAAGGAAAAGCTCTGCACATTGTAGAACATGTCCTGTCTCAGGTTTCTTGCAAAGCCCGCTGAAGCGATGGCTGCATTCCTGCCGGATAATGCTCCGAAGGTTAGTGCTACAAGCGCTGCTCCTAAAAGTAGCATTCCTAGCCTTAATATCACACCCATGTCTCCTGCGTCAATCCCCTGGTCGATGAGCCTTGCCATTATGAATGGAATCATTACCTCAAACAGGACCTCAAGCATTACAAACAGAGGTGTCAGGATTGAATTCTTTTTATATTCCCTTATGCTTCTTGCCAGTGTCTTTATCATATTATTTCCTCCGATGACTGTTATTGATTTGAGGATTTTAAATCCTCCAGGTTCTCAAAGGAACCCTCCATGTTAGCTTTCATTCTATCTATAAACGTGAATAGCTGGTCTTTTTCCTCAGGTGAAAAGTCCTTCATAAGGCACTTTTCTATGCTCATAAGGTCCTCCTTCACTGCCTGGTGGATCTCCCTTGCCTTGTCCGTAAGAATAATTTTCTTTAGTCTGGCATCCTCCTCCACACTCAGCCTCTGGATCAGACCCTTTTGCTCCATAAGCTTGAGAACCTTGGAAATCGTGGACCTGGTAATGGTGAATCTCTCCTCCAAATCCCTCTGGAAAACGTCCCTTCCCTCGTTCTCGAAAAGGTATGCGATTATCCACCCGTTGGTCCCGGTGATCTTTTTGGCATACTGGAAATGCTGGCTGTTTTCAATGTATCTCTTTATTAGGTTGTTAAGGGAGCGAAGCTCCATTCCTACCGTTTTCTTTTTCATGTTTTCCTCCGCAAATAAAAATAATGTTGGATGTCTAACTGTTTGACCTCCAACATTATATATCCAATCATATTTGCTTGTCAATATCTTATTTTATGATTCCAGCTCTACATCCACACAAGCATTATCATTGGAACCGATACAGCTGCAACAATAACCTCCAAGGGAAGTCCCATTTTCCAGTAGTCACCGAACTTATAGCCTCCTGGTCCCATAACCAGAGTATTTGACTGATGTCCTATGGGCGTAAGGAATGAACAGGATGCTCCAATGGCAACACTCATAAGGAAGGCATCAGGTGATGCTGAAAGCCCTTCTGCAATCTCAAGAGCAATAGGTGCCATTATAAGCACGGCAGCTGCGTTATTGACTATATCCGACAGGGTCATGGATATTACAAGTACTGCGAGGACCATGGCCCATAGAGGTAGTCTGCTACCGATACCGAGTCCTGCTC
>CAYMHD010000147.1:0-2765 GCA_964390135.1 uncultured Gudongella sp. | reverse complement strand
AAGCTGAGCTCCACCTGTGGTTTCAAGAGCCCTACTGACGGGGATGATTGAACCCAAAAGTACAATTATCGACCAGTCGATGCTTTCATACATTTCCTTTAGGGAAATGAAGTTTCCAAGCACCATTACCACTGCTGCCGCCATAAAGGATACCTGGACCGGTATAAATCCAAGTGCTGTAAGGGCAAGTGCAGTTGCAAAAACAAGTACTCCTGGTATCAACCGTCTTGGTTTGCCAAGGCTGATTCCCCTTCCAGCCAATGGAAGGCAGCCCCACTGGGTGATTATTTCAGATAGGGTTTCAGGAGATCCCTGCAGGAGCAGTATATCACCAACCACAAATCTTACGGAATCAGGTGATTTACTTAGTCTTACACCCTCTCTGGCAACCCCAAGTAGGTTTATTCCGTAACGGCTCCTTATCCTCATGGCTTTTGCCGTTCTTCCAATTATAAATGAATTGGTCATGACCACAGCCTCCATGATTTCCACATCATCGGTCCTGATGTCCTCCTGTGAAAGCTTGTCAGTATCTGCAAGCTTGAGATCGGTTGCATCAAGAATTTCCTGAATTTCTCCTGCCGTAGCCTCCACAATTACAGAATCGTCCTTCTCCAGAGGAAGCTTCAGGGAAGGAGCTGCCATGTTTCTTTCATTCCTTATTACAGAAACAACCTTCAGCTCACCCTTTACAGCCTCCTCCAGCTCATTGATTGTTTTTCCTACGTACTTTGATTCCTCGGGAATCTTTAGCTCTGTTATATAATCCTTTATCTCAACTAGATCCTCCTCTGATTTCCCTCCTGCCCTTTTTGGGATCAGCCTCCAGCCAATGAGAAGCATAAATGCAACTCCAGCAGCTGCAACTGCTCCTCCAACAGGAGTAAACTCAAACATTCCAAAAGCCTCTCCAGTGTAGTCTGCCCTGAAGGTTGAGATTATTATATTAGGCGGAGTCCCAACCAGTGTGGTCATGCCACCAAGAAGTGACCCAAAGGCAAGGGGCATAAGGAATATTGAGGGCGACTTGTTGTTTTTTCTGGCCATCTTTATGGCCACGGGCATCATCAGGGCCAAAGCCCCGATATTGTTCATAAATGCTGAGCTTATGGTGACGGCAAGAACCAGAAAGGTCATCTGGACAAGGATATTATCTCCCAGCCTTAGAAGATACCTGGCCATGAAATCCACAACACCAGCATTCATCAAGCCCTTGCTTACAACAAGGACTGCCGCGACAGTGATCACTGCTGGATGTCCAAAGCCCTGAAAAACCTCATCCATTGGCACAAGCCCTGCAAGACTTGCAACCAGAAGGGTTACCAGGGATACAATATCATACCGCCATTTTCCCCAAATAAAGAAAAGCAGCATAAGTACTATCAGCCCAAATATCATATATAGGTCATTTGACATGGTGGTCATCTCCAATCAGTTCATTTTCCAAAAAGTCTCCACTTCAAATATATACCAAAAACCGGCATCGATGAAACCACAATCATCAATGCCGGCAGCTATTACTAATATTTTAATTACATTCTCGTTGATGCATCATGTGCCAGACTTGACCTTAGACACTCGTCTGAACGCATGGTAATCTGGAAGCAAAGAGGACTTCCCTTCATCTTTTCAGATGCATAGCTGAGACCATTTGTCCTTTCATCCAGAAGTGGATGGTCAATCTGCTGTGGGTCTCCAAGAAGGATTACCTTGGTACCCTTGCCAACCCTTGTTACTATTCCCTTTACCTGCTTGGGAGTCAGATTCTGGGCCTCGTCGATTATCAGGTAGGTGTTTGTTATGGAACGTCCCCTGATAAAGTTCATAGCCTCCGCTACGATAACCTGTCGGTAGAATAGCTCATCAATCTTGTCCCTTAGCTGCTTCTCGTTCTTGTACCGTTCGTTGTCGTTCCTGTCAACGAGTATTTCAAGGTTGTCAATGATGGGCCTTAAATAGGGAGCAATCTTTTCCTCCTCCGTTCCTGGCAGAAAGCCTATGTCCTCATCAAACTGAACATTTGGTCTTGTTATAAGTATCTTTCTATACCTTCTGCTGGCAGGCTCGTATGTATGCTGCAGTCCAACCGCCAGGGAATAGAAGGTCTTTGCAGTTCCTGCCGTTCCCTTGACTATTACCAGGGGAGCCGTTTCAGGATCCTGCATCAGAGCCTCCTGTAGGAATCTCTGTCCCACATTCCTGGGCTTGACACCAAAGGGCTCCTCATTAAGGCTCCACAGGGGAATTATCTTGCTTCCGTCAAACCTCCCCAGGAGTGTCCTCTTTTCGTTAGTTTCAGAATGTAAGATAAAAAACTGGTTTGGAACCGGTTCTACATGGACCCTTTCCAAGCCCTTCATTATAAATGCATTCTCCGGACTGAGTCCCTTCTTCTTGAATTCACCCATTGCCCTATCGCTGATATATGCATCCATCCTTCCAGTGTACTGCGCTTCAAAGCTTGGAGATTGCTCCGTTGTATAGTCTTCGGCAGGTACACCCATCATCTGCGCCTTAAGCCTTACTATAATATCCTTTGTTACCAGGATTACATTGTCACCCTTTTCCATGAGTCCCTTGCAAACCTTAAGGATCCTGTTGTCGCAGGTATCTCCATGAAAACCATCTGGAATCTGGACAGAGGTGTAGTTTGTCTCAATCTTGAGCATTCCACCAGTATCCAGCATCACTCCATCATATAGGGTGCCCTTGGTCCTTAATCCTTCAAGAAATCTGAATGCCTGTCTGCAGAGTGCACCACTCTC
>CAYMHD010000146.1:286-5185 GCA_964390135.1 uncultured Gudongella sp. | reverse complement strand
TTTCTCTTAACTATTTCATTTACCACAAAGGTTGCAACATCCTCTGCATAGCTTCCAGATCCGAAGCCTGCATCATAGCCAAGCTCCTTTGCAAGCTCATGGCTAAGTCTGGGGCCTCCGCAGACAAGGACAATCCTGTCTCTGATCCCCTCTGCCTCAAGAAGCTCCACGAGCTCTGTAAGGTTAGGAATGTGGACATCCTTCTGGGTAACCACCTGTGAAACTAGTAATGCGTCCGCCTTCATCTCAATGGCCTTTGCAACCAGCTCCTCGTTTGGAACCTGGCTTCCAAGGTTGTAGGCCTGGATTCCCTCGTACCTCTCAAGGCCGTAGTGTCCCGCATAGCCCTTCATGTTCATGATGGCGTCTATCCCTACGGTGTGGGCATCTGTTCCTGTACACGCTCCAAGGATAACAACGTCCCTTTTGATGTTGTCCTTGATGTATTCCTCAATGTCATGCTTTTCCATGACATCAACATCCACCTTGGGTACCTCGATCGATGAGTAGTCAACTGTATGGATTGTCTTTCCGTATACCACAAAGTAGGTGTAGTTTATTCCAAGGTCATGGGAATAGACAACAGCTGGCTCCTCAAAGCCCATTTTCTTGGCAAGCTGTCTGGCAGCCTCGTTTGCCTCGTCTCCGTAGGGTACAGGGAGGCTGAAGCTAAGCTGTACCGCTCCGTCATTCATTGTGTCTCCGTATGGCTTTACTTTGGTAAGGTCGACTTTTTGGATTTCATTCATTATCTGTCACCTCCAAGCATAAGTTGGATAAATGGATTGAAGTAGCCTGAATCCTTTCTTGCAATTCCTGCAAGTCCCTTTCCGCCGGTTCTCATCCGTCTAACTCCACCGAACTTGCCCTGCTCGATTGTCTGGAAAAGTCCTTCCCTTTCAATCTGCTGAAGGAGCTCGCTTGCCTCCTCAAGAACTGCGTGGGCCCTCTTTTGGATGACTCCGCCTTCCTTGAACTCTATCTCATCACTAAGGTGTCTGGCATTGTTGAATACATACTGGGCATTCTCTATGGACAGGTACCTGTCATGAAGGTGCGGGGTGTGGATAGCTTCAGTGAGCATTCCAAGAAGCTGGATTCCCTGTCCTGTCATTATTGATACCATGTTGAACATTGCATTCTGAACATGTCCCTTGTATATGTTTCCTGTCATGAACTTGGTTGGTGGCATGTATTTGAGGGGTGCCTTGGGGAATATCTCCCTTGCCATCTGAGCCTGAGCAAGCTCCAGAAGGAAGCCGTCCTCGATTGTAGGCTCCATCTCAAAGGCATGTCCAAGACCCATCTGTTCCTCTGGAAGTCCAGCCTTAAGTGCAAACTGCTCATTTATGAACTGGGATGCAAGGACTGTGTGTGCAGCCTCTACAGCATCGTCAGTTGTAAGGTAGTTGTCCTCTCCGGTGTTTATGATGATTCCTGAGAAGCCGTTTATGACCCTTGAGAAGTACTGGTCTATAAGGGTTCTCTGCATGTTGATGTCCCTGAAGAGTATTCCGTAGAGAGCGTCATTAAGCATCATGTCCACCCTTTCAAGGGCTCCCATGGCTGCTATCTCAGGCATGCATAGTCCTGAGCAGTAGTTTGTCAGCTTGATGTACCTTCCGATTTCCTCTCCAACCTCATCAAGAGCCTCCCTCATGAGCTTGAAGTTTTCCTGGGTTGCATAGGTTCCTCCGAAGCCCTCTGTGGTTGCTCCGTATGGAACATAGTCAAGAAGTGACTGTCCAGTTGTCCTTATAACGGCGATTATGTCTGCTCCCTGCTTTGCAGCTGCCTTTGCCTGTACTATGTCCTCGTAGATGTTTCCAGTTGCCACGATTACATAAAGGTTAGGTTCCTTGGCAGGTCCAAAGTCATTGATATAGTCATCCCTCACCTTTTTGTTGGCAAGGATCTTCTCTACTGTTTCCTCTGCTACGGTATGGATAACATCCTTGATCTCCTGCTCATCCCTTGCAGGCAGCCTAGTGATGTCAACCTCTCCTGATGCTATCTTTTCAGCTATCTCCTGTGGTGGAATCTCAAGGTTAAGCATTGCGTTTCCTACCCAGTATGCCGCTCCCCTTTCAAGTCCGCCTCCCTCCACGATGTTGTCCACAACAACGTTTGGCAGCGGTTTTCCAATCTCATCCACACCGTCCACCCCAAGAAGCCTTACTACGGTTCTTTCAGTGGATACGGTTGTATGTTCGTCGATGAAGTTTTGAATGTCCTCTGCGATGTTTCTTGCTGAGGCTCTGGATGCCTCAATTTTTTTCAAGTCCAGATTTAGTTTTGACAAGGTATCAACTCCCCTCTTTCCAATTCACAGTTCACAATTCTCAATTCATACCCTCTCGATGAATTCCAACAAAATCATAGATTTTGAGGAATTCTATCGCCGGGCACAAGCAATCTACATAATTCAATTTTCTATGTCTTAGATGTCTCGAGAAGCTCACATGACAACATCCTTTAGTCAAGCTTTGGAGTCAAGATTCTTCACTTCGTTCAGATACCCTCTCAACAAAATATATCAAAATCATAGATTTTGGATATTTTAGTTGCCGGGCACTTATGACAATATTCGTCATCCTGAGTAAAACGAAGGATCTAGTACCTAAATTCTTTACCCTAACTTCTCTTTATTGTTTTTTTGTGAATTACTCTTTTACTAAGATTTCTTCCGCTATCTTAAGTATCTCCGTCCTAAGTCCCATTATCCTTGCTATGTTTATGGCATCCCTGGGGATTCCGGTGGTTTTGTCCACAACCCTTAGGCGGTAGTCCATGTATTTGTTTATGATGTCCATTCCATCCCCTTCGGAGATCTCCTCTGAAAGGGTATCAACATCCAGCTCTGAAAGTCCAACAACCTGCAGGTGCTGGATACCCTCGATGTCCGCAACGTTGTCGTAGTGGGTTGTGATAAGGGATATTGCAGGCTTGTCCATAAGATAGATTGCTATGGCCTTTGAGATGGCATAGCCCTCCTCGGGGTTTGTTCCCCTGGCAAGCTCATCTATAAGGATCAGTCCCTGCTCATTCGCCCGTCTCATGGCATCGCTTACAACCTGGACCTCTCCTCCGAAGGTTGAAAGTCCACTGTCTGTTGACTGCATGTCACCGATTGAGGATTTGATGTATAGGCTAAGTCCCAGCTCCATGTGGTCTGCCGGAACATAGAGGCCGTAGTGGGCCATTGCTGTAAGAAGTCCCACAAGCTTAAGGCTGATTGTCTTTCCGCCCATGTTGGCTCCAGTTATGCAGGCAACACCCTCCTCCAGATTTATGCTTATGGGTGTGAACTGGAGGTCCCGATCCCGCAGCAGATCCTCGATCTTTGGATGTCTTCCCCTTTTTATGCTTATGATGTATTCATCCAGGATCACGGGCTTTGTTGCATCCATATCTATAGCAAGCTTGGCCTTTGCAAGCACCAGGTCCAGCTTTCCAACAGCCAGCATGTTCCTGTAGAGCTCACGTCTCCTTTTGCCGACCTCCTTTGAAAGGTCCTCCCGGATCCGCATCTCCTCACGCTCCTCCTTGTCCCGAAGAAGCTCCAGGGTCCTTTCGGCCCTGGCAAGGTCATCTGTTGGTACAATTGTAAACTTTATGTTCAGGTAGGTTTCCGAGAAGTAGGTGAGGTAGGGGTATGCCTTTATGGTCTTTAGCATCTCCTTGTTGTCCCTGTTTACAACAACAGTGTTGTCCGGTCTCAGGTCCAGCCCAAGGTCCTCCTTGACCTTGTCCTTGATCCACTTCTTCTCAAGCCTTATCTCCTTGTCCGTTTCCCTTTTGTCCTTCCTTATGGTCCCAAGCTCCTCCGAGTAGGCATCATATATATAGAAGGTCGCTATCCCAGTGTTTTCAGGATCCAGGATCCTTTCAAGCTGAGGGATCTTTTCAACCTTGGTCTCGGGAAAGTCAGGTATCCCGTACTCCTCAAGCAGGTCCTTCAGGTGGTGGAGGTTGTAGAGGAAATTCTTTATCTCAAAAAGCTCCACATCCGTTAGGATAAAGCCGTCCATGGCCCTTTTAGTGGATTGCCTAAGGTCCTTCATGTGGCTGAGTATGTTGTTGAATTCCCTCCTGATGGTATTGTTCTTCACATAGGGAAGGTAGCTTTCCAGCATGTCCAGCTGATTTCTGAGCCCTCTCTCCCCGCCCCTCCTGTGGGCCTTCATACGGCCCTTGAACATGGTTCCGTATGGGGTAAGGACGCTAATCTGATTCATGATGTACTGGAAGTCCACTGCATTTTTTGTGCCCTGGTCCATAAACATACTATTCACCTCCCAGCATTATGTCCATTACCGGTATGTCCTTTATATATGTCCTCATGCGATCCAGAAACTCGTTGGGTTCAAAATAGTAGCCTGCAGGTGCATAGGGGTTGATTGTGACTCCGATGACATTTATGGGATGGATAACCTTTATGCTTATTCCCAGCCTTAGAAATTGTAGGTAGTCTTTTGGCGGAATAAATATTCTGGTTCCATCTCCAACCACAATGTCAACATCCTTGTACTTTCTTGTGGTCCTTGTCAGGTCCTCCAGGGTTCCCTTCACCAGGGAGCCTGGTATAAGGAGATATTTGGAGTCCGTATCAAGGTACTCTCCTATCTTGTGACCTGCTCCAAGGGCGGTCTGAAGCCTTATCTCCTCAACATCTCCATCCTTTGAAACCACGGCCATCATATCCTTTGATAGAAGGTCTTCAAGCATTTCCACATCCCCCACGTCAACCTGGGGAAGTGAAAGGATGTTAAGTGAATGGAGAGTCTCCTCCAGAACCCTGTTGATATCCCTTGAAATCACCGCTCCCGTTGATAGGATTGTTCCGTCTGATATGGTCGGTGCTGCCGAGGACTTCCTGTCCAGGGCTCCGTCTATGAT
>CAYMHD010000146.1:0-263 GCA_964390135.1 uncultured Gudongella sp. | reverse complement strand
CCCAGATCCAGCATGTTCTGGGCAACCTGTCTGATGTCCCTGAGACTTTGGGGTCCTGCTATCTGAATGTAGCCAGGAGACCTGACCTTTCCGATTATCACCTCTCCAAGTGGCGTTCTGAAGGGTGTAACCTTCATGATCTCTATGTTTGCATCCCCCATTGCAAGAAGAGCTGTTGTGGTGGCAACGATTGTGTTCTCCTCTGCAAAAATCCTAGGCTTTTCAGTTTCAGTGACCCTGTCAAGGCTTTCACCGTCACGGCC
>CAYMHD010000145.1:0-5239 GCA_964390135.1 uncultured Gudongella sp. | reverse complement strand
GATTCTCACCTTCCAGAAGTGCAAGCTCAACTGTTGTATCATTTATGCCAGGGGAAAAGACATTGATCATAATGGCAAACATGACAGGCACAACCAGTATGTAAAGCGTTATGAAATTCCTTACACTGGTTTTCATATCCCTTTGAAATATTAAAAGAATTTTTCTTATCATTTCACAACACTTCCTTTACAGGGTAAGGGTCTTCTTGAATCTATGGTTTGCAAGAATGAAAATGTCCATGCCCAATACAGCAAAGCCCAATGATGCCAGCATTACATATGACATGTTGCCATTTACTGATATAATCTCCTTGAAGCTCTGGAGCATCACATAGCTTGGGATGATCTTGACCCAGTCAGGATCCCAGCTGGGTGTGAAATATGATATGTTTGGCATGATCAATACAACTATGACAATATACATTGCACCAAAGGCCTGGGCTATGTCCTTGTAGAAGCTTGTCAGAAAGAGTCCCAGTGATGCAGCAAAAAATCCGGATGTGACCAGAAAGAGCAGCATGGCTGGATAGTTTGGTTGCATGCCCATTATGGGAACGGTGACTATCAATGTTGTGACTATTGATGTCACTATTATAACTCCAATCTTGCTAAGGAGGTAATGCCATACCGAGGATGCCGTTACGGCATAGGCCTTTATTATACCCTCATCCTTATCCAGAAAGATGTATGCTGCAATTATGAAAAGACTCATAAGGCTTCCGTTGAAGGTAAGGAAAACAGGTATGATGTTCTCCCTGTCGCTTAAGGGTTCCGTATCCTGATAAAGGGACCTTACGACAATATTGTCAGAGTAGTCCTCTATCACATCGAGTCCTGCCTTCCTGTTCTGGAAAACAAGCAGGAGGTTCCGGAGCTTCTGGGTCTCATAGCCCTGAAGATAATAGGTTTGTACAATCTGATTATCCTCATTTACACGAATGTGTACAGTGGGCACCCTTTCTGAATTTGAAAATGCATCAAGGGCCTCCTTGCTGTCAAGAAGGTATATCTCCGATTCCTCTGTCTCAAAAAGCTCAGCCAGATATACAGTATCATTTGCCTCAACATCCATCAGCTGGGATCTACCGTCCAGATCCTCCTCCAGCAGGTCATCCCTGATTCTGTCACTGACAGTCTTTGGCAGGTCAAGGTATATGTATTCCTCACCCTTGCTATCAAAATTTTCCGGCACGACAAAAACAAGTATAAGGAGCAGGACCACTGCCATTCCCAGCTCAATATAGAAATACCAGTTCTTTGAAGAAAGCTTCATCTCCTTTATAAAGCTGTACCAAAGTTTCATCTAGACCAGGCCCCTTCCTGTTACCTTGATGAATATCTCCTCAAGGGTTGCTTCCTTGGTATGCATGGTCTGTATGTCGTTTTTCCTGATGACCTCTATCAGCTTTTCCTTTTCCTCTTCAACCACTGTTGAGTAGCTTTCCTTGTGAAGCACGTCATCCTTGTAATATTCAACCTCCACAAGCTTCTCTCCGTACTTGAGCTTAAGCTGCTTGGGTGAATCTATAAGTCTTATCTTTCCGTCAACAATGAAGGCTACACGATCGCACAGCTCATCGGCAATGTACATGTTGTGGGTTGTTAGAAATACGGTGACTCCCTTCCTGTTCTCCTCCTTGATTATATCCTTTATGTTTGATGCAATGGCAGGATCCAGTCCGGTTGTGGCCTCATCCAGAAACCACATATCAGGATTGTTTATCATAGACCTGCCAAATGTAAGCCTGTGCTTCATGCCCTTTGAATATTCCCCAGCCCTTATCTTTTCCTTGCCATCCAGGCCAACCATCCTGATCAGGTCCATGGGGTCCCTTGTTTCCACATCGAATAGCTTCCCGTAGAATTCAAGGTTCTCCAAGCCTGTCATCTTGTTGTAGACATTGGATTGCTCAAAGGACATGCCTATCTTGTTGAACATCTTGTTCTTTATTTCCTTGACGTCATATCCGGCTACCTGGACCTCTCCCTTTTGCAGCTGCAAAAGACCCACAAGTATGTTCTGGGTTGTTGATTTTCCAGCTCCGGACGGACCTAGAAACCCGAAAATTTCTCCTTCGTCCACCTGAAAGCTTATATCATTGACCGCATATTTGTCATCATTGCTGTATGAGTGGTAAAGGTTCTTGACCTTGATCATCATATCCCTTCTTTCATCACAATCGAATCTGCTATTCTTCCATGTAGTTGAGGATTACCTCCTCACCTTCAGTCAAGCCCTCAGTCACCTCTATGTGGTTTTGATCCTCAATGCCGGTTTGTATTTCACGTTCAACAGGCTCTCCATCCTCAAGGACCTCAACATATGTGTTCCCGTTTCTAGCATAGACAGCCTCCTTTGGAATCAGGAGTGCCTCCTGGGACTCATCAACAATGACCCTCGTCCTGAGCTCAAGTCCATAGGACAGGTTCCCACCAGCCTCCGGAAGGCCGATCTCAACTGTCTGCCTGTTTTCCTCGACCCCAAGCTCTGACATTGTTATAAAGGCCTTGGGGTATATCCTGCTTACCTCTAAATTATCCAGGTCCACTCCAAGCTCCTGGTCCACGATTAAAGCCCTCATGCCAGGTTCTATAAGGATTGCATCCTCAACCATGAAATCCACCAGTACAACCTTGGCTGAAGGGTCCTGTATCTCAAGAATCATGGCGCCTGCCGAAGGAATATCCCCTGCAAATGTGTTCACCTCTGTTACCACTCCCTCTATGTCGGAATATATTTTTGAATCCTCCTTGCTTTTCTCCAGAGATTCCAGGGTCAAAAGAAGTACGTCGATCTCTGCCTCATACCTCTTCCTGGTGCTTCCAGAGACACCCTTGATCAGCTGATTGTAGTTGTTCTGTGCAACTGCAAGGCTGCTTTGCAGCTGTGACAGGTTGTTTTGTGCCTGCTCCAGCTCAACCAGGGATACAGCCCCATTATTGTATAGCTCCTGGACCCTGTCCCTGTTTCTTACTGCCAGATCAATACTTGAATTGATTCTTGCAATTTCGATTTTTGCGCTGTTTATACTCTCAATACTGGTTCCTGAGGTCGCATCTGAATATGTAGCCTCCAAGGCTTCAATCTGCTTCTCCACCTTCTGGATTTCCAGATCAAGGTTATTCTCAAATTCAATCAGAAGCTGTCCATTCTTTACCTGATCACCAAGCTGGACATTTAATGATTCAACCTTATTCGCGCTGTTACCATAGTATTTTCTTATGTTCCTTGAGCTTATCCTTCCGGTATCCTGGACAAACCTGCCCACTTCCCCCTTCTCAGCCTGGGCAGTATTGTATTTTGTTCCAATGTTGCCTGCTGTTAAAAGATAGAATATTCCCGCTGCTACAGCTGTAAAAACAACCAATGCAATCACTAATTTCTTTTTCATGGCTACCTCCATTTCTAGGTTTTGATAATTCAAGCATAAGATTTATTCAGGTGATTAGCCTCCTTAGAATCCAGGCTAATTCACTGCTTTAAAAAACTGAACTCTTTCGATTTTGCTTTATCCCATTATTAAAGTAAATACCCGGTTTGCTTCCTTTAAAACCGTGGTGTCAAATTATTATTTTTGTAAATTTAAACATTTATTTGCCTTCTACCTCTCCCTATAGCAGACAGGGGACAAAGCCCATAAAAAACAGGCCATGTCCCCTTCAATCAGTTTGCAAATCCAAATGCTATTCCTATCATTGCCGATAGTGCTATGTATGCCACAGGATGCTTCTTGAATCTCCTTATTAGATAAAAAATGATAACAAAATACAGGGCCTTTCTCCAGTCAAGAAGGTCCCCCATTTCATTTGTAATCTTGTAGACCTCAGTGTCAAGAACCGCTATCCTAACTATTTCAACACCTGCAGCTGCAATAAGTCCAGTTACCGCAGGCCTGAGTCCATAGAATACATTCTCCACAAGGGCACTTTTTCTGAACCTTTCAAGGTAGCCTGAAACCACTGACACTATGATAATGGAGGGTATCACCAGACCAAGGGTCGCTATTACTCCCCCAAGTATTCCCGCAACATTGTAGCCAACATAGGTGGCCATGTTTATTCCTATTGGACCGGGGGTTGATTCGGAAATGGCAACCATGTCCGCAATAAAGGCTATTGAGTACCAGCCCGTTGATTCGGACAGGTCCTGAAGGAATGGGATTGTTGCCATTCCACCTCCAATAGTAAAGAAGCCAATCTTCAAAAATTCGTAGAACAGCTTGGCAAATATCATTTAAGCGCACCTCCTGCCAGTTTTCTGGATACAATCCCAAAAATCGCAGAGGCCACTATAAGGACTATGGGCGAAAGCCCAGTCAACATCATTCCTATGAACACAATGGAAAAAACAGCTATTCCTGTCTTATCTATCACACCCTTTTTCCAAAGGCCAATAACGGAGTTAAGAATAAGTGCAGATACGCAAACCGCTATTCCTGCAAAGGCATTCCTGACTATGGGATTGTCCTGAAAGTTGCTTAAAAATGCTGCAATAAAGGTTATTATGAAAAGGCAGGGTCCTACAATCCCCAGAGCTCCTGCAATCCCTCCAGGTATACCCTTTCTTTCCTTGCCTATGAATATTGCCACATTTACTGCTATGATACCAGGCAGACCCTGGCTCACTGCATAGTAATCTATTATTCTTTCCTCTGTCATCCACTTCTTGCTCTCAACAATTTCCCTTTGGAGTATTGGCAGCATTGCATAGCCACCTCCAAAGGTAACGGCGCTCATCTTGAAAAATGAGATGAATATTTCCCACAGCTCCCTCATGTCCATCATCCTTTGTCAATTAGTCATTTTCTTCATCTTACCTTATTGTACAATATTTCCAGATAATGTGCATGGTAATCGGAGCATATTTGCAAAATTTATCCTGATGGTTGAACTGGTTAGGCTAAAGATGTATGATTTAGTAAATGGCATACATATTGGGAGGTTGGGAATGAAAACTCTGATTATTGAATGGAGACATCTGGATGTGGATGGGGATACCTGTGACCGCTGCAGCAGGACAGGTGCAAGCCTGGTGGATGAAATCGATCTCCTGAACAGCAAGTTGGAATCACGTGGAGTCCACGTACAGCTTAAGGAAACCAAGCTTGATGAGGGGATGATCAATGAGTCAAATCTGATTTTGATAGATGGTGTCCCCATTGAAAAAATTATTGACATAAAAGTAGAAGACAACTACTGCAAATCCTGTTCCGATCTTGTGGGCGCTGATACCTACTGC
>CAYMHD010000144.1:4979-5277 GCA_964390135.1 uncultured Gudongella sp. | reverse complement strand
GGACCAAACGTTGCAGGTGTAATCGGATCAGCCATAGCGGCAGGAATGCTCCTTATGTTCTTCGGCTAGAAAAATTGAACTCATCCTCGCAAGAGGGTGAGTTTGTTTGTTTTTTGCAACATTAGGGTAAAAATTACCTACCAAATTGCGGGAGGAAAGAAAAGATATGTATCCAGGATATATTACAGATGTTGAAGGAATAAAGGTGGGTCACGCATCATCGGAGGAGGCCATGACAGGTTGTACGGTGGTCATATGTGAGGAGGGTGCAACCGGAGGGGTAGATGTGAGGGGCTCA
>CAYMHD010000144.1:0-4885 GCA_964390135.1 uncultured Gudongella sp. | reverse complement strand
AAAGCTGGTGGACAGGGTCCATGCAGTTGTACTTGCGGGAGGCTCTGCCTTTGGGCTTGAGGCCGCATCCGGAGTCATGGATTATCTGGAGGAGAAGAGCATCGGCTTTGATGTTGGGGTTACAAGGGTACCAATAGTGGCATCAGCTGTTATTTTCGACCTTCTTATAGGAGATCCCAAGGTCAGACCGGACAAGGCCATGGGCTATATGGCAGCGGAAAGTGCAAGCACAGAGGAAAGGTCACAGGGCTGTGTAGGCTGTGGAACCGGAGCAACCCTTGGCAAGATACTGGGACCTGAAAGCTCGATGAAATCCGGATTGGGAAGCGCAACTGTAAGGGCTGGGGACCTTGTTGTAAGTGCCCTGATTACAGTCAACAGCTTCGGTGATGTTTTCGAAAAAAACACCCAAATAGCAGGTGTCTATGACTACAAAATGGATCAGCTGCTATCAACTGAAAAAATCATGAAGGAATCCACCGACAAGATCCAGTTTGCAAATACCAACACCACCATAGGGGTTATTGCAACAAATGCCATCCTTACAAAGGCAGAGGGCAACAAGGTTGCACAGACGGCCCACAATGGCCTGGCAAGGACAATAAACCCGGTCCATACTGCGGTTGATGGGGGTACCATCTTTGTCATGGGATCCAACAGGGTACAGGATGACCTGAACCTTGTTGCTGTGCTATCTGCCGAGGCTGTGGAAAAGGCAGTGATAAACGCAGTCATGACCTCAAAACCCTATGGAAATATGAAGACGGCAGGGGAAATAAGAGAAAAAGTATTGTAATTAGTGTGGTCAACCTATATAATGTTTATGTTGAAAAGCCGGCATCCAATAACTTGGAGTCGGACTGTAGGAACGTTGACTAATTTAATCGACTGGTATCCATGGGAACCAGAGCGGAGGGATAATAATGAAAAAAGGAAATCGTTTTGACATCAGGAAGCTGACAATCATTGGAGTGCTGGGTGCAATTTCAGTTGTGCTGGGGATGACCCCCTTGGGATTTATTCCAGTGGGACCAACCAGGGCAACCATTATGCACATACCGGTAATAATAGGGGCAATTGTTGAAGGTCCCATTGTAGGAGCTTTTGTGGGACTCATATTTGGTATGTTCAGCATTTACCAGGCCATAACGGCACCAACACCGGTGAGCTTTGTATTTCTAAATCCTTTGGTCTCAGTTTTGCCCAGGGTATTGATAGGAATAACCGCCTACTATACCTACAAGGGACTTAACAGGCTTGGAACAAGGGGTACAATGGGAATGCTCTACCTGATTTGGGCAGCCATAATTGCATACCTTGCCAGAGGAATCTACCTTAACATAATGAACTACACCAGCATTTGGCCTCTACTTATGAATGCGGGTCTGCTGATCCTCACCATGGGGATGGTATACCTGACTGCCACAAGGTTCAAGGACAAGGCCCTGGACACGATGATTGCTGCCGTTGTGGGGACCATGACCAACACTGTGGGAGTTCTAACAATGATATATGTACTATTCGGTGAAAGGTTTGTGGAAGCCTTGGGTCAGGATGTTGAGTTTGCCAGAAAGGTAATTGTTGGAATAGGAGTGACAAACGGAATCCCTGAGTCAATAATAGCGATAATTATAGTAACAAGTGTTGTAAGTGCGGTAAAAAGAAGAAGATAGAGGGTGAACCCATGTTATTGGTAATAGATGTAGGGAATACAAATATTGTGTTTGGAGCGTACGAAGGAGACAAGCTTGTCTATGACTGGAGAATATCCACTGACAAGGAAAAGACATCCGATGAATACGGGCTTCTGTTTGATCAGATGTTCAAGTATCACGGAATGGATTCAAGCAATGTGGATGATATAATAATATCCTCTGTTGTACCGACCCTTATGCATACCCTGCCGGCAATGAGCAAGAGGTACTTCGGCAAGGATCCAATCGTCATAGGACCTGGAGTGAAGACCGGGATGAATATAAAATACGACAACCCCAAGGAAGTGGGTGCGGACAGGATTGTAAATGCAGTCGCAGCATATGATAAGTATGGTGGACCGGTAATAATTGTTGACTTTGGTACGGCCATAACCTTCTGCTTCGTAAACAAGGAGGGTGAGTACCTGGGTGGAATAATAACCCCGGGAATCAAGATAGCATCCGAGGCCCTATTCCTTAGGACGGCAAAGCTGCCCAAGGTTGAAATCCTCAAACCGGACAAGGTCATCGCCAAGACCACGATTGGAAGCATCCAGTCCGGACTGGTTTACGGCTTCACCGGCATGGTGGACTCCCTTATCGAAAGGATGGTCAAGGAGATGAACCATACTATGGATGAGGTGAAGGTTGTTGCCACAGGAGGCTTCTCCACCCTGATAGCAGGAGAGAGCAAGTATATTCAATATAACGACAAGTATCTGACGTTGGAAGGATTAAGAATCATATATGACAGAAACAGTAAGTAGGGATGCTCTACTTACTGTTTTTTACGAGAGGTGAATAATGAAGATAGGAAGCTTTAATATAGAGAACAAGCTGATGCTGGCTCCCATGGCAGGAGTTACGGACCTGGCCTTTAGAATTATCTGCAAGGAAATGGGAGTGGGTCTTACGGTGACAGAGATGGTCAGCGCCAAGGGCATGTACTACAATGACAGGAAGACAGACAGCCTGACAGAGATAGATCCAAGGGAAAGACCGGTATCCTTGCAGATATTCGGGTCTGAACCGGACATAATGGAGCATGTTGTTAAAAACAAGCTAAATGGCAGGGAAGACATAGACATAATCGACATCAACATGGGGTGTCCGGCTCCCAAAATAGTGAAAAACGGAGACGGAAGTGCCCTTATGAAGGATCCAATGCTTGCGGAAAGGGTAATCAGACGTGTTGCTGGAGCTTCAAACAAGCCAGTAACGGTTAAGATCAGAAAGGGCTGGGATGAAAAATCGGTCAATGGAGTCCAGATTGCCAAGCTTGCAGAGGCATCTGGTGCTGCAGCAATAACTGTACATGCAAGGACAAGGGATATGTTCTATTCAGGAAAGGCAGATTGGGATTACATTGGAAAGGTCAAGGAGGCAGTTGATATACCCGTCATAGGAAACGGGGACATCTTCACTCCCCAGGATGCTCTTGACATGATGGACAGGACAGGCTGTGACGGTGTTGCAATCGGAAGGGGTGCCATGGGCAACCCTTGGATATTCAGACAGATCAACCAGCTTCTTGATGGAAGGGAAGCGGAAGTGCCATCTCCCCAGGAGATACTCGAAACAGGCATAAGGCACATGAACATGGTCTGCGACATAAAGGGAGAGCGAATTGGAGTGAGGGAGATGCGAAAGCAGCTTGCCTGGTACATTAAAGGCATGAGAAACTCCAACGAAATCAAGAATAGGATCAATACAATGGTGGACAAGATGGAGATTGAGATGCTCCTAAGGGATTACATGGAGCACCTGTTACAGGAGCATAATTCCCATAGTGGGCTATAACACTTGACAACAGTGTTTTATATGCATATAATATGTTGCATACAATGAGGGAAAAGTTGTATTTCATAGGATTGAAACGGTAAATTTTAGGGAAGAAAAGGGGAGACCCTTATTTTTATATTTATTAAAGGAGAGAGTTTAATGGCAGATAAGGATGTTTTTTTAACCCGTGAGGGATTGGCTAAGCTGGAGAAGGAACTGGAAGAGTCAAAAATCGTAAAGAGAAAAGAGATAGCTGAGAGAATCAGAACTGCGCTTGACTTTGGAGATATCAGTGAGAACTCAGAGTACGACCAGGCCAAGAACGAGCAGGCCAAGCTGGAAGAGAGAATAGCAAAGATTGAGGGAATCCTTAGAAATGCTAAGATGATTGAGGATGAGGAGATCTCAACTGAAATCGTTGGCATAGGATCCAAGGTAGTGGTTCTTGATGTGGAATACGATGAGGAAATGGAATACACCATTGTAGGCTCAGCTGAGGCCAATCCGTACGAAGGCAAGATATCAAACGAATCACCGGTTGGAAAGGCACTTCTGGGAAGCAAGGCGGGAGATGTTGTAGATGTACAGGTACCTGATGGAGTTATAAAATACCAGATCCAGAAGATCGACCGATAAATTCAAGGAGGTATAATATGCAAACAGGTGAACAAAGCTTAAACGAAATGCTGCAGATAAGAAGGGAAAAACTGGCCAAGCTTATTGAAAAAGGCAAGAATCCTTTTCTCATAGAGAAATATGATTACAGTCATTACAGCACTCAGATAAAGGATAGCTTTGAGGAGCTGGAGGGCAAGGAAGTATCAGTGGCAGGAAGGATCATGTCCAGAAGGGGACACGGCAAGGTAAGCTTTATAGATCTACAGGACAGCGAAGGCAGGATTCAGGTCTTTGCAAAGCAGGACCTGATTGGAGAGGAAGAGTACGAAGACCTGTCATACCTGGACCTTGGAGACATTATCGGTGCCAAGGGTACGATATTCAAGACAAAGACTGGAGAGATATCAGTAAGGGCAACTGAAATAGTGCTTCGTACAAAATCACGTCAGATACGTCCAGAGAAAGTCCACGGTCGGAATTACCAGGACCTTAGATACAGACAAAGATATGTTGACCTGATTGTAAATCCTGAGGTAAAGGATACCTTTATACTTAGAACCAAGATAATAAAGGCTGTCAGGGAGTACCTTGACGACAGGGGATTCCTTGAAGTTGAAACTCCAATCCTCAGCACCATAGCCGGTGGAGCAAATGCCAGACCATTTGAAACCCACCACAACACACTTGATGTTGACATGTACTTGAGGATCGCAAATGAGCTCTACCTGAAGAGACTTATTGTAGGTGGCTTTGAAAAGGTTTATGAAATGGGCAGAATGTTCAGGAACGAG
>CAYMHD010000143.1:3819-5313 GCA_964390135.1 uncultured Gudongella sp. | reverse complement strand
CACATCATCTTGTTCAATCTATCTATGTGGTTGGTCCTGTTCTGTCTTTCAAGTCTGTCAACTTCATCCTCAAGAATAAGAACCTGTCTTGCCAAGGCTTCATCCGTATCCTTGTACGATGTCAGGGACGATTGGAACACCTCTGTACAAAGGTCGTACATCTCTCCCATTTCCTCCACAGCCTGAGGAGTGAAGTAAAGGTTGTTGTCAGATTTGTACTGTGCCAACTCACTCATGTTTTCAATGTGGTCTCCAACTCTTTCAATGTCACCAATAATATATAGCAAAGCATTTACATCTGCATGCTGTTCATCTGAAAGAGATGCGTTTGAAAGTCTAACAAGATAGTCAGTTATTTCCCTTTGTATTCTGTTAACCACTCTTTCCCTTTCAAGGATTGAGTCTATAAGCTCTATTTTATCATCAAGCATTGCGGTTCTAACTGCTGCAAGATTTTCCAGTACGAGATCACCCATTCTCAGGGCCTCTCTGGTTGCCTGACCAAGAGCTATTGAAGGTGTTTCAATTATACGCTTATCAAGATATTTGGACTCTGTGATCTCTTCCGTGTCCTCACCTGGAACAAGCTTTTCTGCAGCTTTCACCAAAAGTAGGGCAAATGGGAACTGAATCACAAGATTGATAAGGTTAAAGGATGTATGGGCATTTGCTATCTGCCTCTGGACATCTCCTGGTGATATATAGGTCACCAGCCACTCTATGGGGTACCTGAATATCGTCATAAACATTATGGTACCTATTAAATTGAATAAAAAGTGAATTATGGCTGCCCTTTTTGCGGTCTTGTTGGCTCCGATACTTGATATCATGGCGGTTGTGGTTGTACCTATGTTCTCCCCAAACAGTATGGGAAATGCAAGGTTCATCGAAATAAGGCCTTCTCCTGCCAGAGCCTGTAAGAGTCCTATTGATGCGGAACTACTCTGTACGATCGTAGTAAGTCCAAGACCAACAAGCATTCCAAGGAATGGGTTATTCAAGCTTGTCATTACATTTGTGAATGCTGGAAGCTGAGCAAGTGGCTTTAGGCCATCCCCCATCATATCCATTCCGATGAAGAGTATACCAAAACCAATAAGTATTTCAGAATAGGTCTTTGCCTTCTTATTTTTTGCACCTATCCAAATTGCAACCCCTATGGCAACTGCCAAGGGTGCTACCTCTGTCAGTTTAAATGCAACCAGCTGCGCTGTAACCGTGGTACCAAGGTTTGCACCCATTATTATACCTACAGCCTGTGGCAGGGTCATAAGCCCTGCATTAACAAAACCAATAACCATTACCGTGGTGGCGCTACTACTTTGTACAGCAATTGTTACTACAATACCTACCAGAACAGCCATCAATCGATTTCTGGTAAGGCGTTCTATCATCTTTTTAAGCTTGTTTCCTGCAGCCTTTTCAAGACCGTCACCCATGGTGTCCACGCCCCGGGCGTTGTCCAAGAGCACATTGCGTTCCACCAGCGTGTCG
>CAYMHD010000143.1:0-3809 GCA_964390135.1 uncultured Gudongella sp. | reverse complement strand
AAACAACCCCAAGCCACCTAATACCGGAAGAGCCGTATCCATATTTGTTTCCCCCTTTTTCTTCTAAGTTTTAAGAATTAGAAACTAATGATTGCACAACCTAAAGAATATATCATTCAAGCTCTGGAAAGTCCAGCTGTCTTAATGCTTCAAAAATAATAATATTTGCTGAGTTTGATAGATTAAGTGATCTTGCTATGTTTTTCTTCATGGGTATCCGAATTGCCTTCTCTAGATTCTCATTGATCAGACTCTCAGGGAGACCTTTTGTCTCCTTGCCAAAAACAAAAAAGGAATTATCCCCATATTTGAATTGTGCATAATTTTTTTCAGCCTTTGTAGTTGCAAAATAAAAATCCCCCTCAGGGTTGTTATCCAGCACCTCCTGAAAGCTGTCATAATACTTCAGCTCTACCAGTGGCCAATAATCAAGTCCTGCCCTCTTGAGATGCTTGTCAGTTATTGAAAATCCCAGTGGTCTTACAAGATGAAGAACTGTCCCCGTCAAAGCACAGGTCCTGGCAATGCTACCTGTATTGTGTGGTATCTCGGGCTCCACCAGAACAATATTTAAAGCCATATTCTACCTCCAATTTATATGATTAAAGCACAAACTTTTCAATAGCCCTGGCCACTCCATCATGATCATTGTCTTCAGTTATATAATCAACATTTTCCAGGACTGCTTTGGCACCATTTCCCATCCCTACACTGAGACCTGCCAGGGAAAGCATTGACAGATCGTTCTCATTGTCACCAATTGCCATTGTATTTTCCAGAGAAATGTTCATCAGCTGGCATAGGTGTTCAAGACTTCTGCCTTTGGATATTCCTTCCTCCATAACCTCAAGATTGTTTGTCCAGCTCTTTGATATGGAAATCCCCTCTACAAGGCTGAGGTTTTCCCTAAGCTGTTGCAGCTTGTCAGGATTGTTGTCAATAAATAGAAACTTAAACACATCAAGGTCTTTTCTACTTGATATATCCTCCATTTTTTCATAAATATCAACATCTATGGATTGACCTGTGAATTTTCCATTGGATGACGAATAATAGTCTACTATTTCCTTTACATAGGTCTTGGTGAAAAAGGTGTCTTCGTTGTAGAAATGAAAATACACTGACATATTATGCCCTATTTCCATAATCTTTTCAAGCTTTTTCTTGTCTATTGGTTTTCTGAAAATATCCTTACCTTTGTTGTCTACAACAATAGCTCCGTTACAGGCTGCAATGTAGCTGTCCAGCTTAAGCATGTCTGAATAATACAAGGCTGATTTCAGAACTCTTCCTGTGGCCAGTACCACTTCAATATTCTTTTTCTTGGCCATTTCTATTGCTTTTCTGGTTCTTTCGGTCAGCCTGTTGCCGCTGTCAAGCAGGGTCCCGTCCATATCTATTGCAATTAGCTTTATATCCATTTGATTCCTCCTGTCACAAATAATATACCATACAGATTGAGAAAATAAAAGAACAAAGGGCCGGAGAGAATATCTCCGACCCTTGTCCCACTTATGAAATCTCCCTTAACAGCTGCTCCATTGAATCAACAACAGTCAGCCCATTTCCAATCATCTTATCCAAAATTAAAGTCGCTTCCCCACCTGTATAGTCGAACTCTTCATAGTCTCTGTCCTCTAGATAGTAAACCTTCTTGCCATTTTCCAAAGACTCCATTGCCATTTTAAGATTCATGAGATTGCCGCCTCCAATTGGCACATTGGTCATTATCACAATGTCCGCCACAGAAAGCATCTCCCTGTTCTTTTTGGCTGCCCTTTCAGAAATAGCCGAAAATGGCTTTTCCTCAGATATTGGAATCTTGAGACTCCTGGCATATTGCCAATCCGTATCCCCTGCATTTAGTACACCCAGGCTCAGCTGGTAACCTCTGTGGTAAAGTACATTGATCAAATCCTGACCCGAGCCACCTCCAGATATCACATGAACCTTTATGTTCAGCTCGCTACGGATACGTTTGTTAACCTCAAGGGGTATGACCGATATGTGCCCGGTATACCTGTTTCTTTCCACAGCAGCCCTCATTCCATAGGCATTGAGGATGTTCTCAGTAGTTATTACATCCTCTGGGGTTCCCTGACTGATGATGCTTCCCTTCTTAAGAAGTAAAATCCTGTCAGAAAACCTTGTTGCAAGATTTATATCATGTATAACCAATATGATTGTAATACCCTTTTCCTGGTTCATCCTCCTCAAGAGGTTCAGTATATCAATCTGATGATTGATATCCAAATGTGACGTTGGCTCGTCAAGGAGAATTATTTCCGTATTTTGGGCAAGCGCCTTTGCAATAAAAACCCTTTGCCTTTCTCCTCCAGAAATCTCAGTGATGAGTCTATCTCTGATATCAAAGGTGTTGGTCATTTCCATAGCTTCATATATTAGCTTCCTATCCCTTTCATCCTCTTTTTCGAACCTTCCCTTGAAAGGATGCCTCCCCATGGTCACAACCTCTTCTACCGTAAATTCGAATTGGAGACTTGTATCCTGGGGTACAAGTGAAATTTTTCTGGCAATATCCCTTCTCTTGTATTTTTCTATATTCTCACCCATCAGTTCAATCCTTCCGGAGGAAGGTATGTAGAGACCGTTGATTGTTTTCAACAGGGTGGATTTTCCGGATCCATTGGGTCCAAGTATACTTATGAATTCACCCTTGTCCACCTGAAAGCTTACATCCCTGATTACAGGGGTTGATGAGTATCCAAAAACAAGATTTTTTGCACTTACTGACATCATATTATCACTACCTTATCAATTAGAGAGCCTTCTTCTTGCTTCTCAGAAGGTAAATAAAGAAGGGGCCTCCAAATATTGCCGTTATTATGCCCACCGGAATTTCCATTGGGGAGATAACAGTTCTTGCTATAGTATCTGTAAAAACCATAAATATGCTTCCAACAATTGCAGATGCAGGAAGAAGTATCCTATGGTCAGGTCCAACAATCAGTCGAACTATATGTGGAATTATTAGGCCTACAAAACCGATTATTCCACTTACGGAAACTGCCATGGAAGTAATGAAGGTTCCAAGAAGAAGTATATAAACCTTTATCCTCTCAACATTCACACCCAGACTCTTTGCCGATTCTTCACCAGTCAGCATTATGTTTATGTCCCTTGAAAAAAACAAAAGGATCACCATTGCTACTATCATAGGCATTGATATCGTAGTGATGGGATTCCATCCCTTCCCAGCCAAGCTACCCAATGTCCAATAGATAATTTTAGTCATGTCCCTATTATACATAACCATCAGAAGGGATGTAATGGCGGTCAGAAACTGACCAACTGCCACCCCTGCCAATAGAAGCGTGGTCACTGGTACCTGACTTCTAATCCTGCCGATATTGTAAACCAAGGTCACAGCAATCAGTGCACCGACAAATGCCATAATTGAAATCCCTGAAAATCCAATGAAGGCGGTCTCCAGCTTCATTATGATTGCGATTGCAGCACCAAGGGCAGCACCTGAGGAGATTCCCAGAATATATGGGTCAGCCATGGGATTCTTTAGAAGTCCCTGAAAGGATGCTCCTGATATTGAAAGTCCTGCACCTACGATTACTCCAAGCAATACCCTCGGAAGTCTCACACTCCATATAATTGAATGCTGTGCCGGAGTTATGGTATCTGTACCAAGCACATCACCTATCATGGGTATCTTTGATAGAACCACCTTATATATATCAATTGGACTTATGCTTGCGGATCCAATGGTTGAGGTTATTCCAATCATCAATATCAACAAAATGGACAGTATCAGCATGGTGAATCCGTATGATTTT
>CAYMHD010000142.1:0-5412 GCA_964390135.1 uncultured Gudongella sp. | reverse complement strand
GCTATGATGGAGCCGTTGAAAATTAGGGAGACCCTGTCCGAATACTGGGCGCAGAACTCCACGTCATGGGACACCATGACTATGGTGGTTCCACCCTTTACAAGGCTCCTTAGCAGCTTGCCCAGCCTTTTCTTGAAATGACTGTCCAAGGCTTTGGTGGGTTCGTCAAGGAGAAGGATTTTAGGCTTAAGGAGCAGGACCTTGGCCATGGCCACCTTCTGCTGCTCACCTCCACTAAGGTCATAGGGATGCCTGTCCAGAATGTCAGAAAGCTCCATCAGGTCCACCATTCTTTCCATCATTTCCCGTCGCTTGGCCTCATCCTTTTCCTGGCTCGCTGCAATCTCATATATGTCCCTTTCAACACTCATCTCCACAAACAGAGCCTGGGGATTCTGTGGAAGGATTGCCATGTCCTCTCCAAGGGTGACCTTGCCCCTGTAGGGCTTTTCCAGTCCTCCCAGTACGGACAGCATGGTGGTCTTTCCAGCCCCATTTCCTCCCACTATGGAGTGGAGCTCCCCTTGACGGATTCCCAGGGAAAGATCCCTGATGACATCCTCTTCCTCCCTGCCATACCTGAACCATACATCCTTCAATTCCATAGCAGAGCTCTGCCCTTCTTCAGATTGGGAATCTCCATGGATAAGGGTCCTTGCAGGTCCTCCATCCCGGAACTTCCCGGCAAGCCATTCCCTTCCCCCTCTTATGGATAGGGGATAATTCCCTGTCTTTGCTGCCTCCCCCTCTATTTCTGCAAATATTCTCATATAGGAAGGAAGTGCCTCTCCCATCACATGTCCTGATTCAAGGATTTCCCTGCTTGCGGTGTGGGGGTCGGCATCAACGATAATCTCTCCCCTGTCCATGACAAGGATCCTGTCGCTAATTGGAAACAGCTGCCCAAGCCTGTGCTCTGAAATAACAATTGTTGTTCCGATTTCCTGGTTTATCCTCTTCAGGGTCTCAAGAAACTCCATAGCAGCAAGGGGGTCCAGCTGGGCGGTGGGTTCATCCAGAACCAGTACATCAGGCTGCATGGTCATTATTGAAGCCAGGTTCAACAGCTGCTTCTGCCCCCCTGAAAGCTCTGCAACATTCCTTAGAAACCATGCATCTATTCCCAGAAAGGTTGCCATCTCGGCAACCCTCAGGCGAATGGTGCCACTGTCGTAGCCAAGGCTTTCAAGACCAAAGGCAAGCTCGTGGTAAACCCTGTCGGTAACTATGCCATTCTCAGGATTCTGCAGTACATACCCTATTTTCTCAGTTGATTTTCTATGATCCAGTCCCTCAATGGGCTCTCCCTGAAAGAATATCTCCCCCCTTCTTTTTCCATAGGGGGTCAGGGTCGGCTTCAGGTGCCTGAGAAGGGTGCTTTTCCCACTGCTGCTTTCTCCACACAGGGTTATGAACTCTCCCTGCCTGATGGTGAGGTTCACCTTATTGAGTTGTCGCTTGTCCTCCCTGGGATAGGAGAAGCTCAAGTCCCTTATTACATATGTCTCCATCTCATGTCCTCCATGACTCTCAAGATAACCGGCAAGAGGAAAACAGCTCCCATGGAAAGGTAGAAGGGGATGCTTGAAGCTGATAGCCCTGCCCACCTTACCGTAGGGTAAACCCTGAAGTAGAAGAATCCTCTAAACAAACCATATGCGAGCAAAACTGCCAGAGCTCCCATCACCACGGCAAGGACCTTATCCCTCCCGTCAAACCTGAAAATGGAGAAGCTGGTCCTCCCCTTCAGTCCATATCCCCTTGCCTTCATGCTGTCTGATGTGTCAATGCCATTCTCAAGGGCCCAGGTGACCATTATGGAAAGGATTTTCAGTCCGTTCCTTGCCCTTTCCAGCAGGCTGCCGGACCTGAAATCCCTGCCTATACCCCGTTGGGCCCTTGATATCACTGCTGCCTGTGCCTTGTACATGGGTACCAGCCTCAGGATCATGGAGAATACAAGGGATGTCTTGGGTAAAATCCTCCCGAACAGGTAGGTCACCTTGTCCGAGGACATGATCTCGTTGTAGCAGGAAAACCATATTATCACTGTTCCTATCATCAGCGCCGATAGCAGCCCATACACCATGGACTCAAGGGTTATGGGGTTTCCGTTTTGAAAGTAGCCAAGAACTGTCGCCCCCTCATGTACAAATAGCACATTTATCCCCGCTGCAAGCACCATCAGGGGCATCATGTAAAGGATGTTGAAGATTATGGCCCTCCTTCCCCTAAGCAGCACCGAGTAGGCGAAGGCTGAAGTGTATGACAGCAGCAGAACCACGGGATTCAGCAGAAATACCGTGGCAAGGACCACAGCTGCAAAGAACAGGATATTCAGAATGGGATGATAGGTGTTGAAGGTGTCCCTATTCATTGAACTCAAATCCCAGATCCCTGCCCAAATCGCAGCTGTACATGAGCCTTACCACCTCTCCATCCTCCAGCATGAAGTTGCTTGTGCCCAGGCTGGGGGCCATGTCATTGACCGAATACATCCACCCGCTCAGCTCACCGCAGTCAAACTCATATATGTTCCCTATCCCCTGGATGTAGCTGGAGTCATACATGGGTGTGCTTTCAAACTCCATATGTATTCTGTTCTTCTTCATCTCCCTGAGCAGGACGTTGAAAACGGACTCACCCTGGTGGAACTCAACCTGCTGAGGCTGGAATATCCATCCATCCCCAGGTAGCAGCTCCCATTTTTCAAGGTCCATTTTCTCCTTTTTCTCCAGCAGGGTATGGACCGACACCGACAGGGTGACATGCATCCCCTCCTGGGCATCGGAGCCATCCTCCTTGTCTGCGGCTTCTTCCCCGGTTGGCGGGTTCTCCACCTGGGCTGGGGTTTCTGCAGCTGTTTCCTGGTCGACCTGCTGCTGGGGCTCTTCCTGTGGTCGAGTCAGATCCTCACCGGACTCATCATCCAGCTGAACCTCAGGCTGGTCCACAGGGTCTTGCCCGGAAGACTCCTCCTGAAGCTTGGAGACATCCTCAATCTCGGGGGCTTCCACAGGCTGAGCAGCTGCCTCAGTTGGAGTTGAGTCTTGGTACGGCATCTGCAGGACCAATACCAGGGCCAAAGCCAGGAATGCAATTACAAGTCCTATCCATACTTTTCTGTTCATATCAACCTTGTCCTTTCAAAATTATCAATCCTGTAAGCCGGGCCATCAAACCTTCCCTGATCATTTGCCAATCTGTACCTTCTCAAGCAGCCTGTGGAGCATTCCGGCCACCTGGCTCCTTGTGGCTGCACTTCCAGCTTCCATATATATAGTGTCATCGGGTATTATTCCCTCCCTGACCCCATAGGTCATTGCATCCTGGCTCCAGGCTGGAATCTCCCTGTAATCGGGAAACTGACTGAGGTAGTTTATGAACTCCCCTGGGGTCACTTTTGTATCCAGGCCCTTAAACCCTGCAATGTTGTAGACTATAACCCCTGCCTCCTGCCTTGTGATATTGTTATGGGGCTTAAAGATATTTCCCGGGTAGCCGTTTATTAGGCCCAGGGACTTTGCTGAGCCCACGTAGCCTGAAAACCAGTGAGATTCCTGGACATCAAGGAAGCCGTGGCCATGGGTCTCCCTTGCTTCAAGTGCCCTTGTGACAAGGGCTGCGAACTCGGCTCTTGTTATTGCCTTGCCCGGCATAAACTCACTTGGGGTGACTCCCTTGATTATTCCGGCTCTATGCAGTGCCAGAATGGCCCACTTTTCCTTGTCAAGATCAATGTCCACAAAGGGGTTTGATTGATCCTCGTCCCCGGTGTCTGTACCACTGGCCTGTGAAGGCCCTATCTCTGTCATGTTGAACAGGGAGGTCTTGCCGTCCCTTAACCTTAGATAGGACACCAGTGCGTAGAATGCCTGTTCAGTTGCAATCTTGTCCTCTTCCTGTCCCCGCAGGTGAGAAAAGCCACCTTTGCCATTGTAGTAGCCATTAAGCAGGGAGTGAAGGGCACTGTTTCCGTTCCTTATGAACCTGGTATCCTCCATTGGGTCTATCCCAAGAGCTGTTAGGGCCACAATCACCTGGGAGCTGCTTTCAGAGTTTTCTGTGTCCATTGACTGGAATCCCCCATCCAGCCTTTGTGATTTTGAGATGAAGTCCAAACCTCTCTGGATATATGGAGTCACTTCCTGACGACCCTTGTATGGTGAAAGGGCTGCAAGTGCCATGGAGGTCATGTCGACATCAGGTGTGTCTGAGGTCAATGACCATCCTCCTCCGGGAATTTCATTCTCCAGTATGTACCCGATCAGGACCTCCCTCAGCGATTCCGGTCCATAGCCACCTGAATCCAGTGCCAGGAGGGCCCAGATGGGACCGTTTATCCCCTGGATTGTGAGCTTTTCAATATCCCCCAGCTGTAAGGTAAGGTCATGGCCATGGAAATATGCAGGATTGATTCCCATAGATGTCAGTGCCAAGATTGCCTTGGAGTACTCAGTGTACTTGTTGGTCGTAAGTATTCCGCTCTTATCCTCCAATTCCCTTCCAAGGGCTCTTGCATACTCCCCTGAGATTGTCCCGGCATCCAGGCCTTCGTATCTGTTTAGGCCTATTATTGACCATTCATCCCTGTAGGTCTGATTGTTCATGATATTTTCTGCTGTCCTTAATGCCACCTTTTCAATGGATTCCGCATCAACCTCCTGGGCATTGGCTCCAAGGGGCATCCATATGAAGGACATTAGCAGGATTGCTATTACAAGTCCGTATAATACCTTGGTTTTGCTCATGTTTACTCCCATTCCAAACCTCCTCGTTCGTTTTTTTGCATCAAAAAAAGCATTTGTCCAAATTTGCAGACAAATGCTTCAATCCCGATAGGTTATTTATGTATCATATCGTGTCAACCTGTCTTTCAAAGAAAACAGGAAGAGAGAGCATTGTCGGCAAATATCCTGACTTAGCCTCATTGCTCGCTCCGTCTTCCCGCTTTAGGCAGTGACTATTATGGAGGTTGCTCAGCATTCACAGTGACTTGATCGTGTGGGAATCTCACCCAGCTTCCTTGCGCTTGACAGCTTATGTTACTAGATTATATAACATCGAATTCCCTTAATCAAGAATTACTTTTGTTCTTATTGAATCACTAGTTAAGAAAAACAAGCAAGGAAACGCTGATCCCCTTGCCTGTTCTTTTGTTACTTGCTCTCTGAGATGGTCACATCATCGATGTACAATCCAGCAAAAGTTACTGACCCATCTGTTGTGATTCTAAATCTCAACTGAATATCTTCGTTGTTGTAGGATTCTATGGTGTGGGACTTCTGTTCCCAGGAGACTTTTGTGCTAACTCCATCATGATACCAAACTTGAGTCCAATCATCACCATTCAAGGATAATTCAACTGTTGCTGTATCCCACCAACTAGACTCAATATCTAATGCCTGCATC
>CAYMHD010000141.1:2556-5420 GCA_964390135.1 uncultured Gudongella sp. | reverse complement strand
CTATGAGCATCAATCAGTGCTCCAACGGCTCCTCATCGTCCTTCCCCGTCGGGAATGTTCTCCTCTATGACCTTTATGGTATCCTTCAGGGGAACCCCAACAACACACGCACCATGCTCAAGGGCGCCCTTTATTCCATTTATTATTGATTCCATCCTTACAAAGGGTCTTGCTCCATCGTGGGTCAGTACAATGTCTGTCCCCTCATTAAGTGCCATGATCCCGTTGTATATGGAATCCTGCCTTTCCTTTCCACCCTTTATGATGTTGGTTACCTTTCTATAGCCATACTTTCTCACAATTTCCTTGCGACAGTACTCAACCTCCTGCTCCTTTGACACGACAATAATCTCATCCACATATTTGCAGGCTTCGAATTTCTCGATCGTGTGGGCAAGTATAGGCTTATTGTCAATGACGATGAACTGCTTGTTTATTTTGCTTCCCATCCGGTTGCTCATACCGGCGGCAGCTATTATCACTGACACGAAATTTCCTTTATACATTAGACCACCTCAACAAACATTTATTACCTATGCTCAACCTCTATACCGCCTTGTCATACAATGCCTTGGGCTTTGCAAATATCATTCTTCCGGCAGAGGTCTGGAGAACAGATGTGACTATTACATCTATGGTTTCTCCAATATATTTTCTACCTGATTCTACTACTATCATGGTACCGTCGTCAAGATATGCAAGACCCTGGCCTGCTTCCTTGCCATCCTTGACAACCTGCACAACCATCTCTTCCCCTGGAAGGACAACAGGCTTGACAGCATTTGCAAGCTCGTTGATGTTTAAGACCTCGATTCTGTGAACCTCGGCCACCTTGTTGAGGTTATAGTCGTTTGTGATGATTTTACCCTTCATATACTGGGTAAGCTTCAATAGCTTTGAATCAACCTCGCTTACCTCGTCGAACTCCTTCTCATGGATTATAATTTCAGTATCCAGCTCGTTCTGGATCCTATTCAGTATATCCAGACCACGTCTACCCCTGTTTCTCTTCAGTCCGTCTGATGAGTCCGCAATATGCTGAAGCTCCTCCAAAACAAATACGGGTATTACCAATGGTCCCTCAATGAATCCAGTCTTTACAATATCTGCAATTCTACCGTCGATTATTACACTTGTGTCAAGAATCTTGGGACAGGCACCCCTCTCGCCATTCTTTTCCTTGTGGTTCTTCTTCCCTGTTCCGATATTTCCTGTGAAATTACCTAGTGTGGTTGTTATGTCCTCTATGTTCCTGTTGGGTATTGTAACTCCAAGATAACCCAACAATCCATAGAGTATTATGGATGCAACAACTCCAACGTAGGGTATTTCAAGCCTGTAAAGTGGTTGGCTCAGCAGATAGGCAATTATAAGCCCTATGATAAGTCCAACCGCTCCCAGTGCAATATTCTGGATGGAGAATCTTTGCAGCTCCCCTTCAATTACTTTTGCAATGTTCTGGCCTTGCTTGATGATCTTAGAAGAAAAAATAAAAAATATAATTCCAAATACAGATATAAAAATAACGATCGCAACAAGCTCTGCCATGCCAGTGACATTGACCAACTCAAGGCCCTTGAACCCAGTGTATGCCAGATAACCCAGAAGCATACCAAAGAGTCCGATAAGAACCCTGGCTATTTTCTTAACCATAATTCCACCTCCTGTTTTTTCCCATAGTCTCCATTATAACCCTATTGGCAAAGTAATGCCAGTATAAGTTTATTCTTCCGTCTCATCCCCATCCTCGTCGATACCCTCGTTCTCCATGATCTCCTTGTCAACAAGCTTCTCAATATCTTCATATGGGTCCCCTGTAACCAAAACAAGCTCTGAAAGAAGCATCTGCTTTGCATTGCTAAGCATTTTTCTTTCTCCAGTGGACAGACCCTTCTCGTTGTCGAGTATAGTAAGATTTCTCACTACAGATGCAATCTCATGGATGTCTCCCGTCTTTATCCTATCCATGTTTATTCTGTATCTTCTGTTCCAGTTCTGAGGCATCTTCGTCTTGTGCCCCCTAAGTATGGACATGATGTCTTCTATTTCATCAGGGGAAATTATCTCCCTCACTCCTACCTCTTCAACATTTGATACTGGAACCATAACCTTCATATCCCCAATGGGCATCTTGATGATGAAGTACTCTCTCTTCTCACCTAAAATTTCCTTTGTTTCAAGCTTTTCAATAACTCCAGCGCCATGCATAGGATAAACAATCTTATCGCCAATTTTGAACATATCAAAACCTCCCCATAGTATTCCCTCATTATATTATTATAACGTAGAAAAGCCCATAAGTAAAGTTAATATATTACCATAGAAGTGCAAATCGTGTCAATAATATTTTAAATTAATGACCATAACTTAATATGTAAACAAATTGACCCCATTTCAGTTTGACAACCTGATGCATTAAACCGTATAATTAAGTTGATAACTTAAGAAGAGGAGGTTCATATGGTTAACGGGACAAATCAGGAAAATCTAATAGAAGAACTGCAAAATCAGGTATCTGGAACACTTGTAAGACACAAGAGCATCCTGGACATTATGACCAAGCTGGATGAGTACAACGCCAGAATCAACAGGGCAGTGGCAAAATCGGTCACAACCTGTGGCTGTATTGAAATAGACGCTCAAAGGCAGGATTTCAATTCCGAAACACTTACAGACGCACTTGCCAAGGTGGACTCACACGTAGTTGGTGACATCTGCCCCAACTGCAAGGAGGTCCTGGAGCAGGAAATCGGTGCCTATATCTATTTTCTGGCATCCCTTGCAAACACCCTGGACTTCAGGTTGAAGGACACTGTTAAGAAGGAGCTGGACAGAACCAAGACCCTGGGCGTATACGGCATGAA
>CAYMHD010000141.1:978-2456 GCA_964390135.1 uncultured Gudongella sp. | reverse complement strand
TTTTCAGAGTGTCTTTTTTAATCTAAACCTATTCTAAAATACCTTTCCAAGAACATCCTTCAATGTCCTCAGCCTTACCACCTTGAGATTCTCAAGCTTGGTTCCCCTTCCGTAGTCTGCGGATACAAAGGCAGTCCTAATTCCCATCCTGTCTGCCTCCCTAAGCCTGGCATCCAGCGAAGGAACCTTCTTAAGCTCCCCAGTCAAGCCAACATCAGCCAGGAATACCATATCACTACCCACCGCTCTGTCATGAACTGAAGAAACTATGCTGACAATCACTGCCAGATTTGCCGAATGCTCCTTGAGCTTGATTCCTCCAGTGGTTTTTATCACAACATTCTTGTCGTATAGGGGCATTCCTCCCCTTTGCTCCAGTATTGACACAAGGGTGTTCATTTGCTCACGCTTCATGGATTCCCCAATCCTTGCCGGGTAAGGGGTGAATGATGGGGATACAAGAGACTCCACCTCAAGGAGTATTGGCCTTGTCCCCTCCCTTACAACCGTCAAGGCGCTTCCTGAGACCTGGTTCTCCTCAGACCTTTTTGTCATGAAGTACTCAGATGGGTTGTCTATTGAAACCATTCCATCCTCTGTCATATTGAAAAAACCCATTTCGCCTGTAGACCCATACCTGTTCTTTGTTGAAACCAGGCTCCTCAGCTCCTCACCACTTTCTCCCTCGATCACAAGAACAGTATCCACCAAATGCTCAAGGGCCCTAACACCTGCCAATTCGTCATCCTTTGTCATCTGACCGACTATGAAGACGATCCTGGGCTTTTCAGGTCTTTTTGCAATCTTTACAAGCTCGTATGCACATTCCATGGTCTGGGTGGGAGAGCCTGCCCTGGATGTTGGAAACTCATCCAATGTGAAGGTCTGGATGCTGTCAATAATTATGAATCTTGCATCGGTTTTCTCTATGATATCAAGTATGGAGTTTAGGCTGTTGTCCGACACAACGTGAAGATCATCGTGAATCTCCTTGAGGATTCTGTCAGCCCTTGACTTGAGTTGGGAGGTTGACTCCTCTCCAGAGGCATATAGGGTCTTTATTCCCTGTCTTGCCAGGTCGTTTGCAACCTGGAGAAGCAGGGTGGATTTTCCCGCACCTGGCTTGGCAGTTAGTATTGTGACGGAATCCTTTATGATTCCGCCACCCATAACCCTGTCAAACTCATTTATTGAGGTCTTTATCCTCATACTGTTTGTTGCCTGTATCCTGTTTAGTCTTTCCGCAGTGGTTGTGGTCTTTACCTTTCTACCGGAGGAGGTTTCAGCCCTTTCAACCTCCTGAAAGGATCCGAATGCGCCACATTCAGGACACCTTCCCATAAATCCAACCATTTCATAACCACATTCACTGCATCTGTTTATCTTGCTTTTCTTAGCCAATAATTTCTCCTCCCGGGACCTTAGTGTATTCTTATGCCTTGTTGAAGGTCAGCTTCTATCCGTCATACTCAACATTG
>CAYMHD010000141.1:0-961 GCA_964390135.1 uncultured Gudongella sp. | reverse complement strand
AACCGTACCCTTAAGGATCTCCTCGGCAAGCTGATCCTCAATCATCTTTCTGATGGTCCTTTCAAGAGGCCTTGCTCCAAACACAGCGTCAAAGCCGTGCTTTGAAATATATTTCTTGGTTTCATCGGAAATCCTTATGTTGACACCAATCTTCTCCATTCTCTTCTCAAGATCCCTTACCATTATATCAACAATCTCCTCAACCTGCTCCTCCTTAAGGCCATGGAATACAATAACCTCATCCAGCCTGTTGAGAAACTCCGGTCTGAAGGTCCTTTTAAGCTCCTCTGTTATTATCTCCTTCATTCTGTCATACTCCTGAACGTCCTTGTCCTCTGCAGCTGCAAAGCCCAGTACATTCTGCTTCTTGATGGAGGTCGCTCCAGCATTGGAGGTCATGATTATGACTGTATTCTTGAAGTCAACAGTCCTCCCCTTGTTATCTGTGAGCCTTCCTTCATCGAGAATCTGAAGAAGCATATTGAACACATCCGGGTGTGCCTTCTCTATTTCATCGAAAAGAACAACCGAATATGGCTTTCTTCTAACCGCTTCAGTCAACTGGCCTCCCTCGTCATAACCCACATATCCTGGAGGTGATCCCACAAGCCTTGACACGGAGTGCTTCTCCATGTACTCACTCATGTCGATCCTTATCATTGCATCCTCCTCCCCAAAGAGGGCTTCGGCAAGAGCCTTGGCAAGGTGGGTTTTTCCAACTCCGGTTGGTCCCACAAAGATAAAGCTTCCAATTGGCTTCCTAGGATCCTTCAATCCTACCCTTGCCCTTCTAACTGCAGCTGAAACAGCCTTGACGGCCTGGTCCTGTCCAACCACCTTCTTGTGGAGAACCTCTTCAAGCTTCAGGAGCCTTTCACTTTCCTCAGTGGTCATTCTGCTTACAGGAACCCCGGTCCAATTGGATACGATCTCAGCTATCTCATCGTAGCCAACCACAAGG
>CAYMHD010000140.1:0-5438 GCA_964390135.1 uncultured Gudongella sp. | reverse complement strand
ACCAGACCATATAGGGGCTGAAAATCCAGAAATACTTCTTGTTGGATTTGGTGCGACACACGGTGCTCTGTTGGATGCTGTGACAAGATTGAATGAGGATGGCTTATCGGTGGGAGCCCTTGTATATGGTGATATATGGCCGTTCCCAACCAATTTAATCAATAAATTAGGTGGGGATGCAAAAAAAATAATATCTGTAGAGCAGAATATGACAGGGCAGCTGGAAAGCCTTATACTTGAAAAGACAAGATTGGAAATTTCTGATAGGATTCTTAAGTATGATGGAAGGGCAATAAATGGTGATGAAATTATCAGTAATCTCAAATCAATTCTTGAGGGCTGATTGTTAGAGCAGCTAAAACATGGTAGAATAGTTTTCAAGAACAAATGAAGAGGTGTTGAAAATGGATGATAATCATTCTAGCCCGAGATATGAAAAGATTGCACTTGATATAGCAAATGCCATCTACAAGGGACAGTATGAAGAGGGAGAAAAGCTCTACGGTAGATCAACCCTGGCTGGAACCTACAATGTTTCTCCGGAAACCATAAGAAGAGCGATAAAAATTCTTGAGGATGTGGGAGTGGTTGAATCGTCCAAGGGAAGCGGAATCACTATCCTATCAAAGGATAAGGCCTACAAGTACATCAACAGATTCAAGAATATTGAAAGTGTAACCTCCTATAAGATGAAAATAATGGAGCTTGCAGAAAAAAAGAATCAGATTGAGAATCAGATTCTTGAAATAATTGATAAGATCATTGAAAGGAGCAGTATATTAAGTCACACTACAGCTCTCACTCCATTTGAGCTTGAAATCACCGATAAATGCAGAATGACGGGGAAGTCGATCGGGGAAATTAATTTTTGGCAAAATACAGGAGCTACAATAGTTGGAATAAGGCGAGGGGACCATACAATTCTTTCTCCTGGTCCATATGCGATAATTGAAAAGGGTGATATCCTCCTTATAATTGGTGAGGAGGAGGTATTTGAGGCAGTAAAGGTGTTCATAGATGAAGATTAAATGTTGCAATCAAAGGCTCTCGATAAGTATATATCGAGGGCTCTTTATTTGACCGATGCAGTAAAGTTATGTATAATAAATAATAAGTGTTAATATTTAAATAATTCGAACTAATTCCAATATTTGGGAGTGATATGATGAACAAGAGTGAACTGGAAAAATTATTCTATGAACTGGTTAAAATTCAAAGTGACACTGGTACTGAGTTGGAGAAGGATGTGGAGACATATATTTATGACTGGTTGGCTGAATTGGACTACTTCAGAGACAACAAGGAATTGTTTGGTAAATATCAATTAAGCGATGACCCGCTTGAAAGGGCAGTTGTATGGGGACTAAGAAGAGGAGAGGGATCAGAGACTGTTATATTGCTGCATCATCACGATGTTGTTGACTCCTTTGACTATGGAAGGCTAAAGGAGTATGCATATGACCCAGAAAGACTTGCAGAAAAAATATCACAAGCGGATTTGAATCAGGATGCAAGGGATGACCTTGAATCAGGGAATTGGATATTTGGTAGGGGAACAGCTGATATGAAGGCAGCAGGAGCAATCCATATGCAGCTGCTAAAGGATTACACAGAGCTTGAAAATTTCAAGGGAAACCTCTTATTCCTATCTGTACCAGATGAAGAATCCCTTTCCCAGGGGGCAAGGGAAGGAGCAAGCCTTCTGAATAATCTCAAGGACAAATATGGACTTGAATATCTTATGTGTATTGATGGTGAACCACATGAGAGGGATGAAAAGGGAAGAGCTGTCTTCTACGAAGGTTCAGTCGGCAAGACCATGGTTGTAGTCTATGTAAGAGGAAGGAAGACCCATCTGGGTCATATATTCCAGGGATTGAATCCATCACATGTGCTGTCGGAGATAGTATCAATGACTGATATGAATCCGTTGTTTTCTGATGTTGTGGAGGGGGAGGTATCACCACCACCATCCTGGAGCTTTATGAGGGATACCAAGGAACAATATGATGCATCCATACCTGAATCAGCAGGTGGATATTTCTCTGTTCTGACACTTACTCAGACACCCAAGGATATTCTAGAGAACGCCAAGAAACTATCAACCCAAGCCTTTGATAATGTAATAAAAAGAATAAACGAGCATTACAGTAGATTCAGGATAATGGGTCATCAGCCTATTGAAAACCTACCCTGGAGCACTAGCGTAATGTATTTTTCAGAAGCTTTCAAGCAGGCCATGGATGATTCTGGAGATGAGTTCCTTAAGGCCTATGAAGATAAGGTTGAAAGCATCAAGAAGGACATATCAGAAGGTAGGACAAATATTCCAGACAGTACACTTGACTTGATTAGCCTGACCATAGATTTCATGAAGGATAAGGATCCCAAGGTGGTAATAGCATTTTCACCTCCTTATTATCCTCATATTGCAAATCTTGATTTCAAGGATCTTCCCTATAAGGCAAAGCACCTTGGCCTTCATTTGATTCAATACGCAAAGGAAGAGCTTGAGCAGTGCTATGCAAGAAAACATTATTTTATGGGAATTTCAGACCTTAGCTATGTGGCTCTAAATGATAGTGAGTCGGTTGTACCGTATATAGAAAAGAACATGCCTCATTGGAATAGAACCTATTCAATTCCTTTCAAGGATCTTGAGGCAATATCAGTTCCTATTGTAAATATAGGACCTTGGGGAAAGGATTACCATAAGTTCACCGAGAGGGTATTAAGAGAGGACCTGTTGGAGAATACCCCTAAGTTGACGAGATTTGCGATAGATTATCTTTTATCATCATGATTTTAGATGCCCTGAGCATTTAAAATAAAAAATATTAGAGGAGGTATTGTATGGAAGCAATTATTAATTTTGTAAACTGGATCACCGGTATAGTATGGGGATGGCCCATGCTTGTCACACTGGGTCTGGGAGGATTTGTTCTGTCTGCTAGACTAGGATTTTTCCAGATTCGCTACTTCCCGTACATAATCAAGCAAACGTTCGGGAAGATGTTTGGAAAGGTTGAAAAGGGAGAAGTATCACCATTCCAGGCAGCAACTGCAGCACTGGCTTCAACTGTTGGAGCCTCAAACATAATAGGGGTCCCAGCAGCAATAATGTTTGGTGGACCTGGTGCCATTTTCTGGATGTGGGTTATGGCCCTTATGGGAATGGGATCAAAGTTCGTTGAAATCGTACTTGGATTCAAGTACAGGGAAAAGAACGAAGAGGGCGAGTATGTCGGCGGACCTATGTACTACATGAAAAAAGGTCTTAAGATGCCATGGCTGGGTTCATTCTTCGCATTGATGCTTATGCTTGAGCTTATTCCAAGTGTAATGGTCCAAGCAAATTCAGTATCAGCATCAGCGCTTGAAGCATTCGGTCTTAGCCCAATTATCACCGGAATTGTAACATTGGTTCTTGTTGGTTTGGTTGTAATCGGTGGAATCAAGAGAATCGGTTCTGTAACTGAAAAGCTGGTACCATTTATGGCATTGGCATATTTTGTTGGTGGTATGATAATAGTTATTGCAAACATTGGTGAAGTACCTAGAGTATTTGGTCTTATATTTGGATATGCATTCAGACCTATGTCAGCAGTTGGTGGATTTGCTGGTTCAGTGGTTGCAGCATCAATAAGATGGGGAGTTGCAAGAGGGGTTTATTCAAACGAGGCAGGTATGGGTACTGCTCCTATGGCTCACTCAGCAGCTTCAAACGATCATGCTGTAAGACAGGGCTTCTGGGGATTGTTTGAGATTATAGTTGATACACTTGTAATCTGTACGACTACTGCATTTGTTGTTCTTTCAACAGACATCTGGACAACTCCAGGTGCTTTGGATAATCCATCAGGATTGCCTGCAGCAGCCTTTAATCAGTTCTATGGTCCATTAGGAGGTACATTGGTAACAGTGTCACTTCTGCTGTTTGTAGTATCAACACTTATAGTTGTTATATTCTACGGTGAAAAGCAGGCTGAGTTCCTGTTTGGATTAAAGTTCTCAAGAGTAATGAGATATGTATACCTGGCATCAATAGTTGTAGGTGCAGCAGGTGGAGCTCAGACATTGTGGATATTCCTGGATATCATGCTAGCGCTGATAATATTCCCGAATATGTTCGCATTGTTTATGCTACATGGAGAGGTCAAGGACCTTACCAAGGAATTCTTTACATCCAAGGAATACTATCTTAAGGATATAGGGAAAGCGTAACAGGAAGGAGAATGGAGAATGAAGCAAAGTCCTATAGATAGAGAAAAACTCGAGAAGCTTCTATCCGAGCTCATCTCCATATACAGTCCGTATTTGAAGGCAGAAAAGGCCATGGAGTATGTATTGAAGTGGTTCACTGACAGGGGCATCCCTGCTCAGTACCACCGCTACTCCGAGGATAGAATTTTAAAGTATAATGGCATAAATGTTGTGGGCAGACTTACTGGCGATCAAGAGGGTCCAAGAATTCTTCTGAATGGGCATGTGGATACCGTAGAAAAGACCCAAGACTGGGCAACAGATCCAACTGAACCCAAAAGGGATGGAGACAAACTGTTTGGACTTGGAGCACTGGATATGAAGTCTGGTGTTGCTGCAATCATGATGGCTGTTGAAGCCTTTAAGAACAACCACCAAAGCTTTGCAGGCGAGATAGTCTATACCATTGTTTCAGATGAGGAGGGTCCATATGGACTTGGAACCGATGCATTGATTCTTGATGGGATTACGGACAACGTGGACGCAGCAATCGTCCCTGAGCCCAGCAGTGGTTTTGTCGGCAAGCCATTCCCAGTATTGTGCCTAGGAGCCAGAGGAGGCTGGAACTACTCAGTTTTCCTAAAAGGCAAGGCAGCACATGCCGCCAACCCTGAGAAGGGTCTAAGCGCCATCGTGGAGGCTTCCAGACTTATTATGGAGCTGAAGCAGACTGAGACTCTGAAGGATGACAAGCTTGGACATGGAGACATATGTATAATAGGTGTCAATGGTGGTGGTGCAGCCTGTAGCGTAGCAGAAAAAGCTGTTTTCACGGTTTTCAGACATGTTGTAAGAGGAGAGTCCCGAGAATACCTGGTACAGGAGGTTATGGACGCTGCAAAGAGAGCAGGAATACAAGCCGAAATCCAGGTTAAGTTTAGATATTCACCACATTCCTTAAACGGAGGCTTTGATCCATATATAGTGGAGGAGGATAATCCGTTTACGGTTAAACTTAGGGAGAGTATAAATGAAGTGACCGGTTCGCCAGGGGAGATTGAGTATTTTTCCAGTATAGGAGATTTCAATTATCTCGGTACCAGGGCAGGGATTCCTACATTTGTATTTGGTCCCAGTGGTGAGAACTATCATACTGCTGATGAGTATGTAAATCTTAGCAGTGTGGTGCAGACAGCCGAGATTATATATGGATTCCTTGAAAAGAATCTGGTTAA
>CAYMHD010000139.1:3123-5500 GCA_964390135.1 uncultured Gudongella sp. | reverse complement strand
AAAAGCAAAATTCCCATTCTGACCTGCTTGATAATAATCCTTACCAAAAACTGAAACCCCAGAATCCTGATACATCCAGAAATCAATAGTAACATTTCCCGGAAAAATCCAATCATCCGAATCAGCAACACTCAAATAATCCCCACTTCCATCAAAATATGCACTTCTATCAAACTTACTCGTATCCGCCATATCAGAATCTCCAAAAGCCGTAATCGAATGCAACAACCCCGATTCATCCCCATCCATATGCAACAACAACACATCATTCTCATCCAGGATGAAGACGAAGACAAGGATTATGATGGTCCAGCAATGATAAGACAGGAAATGGTTGACGGCAAAAATGCCATTGTAGTCTACGGATTGGATAGTGAGGAGTACAAGGTCACAAAGCTTAGTGATCCCACAAGGCTAGTGATTGATATAATGGATGCACAGATTATTGGAGAGCTGTACCAGGAGTATGATTATCAGCTGAGCTTTATAAAGGGAGTCAGAGCATCCCAATATGTTGGAGACAAGAACTACGGTCCTGACAGGGATGTTGTGAGGGTTGTCCTTGATGTGATGGAGGGATCCAGAGACCCTGGTATAATTGTTCTACCTGAAAGGGACAGGTTGGTTATATCACCTGAGGAGAATGCATGGGATGCCCTTCAGTATAGAAACAGGGGAACAGAAAGCGAATTCGATTTCATGAACCTCTTCCCGACACAGTATGATGTGGAATATGATGAGATGAGAAAAGAGATAAAGGTAACAATGCCTGTAACTGCGACGGATCTGCCGGATGGAACCCTCCAGATTGGAGACCAGCTGGTAAGGGATATCACAGTTGAGCGTGGAAGAAGGGACACTGTCATTACCATCCGCTTCAGAAGAGGCGTGGTATACAGCGTGCTTTCAAACCCCCAGGACCAGGTCATTAGCATAAAGGCCATAAGAAATGAGGAAGTGCTTCCACAGAACACAACAATTGTTGTGGATGCAGGTCATGGAGGAAAGGACCCGGGAGCCGTAAGTGGCTCCACAAAGGAGAAGGACGTAAACCTCCAGACAAGCTTCAAGCTGAGGGATGCCCTTCTGTCACAGGGCTTTAACGTAATAATGACAAGGGAAACAGATGATTTCATTGACCTGTACAGCAGACCAAGAATCGCAAATGAAAACAACGCCGATCTATTCATAAGTCTGCATGCAAACGCAACCTTGAGCACATCCATAAAGGGTCTGGAAATACTGTATTGCCCTTCATATGATAGCGACAAGAAGATTGATGACCAGTTCCCATTTGCCGAATTTGTCTATGACAGCATTTTGGAGCAGACTGGTAGAGAGGGAAGAGGAATCATCAAGAGATCTGAGCTGGTGGTACTGAGGGAAACTGAAATGCCCGCAATTCTAGTGGAGACCGGGTATATGACAAATCCAGAGGAGCTTGCCCTGGTGGTTTCAGACCATTATCAGAATCAGGTTGTTCAGGGTATTGTAAACGCAGTTGAGCGGTATTTCAATGAGTATTGATAACTGGGGAAGGTTTAGCCTTCCCTTGCATTTGTTTGAAAGGAGAATTTTTTGATGGAATTGTTAATGGGATATTTGCTGATATTCTTTGCCAGAATGCTGGACATGTCATTGGCTACTGTGAGGACCCTTATGGTCATGCAGGGCAGAAAGTTCCAGTCTGCACTTATTGGATTCTTTGAGGTAGGAATATATGTCACTGTTCTGGGCAAGGTGGTAAACTCACTGGAAAACCCCATGAACCTTCTGGCCTACTGTCTAGGCTTTGCTGCAGGTAACTATGTTGGAATAATGCTTGAGAACAAGATTGCCCTTGGTAATCTCTCAGCGCAGATAATACTGAAGACTGCCAACAACGATATTCTCATAGATGAACTTAGACAGGAGAAGTTTGGAGTCACCAGCTATGAAGGTCAGGGAATCGAAGGACCAAGGGAAATGCTGACCGTTGCTTTGAACAGAAAGGACATGCCAAGGCTGAAGAGGATAGTTGACAGCATAGACCCAAATGCATTCATAACAGTCAACAGCATAAGTCCAATCCGTGGAGGATACTTCACAAAAATGAAAAAATGAATTTCCCCCTGTAAAGGGGTTTTTTCTTGCCTGCTTATATGAATAAGGGTCAATGTTTGATAGAATGGAAGTAGTAAAATATGGAGGAGTTGTTTAGATGAGAGATAACAATAGGAAACACGATGAGATGAGACCTGTGAACATAGAAAGAGATTACCTGCTTCATCCCTACGGATCAGTGCTTATACAGATGGGTAACACAAAGGTCATATGCACCGCCATGGTTGAGGACAAGGTACCCCACTTCCTGAAGAACACAGGGACAGGCTGGGTT
>CAYMHD010000139.1:0-3113 GCA_964390135.1 uncultured Gudongella sp. | reverse complement strand
ACAATGACAAGAAAGATGAGGGATTCAACCAAGGGCAGGATAGACGGAAGGAATCAGGAGATACAAAGGCTCATAGGAAGAAGCCTAAGGTCAGTGGTTGACCTGAAGAAGCTTGGGGAGAGGACCGTATGGATAGATTGTGACGTAATCCAGGCTGATGGTGGAACCAGAACAGCTTCAATCACAGGAGCATATATAGCCCTTGTTGATGCACTTCACAAGCTGTACAGCCAGGAGGAGATAAAGGAGTTCCCAATCACAGGCTACCTTTCTGCAATAAGTGTGGGGGTTGGAGAGGAAGGGCCAATTCTGGACCTTTGTTACCAGGAGGACCACATAGCCAAGGTTGACATGAATGTTGTGATGGGGGATGAGGGACAGTTTGTTGAGGTTCAGGGAACAGGAGAGAATGCAACCTTCTCAAGGAAGGAGCTGGACCAGCTGCTTGATCTGGCAGAGAAGGGAAACGGAGAGCTGATCAAGCTCCAAAAAGACCTTCTGGGACCTGTAACAGAGCTTATATAGTGGGGTGGAGACATGAGAAGGCTTATACTTTCAACGGACAACAAAAATAAGGCCAAGGAACTGAGGGAGATACTCAAGAACCTGCCTCTTGAGATACTTACCAAGAAGGAGGCAGGTGTTGACAATCTCCAGGTTGTGGAGGATGGAGACACCCTGGAATACAATAGCCTTAAGAAGGCAAGGGAGCTTGCTGAGCTTGTTGATAATATGGTGATGGCCGATGATTCCGGACTCTTTGTGGATGCCCTTGATGGAGAGCCTGGAGTGTATTCATCAAGATATGGCGGAGAGGACGGAAATGATGCCCTCAACAACCGGACACTTCTTAGGAATCTTAAGGGCAGGGAAAGGACGGCAGCCTTCAGGACCGTCATAGCCCTTATAACAGAGAATGGGAAGGAATATACAGTCAAGGGTGAATGCAGGGGTAGAATCCTGGAGGAGCCAAGGGGTGACAATGGCTTTGGCTATGATCCACTCTTTGTTCCGGAGGGATATTCAGAGACCTTTGCACAGCTGCCTGCTGATATCAAGAATTCAATAAGCCATAGAAGAAGGGCAATAGATGCATTGAGGGAAAAACTGGAGGAGATTCTAGGTGAGTAGCATTAAGGTTATAGTGGTTGCCGACACCCATCACGTCACGCAGCCAATAATTCAGGCGTTGAAAAATGAAAAGGATGCAGGAGTCTTTGTATTTTTGGGAGACCATGTGGAGGATGGAGAAAAGATAAAAAATGCCTTGAAGCTGCCCTCATACATCATCGGTGGAAATGGAGACTGGTCAACCTACTACAAGAGGGAAATGCTATTGAATCTGGGAGGCAGGAGGATTATGCTGATCCACGGTCACAGGCAGGGTGTCAAGAACGGCCTTCAAAGACTCTACTACCATGCCCTGGAAAACAGGGCTGATGCTGTGCTGTTTGGTCATACCCACATACCCGAGATGAAGAGGGAAGGAGACCTTTTTATGATGAATCCAGGTAGTCCATCCTTCCCAAGGGGAGGACACACACAGGGGACCTATGGCATCCTTCACATAGGTGAAAGGATAACAGGAGAGATTAAGAGAATCAGGTAGGAGAGGTATGTAAATGGAAACATCACTGGACTTTCTACATCTTGACATGGATGCATTTTTTGCAGCAGTTGAGGAAAAGGACAACCCAAAGCTTAAGGGACACCCTGTGATAGTAGGCGGAAGAAGCCACAGGGGCATTGTGACCACCTGCAACTACGAAGCCAGAAAATATGGTATCCACTCAGCCATGCCCATTTTCATGGCCAGGGAAAGGTGTCCCCATGGAATCTATGTTCCAGGCAGGATGAAAAGGTACCAGGAGATATCAAGACAGGTTTTCCAGATACTCAGGGGAATTACAGACAGGATTGAGCCCCTTTCAATAGATGAGGCCTACATGGACATATCAGGAATGGACAAGACACCTGAGGAGATTGCTGCGCTAATAAAAACCAGGGTCATGTAGGAGACAGGATTGACACTGTAAATCGGAGTATCCTTCAACAAGTTTCTTGCAAAGCTGGCCTCAGACTGGAACAAGCCGGATGGGTTCATGAAGATAACTGGGGACATGATGCCTGAAATTCTTTTCCCCCTTCCTGTAAGCAAGGTTTATGGGATAGGCAGCAAGTCCAGAAAGCGCCTCAATGACATCGGGATATATACGGTGGAGGAGCTTTACAGCCTGCCTGAGGACTTCCTGATCGACATGTTTGGAAGAGGCGGCAAGGAGATATACGACAGGATCAGGGGAGTGGACAGGCGGACCGTCACCACAAGCAGGGAAAGGAAATCCATGGGCGTTGAAAGGACCTTCAGGGAGACAAGGGACAGAAGGCTCCTGCTTGAAAGGCTAAGGGAATATTCCCTTGAGCTGGAAAAGGACCTGGAAAGCCGCAACATCCACGGAAGGACCCTTACTGTCAAGATCAAGGACGAGGATTTTCAGAGCCATACAAGAAGCAGGACCTTCAACCACTACATATCAGGTGGGGATGAAATATTCACCCTGGCCAGCATCCTCTTTGGGGAGATGGAGTGGGACAAGAGCCTTAGACTCCTTGGGGTATCCCTGAGCAACCTAATGGATAGGAGCATGGAGCAGCTATCCTTTCTGGGGGAGGAAAAAGTTAAATAATCTTGAAGCAGGTTATTGACATGATATTTTAGAACTGTTATAATCATATAAGTCAGCGGTTAATCCGCTAACGGAGTGCGGAGTAAATTTGAGTGTCTTCAGCAGTACTTCAAGTGTTGCTGCGGGTGTAGCTCAGTGGTAGAGCACTGGCTTCCCAAGCCAGCTGCGAGGGTTCGATTCCCTTCACCCGCTCCAAGAAAATCCATGGTGGATATGGCCTAGTTGGTTAGGGCGCCAGATTGTGGCTCTGGAGGTCGTGGGTTCGAATCCCATTATCCACCCCATTTTATTTTGACCCATTAGCTCAGTTGGCAGAGCACCTGACTTTTAATCAGGGTGTCCCGCGTTCGAGTCGCGGATGGGTCACCACTTGCGGGAATGGCGGAATTGGCAGACGCGCTAGACTTAGGATCTAGTGTCATTGAC
>CAYMHD010000138.1:4763-5577 GCA_964390135.1 uncultured Gudongella sp. | reverse complement strand
GAGGCACTTCAGGGGTACAACAGAACACTTCTCTTCGTGTCACATGACAGAAGCTTCATAGAAAACATCGCAGATCAGATAATGACAATTGAGACAGGCAAGATTAAACTTTACAAGGAAAACTATAAGGAGTATTTGGATGGCAAGGACAGAACCGTTGATATGGAGGAAGAACAGATCATGATCCTCAAGAACAGGCTATCTGAGTTAATCAGCAGGATTTCAATGCCATCAAATGGTGATGACCTGGAGTCGCTGGATATGGAATACAAGGATGTTCTGGAAAAATTAAATAGGATCAGATAGTAATTGAGTCCCATTACCAGGAAGTAAACGGAATGGGGCTTTATTTTTTTCTACAGAGGAGAGGAAGGATTTAATTTGGGTAATTAATGGATGAGGAGGTGGGAAAATGTATAAGCTTTATTGCAGGCTATACCAGATGATTCTAAGAGGTGTATCCGGATTTTTGCCATGGAGGATGCCAGAATTACTTCAGGGCAGAGGAAGTATAAGAAGATTACCCGTCTTTATCAAGGAGAAGGGAATAGAAAACCTGCTAATAATAACCGACAAGGGAATAAGGTCAATCGGCCTGATGGATGAATTGCTTTTTAATCTTGAAAAAGTGGGGATTGACTACATAGTATATGACAAGACTGTAGCCAATCCAACAATAGATAATATCGAGGAGGCACTAGAACTGTACAAGAGTAACAATTGCAAGGGAATCCTGGCATTTGGAGGAGGGTCTCCAATGGACTGTGCAAAGGGGGTTGCTGCACGTCTTGCAAGGCCTAACAAGAATATACCC
>CAYMHD010000138.1:532-4753 GCA_964390135.1 uncultured Gudongella sp. | reverse complement strand
GGTAATCGAAACTTCTTTTAATTCAACATTGAGGTATTTGGCAAATTCTAAAGCCAGCGGATAATTTATGTTTTTTATGTCGTCGCTTGTGAAAGCAATGTAGATCTTACCACTTCTTTTTATTTCATTTAAATCCCGGCCACTGGCCCCGATAAAAAACAGAAAAGTAAGTAAAACTAAGATTGTCCTTTTCATATTCATCTCTTAATAGGTATATGTCCTCAGTTCCTACAACATCAGGAACGGGTAGTGAAGGCACATTGGCAGCTGTTATCACAGATAGCAGTACCCATGAAAAATACGCAATAAATGACATTTCTCTTATCCCCCATTACGCTGTATTGGATCCTGCCTTGACGGTGGGGCTGCCGCCTCATATAACGGCAACAACTGGAATGGATGCTTTGACCCATGCTGTGGAAGCCTACATAGGAAGAAGCAACACCAAGGAAACTAGAGAGTGGAGCAGAGAAGCCGTAGAGCTGGTTTTCGAGAATATATTTGAAGCCTATGAGAATGGAGATAATATTGAAGCCAGGGAGAATATGCAAAAGGCAGCCTATTATGCCGGACTGTCCTTTACAAGAGCCTACGTGGGCTATGTACATGCTGTGGCCCATACTTTGGGGGGCTTCTATGGAGTGCCACATGGTCTGGCCAATGCAGTCATATTGCCATATGTACTGGATTACTTTGGGGAGTGTGTTCACAGGCCGCTGGCTGAGCTGGCAGATGCTGCGGGTATTTCCCAAGGGTTGAAAGATAACAGAGAAAAGGCTGAGAGGTTTATTTCTGAAATTAGAAGATTCAACAAACAGATGGACATACCAGACAAGCTCCAGGGAATTGAGGAAAAGGACATACCTGTGATGGTTGAAAGGGCATTCCATGAATCCAATCCTCTATATCCTGTTCCAAGATTTTTTGACAAGGATGATCTTGGGAACATCTATAAGCTAATAAGAGCCTAGCAACAAAAATAAGGAGGCATCCATCATGGGTGCCTCCTAAATGATCATTTTTGCTTAATGCTTCCAATCTTCTCAAGGTAGCTTTCCATATCGAATTTTCGTTCAAGACCCTTATCGTTCATATATCTTATCTTGCCGAAGACATCCCTTTCCTTCCAGCCCCGGTCATGCTTCCCGAAGCACCAGGCAACCCCTGTAAAGCCATTGGGATCCCTTCCGTCAATATTATACTTGTTGTTAAGATATATAGCCATATTATAGGCCTTCTCAGGGCTTTCACTCCACTCAATGATTTTCTTGCCCCAATACATTCTCATATAGCCATGCATCTTTCCAGTAAGGACCATTTCCTTCTGGGCAGCATTCCAGTAGGGGTCATGTGTCTCTGCCCTTTCAAGGGTCTCCAGGGAATATATGTAGTCCCTCTTGTCATCTTCATGGTCTGAAAGTGTCTTTTTTGCCCACTCATGGAGTGAATGGATGGTATCATACCTATCGTTGTAGAAGACGAAGTTCATGCTCAGCTCCCTTCTGACAACAAGCTCCTCCAGAAAGTCTTCCTTGTCCTTCAGGTCCACCTCCATGAGCCTTCTGTATATGTATAGGGGGGAAATTTGTCCAAAATGGAGATAGGGACTCAGGTTGGAGGAATAGTCAAGACCAGGCTCGTTCTTAAGTTCGTTGTATCTTGCCAGTTTGTTCTCAATAAAGTCCTCAAGGTGAATTTTGGCCTGTTTCGTTCCTCCAGTAAATTTATCGACAGGCTTGACCGACATATCTATATGAAGCCTTTCTATCGCCATATCCAAATCATCCATATCAAATTCTTGAAGCTCCAAATGCATATCCGTGGAGGGAATTTTTACTTTCTGCTCATCCAGTGGGATGACAAAATCATCAAGGAGTCTGTTGAGCTTCCGTCTTAGGGTAGCGGCTGAGTACTCCTCCTTTTGGGATGCTGTCTCTATTGGTACAATGACATTTGTTTCCACCTGGACAATAGGGCAATTTGCATTTTCGGCAACTAAATTTCTCCAATGTCTTTCAATCCTTAGATAGCCTCTGTCCACCACCATCAAAGCTGCCCTTGAGGATAGTTCAATAGCTCCTTTCTCTGGGGAGACCTTCTGTATGAGCATATCAATATTTCTTTTGTGGAGATCATTCCTAACCTCCTTCAGTCCCTCAAGCATAAACCTGTAATGCCTCCAGTTGGCTTCTGGAAAGCTGTCGGTTATTCCGAAATAGACCAAGAGAGGCTTATTCAATTCATTGGCCTTTTCTATGGCATACTCCAGGGCATGGTTATACTCCACTCTTTGTGAACTCTGCATCCAATAGATTACATAGGGCTTGTCCAAAATCTTCTTGCCATTGAGTGCCTGTATTCTTTCCTTTTGTATCATTGGTAATCCTCCTGAATTACATTAATATTTATTAGATTATACCCCAATTATGTTTGGACCTGCTACTATGTGGTAATTAATGGTATCATTATAAAGAATTATTTGATTTTATCCGGTATGTGGGTATATGTACGAAAGAAGCTATGATTTGAAGGTCAATACAGTTATAGGATATAGGAGGGAAGTATAATGGAGAGAAAGATTAAAAAGAAGGTTACGGGATTTCAGACCCAGGACGGAGCGGGAGTAAAGCTTGTAAGGGTACTTGGACACCAGACGGTAAAGGACTATGACCCCATACTTATGCTTGATTCATTTGACAGCAGAAACCCAAAGGATTACATAGCAGGATTTCCCATGCACCCCCACAGAGGAATAGAGACAATAAGCTATGTCTACAAGGGACAGATGATGCACAAGGACTCCCTTGGAAATTCTGATACTGTAGGGGATGGGGGAGTCCAGTGGATGACAGCTGGCTCCGGTATACTCCACGAGGAAAGGCTACCTGAAAGTGATCGGCTTCTGGGAGTTCAGCTATGGCTTAACATGCCAGGAGACAGAAAAATGACCCCACCAGCATATCACAGCATAAAGAATTCACAAATTGAGGAGATTCCCTATGAGGGTGGTAAGATAAGGGTTCTTGCAGGGGGATATAAGGATGTGGAAGGCTTCAAATCATCACATCTGCCTCTGGATTACTTTGATATCCATATAAATCAGGGAGCGACAATAAGTGTGGACACACCAAGGGATAAAGCCATAATGCTATTCACCCTAATTGGAGAGATAAAGGTTGGGGATGAGAAGGTAAAGGAAAAGACAGCTGTAAGACTTACAGAAGGCGAGAGGGTCACAATATTAAACAATGGAAGAGATATGGCGCAGGTGCTATTTGTAAGCTCTGACTCCCTGAACGAGCCAGTTGCATGGGGAGGCCCAATTGTAATGACCAATCAGGAGGACCTTAGACAGGCCTTTGTGGATTTGAGACAGGGAACTTTCTTGCAGGATGGAATAGATTATTGCGATAAGTAAAGAGGAGAGTTGCACATGAATATAAGCTTTAATGTTGAGGATGCAGTAAGAAAAAGATACAGTGTGAGAAATTACAGTCAAAAGGAGGTTGAAACAGAAAAACGGGACAAGATAGAGGCATTTATTCGTGCTCTTGAAAATCCCTTTGGCAACCGTATAAACTTTCATTATCTTGATGGAAGCGGCATAAAGGATGTAGAGAAGCTGGGTACCTATGGAGTGATCAAGGGAGCAAAGCAGTATATAGGTACGACAATCAAACTGGAGGATATGGCCCTTGAAGCACTGGGATATGAATTTGAGGTTATGATTCTCTACCTTGCCCATCTTGGTATTGGAACCTGTTGGCTTGGTGGAACCTTCGACAGGAAGGGCTTTGCAGAGGCTATGAAGGTTGATGAAGGGGACCTGTTCCCAGTCATATCACCCTATGGCTATGCTGCCGATAAGAAGCACATCAAGGAGATGGCTATGAGAAAGGTGATAAAGGCAGACCAGAGAAAGCCCTGGAAGGAGCTTTTCTTTAAGGACGATTTTTCAACACCCCTAACAGAGGATGAGGCTGGTGATCTGGCATTCCCCTTGGAGATGGTAAGACTTGGACCATCTGCCTCAAACAAGCAGCCATGGAGATTAGTCCTTATGGATGAAAACCTTCATTTTTATGAGGATAGGGAGCCAGGATACAGTGACAGATTCCCCTATGATATACAAAGGGTGGACATGGGGATTGCGGCTGCTCACTTCGACCTGTCCATCAAGGAGAAGGGATTGAAGGGAAAATTTGATACAAATTCAGAACC
>CAYMHD010000138.1:0-498 GCA_964390135.1 uncultured Gudongella sp. | reverse complement strand
TGGAGTATGTATTTTCCTGGATAATGGAATAGGATAGCTTAATTTAAAAAAAGGGTTCTCCCAAATTTTGGGAGAGCCCCGTTATCATTTTATAATCCTATTGTAATGTCCCCAGCATTCTGTGATGATTTTCCTTGCTGCAAAGCTTGATGTAAGTGAAGGGTCAAGGTTAGGTGCCACCTCCACAACATCAAAACCTATTATGGGAAGCTTGAACATTCCCCTAATAAACTCCAACAGATCTCTGCTTGTCAAACCTCCAAACTGGGGAGTCCCGGTACCAGCAGCATAGGCTGGGTCCAGGGCATCTATATCAATGGTGATATAGATGTGATTGAACTTTTTCATTTTATCATAAACCTCTTCAATAGCTTTGGAAACTCCCATTTCATGGAATCTCCTTGCATTGATAACGTTGACCTTGTTGTTTTTCATAAATTCCAGCTCATCCATTTCAATTGACCTTATCCCAACAAAGTAAATATTTTCCGAGCTGCC
>CAYMHD010000137.1:0-5592 GCA_964390135.1 uncultured Gudongella sp. | reverse complement strand
AACTCCTTCAACTATGGCAATATACCTCTTGTATACCATTTTGCTTGGATGGGTCAGCTTAAAGGCAAGTTCACCATCGTTTGTAAGAAGAACCAGACCACTTGTGTCCGCATCAAGTCTTCCCACAGGATAGATTCTCTCGTCAACCTCTTCAATCAGATCGGTCACCACAGCTCTACCCTTTTCATCCTTAACACTGGTCACAATACCAACTGGTTTGTTGAGGACAATATAGACCTTGTTGCTCTCAGGTCTTATGTTCATCCCATCAACCTTTACCTTGTCCTTGCCAGGCAGGACAGTAATCCCCATCTCGGTTACAACCTTACCGTTCACCTGTACTCTGCCTTCCTTAATAAGGTCTTCTGAAGCCCTTCTGGAGGCCACTCCACTCATTGCCATATACTTCTGCAGTCTTACACTTTTATCCTTCATCACAAAACTCCTCTATTCCTCGTCTTCTATAGTAAAATCATCCACCGGTGGTAATTCATCAAGGGATTCCAGCCCAAAATATCTTAAAAACTCATCAGTTGTTCCGTATAGATTCGGTCTTCCCGGCTTTTCAAGCTTACCCACTTCCTTAACCAGTCTTCTTCCAATCAGGGTATCAAGACTCCTGTCACTTTTCACTCCCCTGATATGATCTATATCCGCCTTTGTAACTGGCTGCTTGTAGGCAACTATTGACAGGGTTTCCAATGCTGCGTTTGAAAGAGACCTTGTGTTCCTGCCCTGTACTACCTGTTTTATCCATTCGTGATGCTCAGGTCTGGTTCCCAGCTGAAAGGATTTATTGAACCTGATGATTCTGATGCCACGTCTATTGAAGTCAAACTCATCCTTCATTTCCAGCAGGATTGAATGAACCTCCTTTGTTGGCAAATCCAGTACCTTTGCAATCTCACTGCTCTCAATTGGTTCACCAAAGGTAAATAGCAGCCCTTCAATTATTGACTTTACCTCACGATTGTCCATATATCAAATCCCTCTCTTCTCAATGATAAGATCAGAAAAACTACCATCCTGTCTTACTGATATGAGTCTTGTTCTCATAAGCTCCAGCAGTGATAGAAAGTAAGCAATTATCCTTGACCTGGAGGATTGAGCACTTATTATGTCGCTAAATCTTATTTTGTGCCAAGCCTTGACCTTGCTTTCAATATCCCTTGTACATTCCTCAAGGCTTACTTCCTCTCTTCTGATTTCAAAGAACTCCCCCTGTGGATTGTTGTATCGATGCCGTTGCAGTATGTTTTCAAGAGTATCCACTAGATCTTTCAGCTCAACTGAACTCAGCTCCTCAAAGGGGTCCCTGAAGTCACTGACATCCTCCTGAGGCTTGTAGTAAACCTTGCTGTATACCTCCTCTGAGGATTTCAGATTATCAGAAATCTCCTTGTATAGCGTGTATTCCATTAGCCTTTTCACAAGCTCTTCCCTTGGGTCTACCTGAACCTCCTCACCATCAACAAAAACTGTATCCTTGGGTAAAAGGAGCTTTGACTTTATTTCAAGCAGGGTCGATGCCATTATAATAAAGTCGCTGGCTACCTCCAGGTTCATTTCCTCCCACATCTTCAACTGCTCTATAAACTGCTCCGTAACAGTGTTTATGGGAATATCATAGATATCTATTTCGTTTTTATCAATAAGGTTCAAAAGAAGGTCCAGTGGTCCTTCAAAAGCCTCAACGCTTACATTATAGCTCATGGCATACTCCTAAATAAGCAGATATTTATAATCAAACTGTACACAAAATCAACCAATGGTCCAAGTATTCTGCTGATTCCCCTTGTTGCAATAAGGAATATAAGGATCAGATAGAAATACTTCTCGTACTTGTAGAAATAATACTCCAACTTCACAGGCAGCAGGCTTGCCACAACCTTGGAGCCATCCAAAGGTGGAAAGGGCATAAGGTTGAACACGCCAAGCATTATATTGTACCAAAGTGTTATTACCAGCATCTGAGCCAGAATCTCATTTCCAATGGGTGCATACACCAACACTGCCCCAGTTATTATGGCAATTATGAAGTTGGTTGTAACCCCTGCAAGGGATACAAGAATCGTGTCCCGCTTTCTATTCTTGAAATAGCTGGGATTGATGGGTACCGCCTTTGCCCAGCCAAATCTGAAAATCAGCATAAACAGAAATCCCACAGGATCGATATGCTTAATGGGATTAAGGGTCAATCTTCCTGCGTTTTTTGCTGTCGGGTCTCCCAGCCAATAGGCAGTCAGGCCATGTGCCAGCTCATGAAAAATTATTGCAATCAACAGCCCGGGTAGGCTGATTATATACTCCATATACTACCTCTACTTTCAATATAAAATCTTTATTTATCAAAACTTCCCTACCATAACAATGAACCCCGACCATGAATTGTCGAGGCATCATATTCTCGCTATTTTATTATATTATAAATGTAAGGTTTTGTCTCCGGTTTTTCATTGGAAATCACATAAGCTTCCTTCATTCTTTCAACCGCATCCTGGTAATCGTCAAGATTTGTCATCAGTGTATAGAGAATCTCGCCCTTCTTGACTGAATCCCCTATCTTCTTCCTGAGTGTTATTCCTGCACCATAGTCGATCTTATCCTCCTTGGTTCTTCTTCCCGCTCCAAGGAGCATGGCACTTATTCCAACATTCTCAGCATCTATTTGGTAGACAAATCCATCCTTTTCAGATTTTATGTCAATGGAATTCCTAGCTCCAGGCAAGAGATCAGTATTTTCAACAACCTCAGGATTTCCCCCCTGTATTGATATGAGCTCCTTTAGCTTTTCAATGGCCTTGCCGGACTTAATGGTCTCCTGAAGCTTGCCGTATGCAGAATCGAAATCCTCAAAGGCTCCACCAAGAACACACATATGTGAGGCTATTGTCAGGGCAATCGTAGTTTCGTCCTCTGAGCCCTTTCCTGTGAGGACCTTTATTGCCTCCTTGACCTCATTGCTGTTTCCAACCTGGTTCCCTAGGGGTTGATCCATATTGGTAATTACCGCTACCGTATCTCTATTTAGACTCTTTCCTATTCCAACCATGGTTTCTGCAAGCTTCTCTGCTTCCTTGATGGTTTTCATAAATGCTCCAGAGCCAACCTTGACATCAAGGACAATTGCATCTGCTCCAGATGCTATCTTCTTGCTCATGATGGAGCTGGCAATCAGTGGGATACTGTCAATTGTGGAGGTCACATCCCTCAGGGCATAGATTTTCTTGTCAGCAGGTGTAAGGTTTGCAGTTTGACCTACTATAGCCATCTTATGCCTGTTTACATTGTCTATGAATTCCTTAGATGACAGTTCAATCCTGAAGCCTTCTATTGATTCAAGCTTGTCAATGGTTCCACCTGTATGGCCTAGGCCCCTTCCGCTCATCTTGGCAACAGGTACTCCAGCACTGGCAACAAGGGGTATGACAATCAGACTGATCTTGTCTCCCACTCCACCTGTTGAATGCTTGTCAACCTTGATCCCCTCTATTGGAGAAAGGTCAACCTGTTCACCTGAATTGACAAAGCTCTCCGTCAAGTGGGCAATTTCATCCTTGCCCATTCCATTGAAGTATATTGTCATCAGGAAGGCTGACATCTGATAATCAGGAATTTCATCCCTGGTGTATCCCTGAACCATAAAGTCAATTTCTTCCCGGCTTAGATGTTCTCCATGCTTTTTCTTTTCAATTATATCAACAGCTCTCATTTTCAATCCTCCTAAGCTCTGGGGTGAGCCCTCTTATAAACCTCATCAGTGTTTTCATTCCTCTCGGTCATTGTATATACCTGAGTAGATGCAATATCGGTGTGACCCATTATCTCCTGCACGGTCCTTATATCAGCACCATGGCTCAGGATATGGGCTGCAAATGAATTCCTAAGTATTTGAGGAGTGATATTATTGCTTCCGGACACCTTGTCAGCATAGGTCCTTATTATTTTCCAGAGTCCCTGTCTTGTCAGCTTCTTACCGCTATAATTTACAAACAGGGGTGTATCCTTGTTGTTTTCATCCCTATGATTCTTGATGTAGTGGGAGATGCAGCCAATAGCCTTTGAACCCACTGGTACCTTTCTGATACCATCATCGGTTGACAATACTATTGTACCCTTTGAGAGCAGCACATCCCCAATTTTAAGGGAATTTATCTCAGATACCCTCAAGCCTGAGGAATAAAGAAGTTCAAGCAAGGCTCTGTCCCTTGCACCCTTTTGGGTGGTGGGATCAGGGAGGCTCATAAGCTTGGTGATTTCCTCTTCCGACAGAATCTGAGGCATCTTCTTTTCCTTCTTTGGTGGCTTTAGATTCAAGGTGGGGTCTTCCTTGACCTTTCCATTATTGATAAGATACTCAAATAGGCATCTTATGCTTGCAAGATGCCTGGAAATGGTGGATGTGGATTTACCTTCACGTTGAAGCTGGAGCAGGTAACGGATCACATGGGTATTGTTGACCATATCAACATTGTTAATACCTGCCGCATCCATGAAATCTCTAAATTTTTCAATGTCACTTATATAGGCTTCAACTGTGTTCTTGCTAAGCTTTTTTTGCTTCTCTATATACCTGGTATACTCATCCATTATTCCCCTTAACATGTTATATCCCCTTTTTATTTATATTTGTGCTATTTTGCCATACGGGTAACCAGAAGCTGAATCCCGATTATGGTCTTGGCATCCATGATTTCTCCCCTGTCAATAAGCTTCTTCAGCTCTTCGATTGTATAGCTCTCAACATCTATAAACTCCCCTGATTCAAGCTCCTGTTCACCTGGCTCCACGTTCTCTCCATAGAACCGGTATATCTTTTCACTGGAAAATCCTGGTGATGTGTAGCATTCAAGTAGGTACTCAAGCTTCCTAGCGGTATATCCGGTCTCTTCCTTCAGCTCCCTAAGGGCAGTTTCCTTGGGCTCCTCATTGACCTCCAGCTTTCCCGCAGGCAGTTCAAGAAGTACCTTGTCGGTTGCCTTTCTGTATTGCCTTACCAATAGAACCTTGTTTTCCTTTGTCAGTGCAACAATACCAACACCACCTGGATGTTCAACAATTTCCCTTTTTGAATATTTCTTGTCAGGAAGCTCCACGGTGTCAATCCTCAGATTTAAAATCTTGCCCTCGTATATCCTGTCACACTTCATGGTTTTCTCTTCGTAAGTCATACAGATCCCCCTAATTATTATTGCTGGTACTTTTTATATATAGATTATAGCATAAAAGCTCTATTTCTTCATCTTATTTGACATCTGAAGCATTTCCTTTGCGTGTTTTCTTGTGGTTTCAGTTACCTCCACACCACCAAGGAGTCTGGCAAGCTCCTGGATTCTTTCATCCTCATGAAGACGCTCCACACTTGTTATTGTTCCCTTTTTATCCGATGACTTCCTTATGGCAAAGTGAGTATCGGCAAGAGCTGCAATCTGCGGTAGATGCGAAATTGAAATCACCTGATGGCCACCTGAAATCCTTCTGATCTTCTCTCCAACAACCTGGGCCGTTCTTCCACTGATTCCGGTGTCGATCTCATCAAATACAAGGGTAGGCATATTGTCCATATCCGCAAGTATTCCCTTGAAGGCAAGC
>CAYMHD010000136.1:0-5648 GCA_964390135.1 uncultured Gudongella sp. | reverse complement strand
AAGTTGAGACCTTTGGAATTGACAGCAGAGGGGATGTAGACCTTGGCGGAGGAAGCAGCTCATCAGGAGATATTGGGGACCTTGAAGATCAGCTAATAGATGATTATACAAAAATTGAAGGAATAGACATAGAAGATATTATTCTAGACGGTGACGAGGATGATATTGAAGTTGAAATCTATATCGACCTTACTCAAACCTCTGATTACAACTATTGGGTTGATAATGTAAGTGATTCTGAAATCGAGGACTTCCTTCAGGACATAGTTGATGATATTCTGGACGAGTTCCCTGATGCAGATATTACAGGCTTCATTGAGGATGAATACGATGATGAAATAATTGTCGACTTTGATATTGACAGCTCAGGAAACGTTGATTTTGACAGAGATCTATAGAAATTAGAACAAATTTTAGACTAGGAGATGTCATTAATGGCATCTCCTTTTGTTCCCAAATGAACAGTTTTGGGTATAACTAGAATGTGGGACAAAAGAAAAGGGAGGACTGATATTATGAACAAAAGGATATTATCCCTGGTGCTGGCACTGGTAATGGTACTTGGATCATTCAGCTTTGTAAGTGCACAGACAGGGAATGAGAAGGTGGATTGGCTAATTGAAGAGGGTCTTGTTCTAGGTGATTCCGGAGGCTACAGGCTTAACGACCCAATCAGAAGGTCAGAGGTTGCTGCCATGGTTACAAGGGCATTGGATGCTGAGTCGGCTTCAGAATTGCTGGAGGGAATACCCAGTGCATTTTCAGATGTACCCCTTAGCCACTGGGCCAATGGATACATCAACTATGCCACCAGCATGCAATATGTAAATGGTTATCCAAATGGAACCTTTGGACCAGACAGGAATATCTCCTATGCCGAAATCATCACAATACTTGTGAGGACAACGGATGCAGAGGTTGACACTGAAGGGTATACCGGAGCCTACTGGGCTACTCCATATGTGATTGAAGCCATAGAGCAGGGGATCACAGAGGGTGTGACTGTACCAAATAGTGACTACAATGCAACTGCCACGAGGGAAAAAGTATTTGAGATGATCTACAATACGGTCATGAAGAGACTTATGGCAGACAGAGAGGTATACGAAGCCATCATTGTTGAGAATGAAAGGGTAGGAAATCTTGATGAAAACGAAGTGACAGCCTACATCCTAGGAGAAGGAACTAATTCTCCTGAGGCTGAGCTTAGATATGAGAAGGATGACGAGGCTACATTCCTCCTAAGTGAAGGAATGGACCCTGAAATGCTTCTTGGCAAGGTTATGGAAATTACAATTGACAAGGATGACAATATTGTTAATGTAGCTGTAGACTCAAGCTATGACTACTACACCGGACCATTTGCAGCCATGGACATGGAGATTATGCTAAACACCGGTGATTACTACGATGTAGTTGAGGAAGCAAGCTCATCCAGATCAATTGAACAGCTTTATGGAGTTTACCTGAATGAGGAAGCCTTCGATTACCTTGATTATGTTGAGGACAACGACAGCTCCGACGGTACACTTGATGGAGCCTTCGTGGCAGAGTTTGCCAGGGTAACAGTCAAGGATGATGTGGTATTCTTTATTGAAGCCTATATGTTTGATGACATTGCTCCTGTTATTGAGGTAGAGGATGACGGTGAGGAGATATATGTAAGAAGCGATTATCCATCAGCTGACGAGGATGCATATTTCCTTGATTCGGTTATCGGATTCCAGGATGGAGATATCATGTCAATGGCACTTGATGAGGTTGCTGAGGGAGACGTTCTCCATGTATATGAAGATTTTGGAATCGTAAGGACCGATGGTCAGTTCAGCGGTGAATATGAGAGAATAAGGGAATCAAGCGACATATTCTATGTTGAGATAGACGATGAGCTGTTCCAGATCAGAGCTACAAACAACAAGAGACCAGTTTATTCACTTGAGGGGACACTATTCTCTACACTATTTGACATAAATGCTGATGACCTTCTTGAGGACCTTGAGGGTGAGGATGTAATGTTTGCCCTTGATGTGAACGACTCACTACAAATGATATCCGGAGAGCTTGAGTACAGTGAAAGGACCGTTCTTGTTGAGGATTCAGGAACCAGAGATATCTATGTGATTGAGAAGGATGGTTCCAAGGACAGCTACAGGACTGACAACTATTCAGTTCTTATGGAGAGCCCTGACAGTGAGGGTAATATGGTGGACTTCTATAGGGGGATCATCGCATACCTGATCCATGATGGAAGCACCATTGACAGGATTGTAAGGATTGCTGACCCTGTAGATATAGACGATGAAGCGGTTTTGGTTGCCAGGGATTCAAGGGACAGATTTGATATCGACCTTGATGATATGAGAATAAGAACTGTTGATATGACCTATGAATTTACTGCCAACACTAATATATTTGTTGTTGACCTGGAGGGTGATGTGGTAACAAGAATTGATGCCATGACCATGGAGGAGATTCTAGATATGGCTGACCAGGATTCAGACCTTAGGGCATTTGTCATTACCAACGAGGCATTCACCATGATGGACGTGGGTAATCAGATGAATTATGGAAATGACGATGATATAGCCCACACCATAGTTTTTACAGATTTCGTGCTTGATGAGGAGTTTGTTGATGTTGAAATACTTCAGCTTGAATTTGCATTTGATGCTGACAGGGATGATGAAATAACAGGTTTGGATTCTTCAGGAGATTCAATGGATCTTCAGGTTGCAGACTTTGCGGTATTGCCTGATATGAGCACAGATGAGTTGGTTGAGCTAGTTCTTGAAGACGGAGAGGTAATCGCAGCAAATGTATTGCTGGATGACGACAGTGAGGTATATGAGGTAATAGACATTGACAGGGCTGATGAAAGAATCACCCTTGATATGGACGGTACCGAAGAGACCTACTGGCTGGCTCCGGACTATATGGTATTTGGAGCAAACTCAGTGGATGATGAAGATATGGTTTCAGTTGTTTTCAATCCAGAGGTTGATGTAGAGATTGAGATTATCTATGTAAGATAGAAATAAAGTTTATGAGGCGGAGTTTTTACTCTGCCTTGTATTTTTTTGAGTTAAATGTTTAATTTTTACAGTAGGGGTAGAATTATAGTGTAGGCTATTAAACAAAGCAAAGGAGGAGAGTATTGATGTATTTCAACAAGAAATTACTTAGCTTTGCCCTGGCACTTGTCATGGTGCTGGGAACATTTGTAATGCCCGCAGGGGTATTGGCGGATGGTCATGAGGTGACGATTACAATTATCGGAACCACAGACCTGCATGCCAATATCTACAACTACTCCTATGAGGATGGGGCTGATGTGGAAGACCGAGGAATGGCCAAGGTATATTCCGTAATCCAGTCAATCAGGGAGGAGAACCCAAATACCATCTTGGTCGACAATGGAGATACGGTCCAGGGAACAATTCTTTCAGATGACCTTTACAACTCAAATCTGGAGCTGACAAATCCAGTAATCGATGTGATGAACTTTATGGGCTATGATGCCATGGTGGTTGGAAATCATGAGTTCAACTTTGGTCTTGAGCTTGTAGACAAGATTGTGGAGGAAGCAGAATTTCCAATACTTGGAGCCAATGTGAAGTATTCTGACAGTGGAGACTACCTCACAGGTATGCCCTATGTGATCAAGGAGATTGCAGGAGTCAATGTGGGAATCCTGGGAATCACCAATCCCAATATTCCAAGGTGGGATGGACCCAAGGTAACCTCACTCCAGTTTGACAAGCCTGTGGATTCAGTTGGAGAACATATTGACAAGATGAAGGAAGAGGGAGCAGACATAATCTTTGTGACTTCACATATTGGATATGAAGAGGAGTATGAAGGCTCAGGAGACGGAGCAGAAATCTTTGTAGCAGCTTATCCTGAAATTGCAGGGGTACTGACAGGACATGCCCATGTGACTGAAGCTCAAAAGGTTGGCAATACTCTTGTTGGAGCTGCAAGGGACGCAGGAAGACAGGTTGTTAGATTTGACTTTGACCTTGTTATGGACGGAGAAGAGTGGACCCTAGCTGACAGCAGAGTTGAGGCAATCGATGTTGCAGAATATCCAGCAAGTGAGGAGTTGAGGGAGTATGCAGCTGAGTATCATCAGAATACACTTGATTTCCTGGTGGATGTAATCGGACAGGTTGAAGAGAACTTTGCACCGGAGCCTGAGATTCCTGGGATACCAGAAGCTCAGATTAGGGACACAGGGGTCATGGATCTGATAAACATTGTACAGCTTGAAGCAACAGGAGCGGACGTTGCGGGAGCTGCACTGTTTAGCCAGAATTCAAATCTTTTGGAAGGAGATGTAACCTATGCTGATATCTTTGGGATATACAAGTATCCAAACACCCTTATAGGCATAGAGGTTACAGGAGCAGAGCTTAAGGACTACATGGAGTGGTCCGCAAGCTACTACAATACCTATGCACCTGGTGACATCAATTTAAGCTTCAATCCAAACATAAGAGGCTACAACTACGACATGTTCCAGGGTGTGGATTACAAGGTTGATGTAACCAAGCCCGCTGGAGAGAGGATAGTTGACCTGATGTTCAACGGCGAGCCTGTAATGCCAGAGGATACATTGAAGCTTGCAATCAACAACTACAGATACGGTGGACTAAAGAATATGGGAATCATAAGTGGAGATCCATATTTTGAGTCAGATCCAAAATCACTTAGAAGCTATATAGCTGACTATATTTCTGAAAACACTCCTATTGCTCCAGTGGTTGACAACAACTGGGAGGTTGTAGGTGCCGATTTTGACCACCTACTAAGACCATATCTTATCGAAGAGATAAAGGCTGGAAACCTAGAGCTTCCAGTATCAGAGGATGGAAGAAGCTACAATGCAAAGGCAATCAATGCTGATGACATGATAATGCAGGGCTTGATACCTGATGAGGTCCTTGCTGAGTATGGAATAGAAGTGACTCCAATGGAGCCTGCTCCTGAGCCAGTTCCAGAGCCTGCCATGGATGATATTGAATATATCGTCAAGCCAGGAGATTGGCTGTCCAAGATTGGAGCGGCCTACGGAGTTGATTGGAGAATGCTTGCTGAATACAATGAGCTTGCAAATCCAAATCTGATCTATCCAGGGCAGAAGATAATGATTCCAAGAAATTAGTTTTATGAAGCACATAAAAAAAGGTTTCCCGAATCCGGGAAACCTTTTTTTTATTACGAATAGGAAATTTCTACTTTCTTAGATCATGAAATTTCCGTATATGAGTATCATAAAAAGCTTCATTAATGCATCTTCAGATACTTTTTTTATTGGTTAATCATCTTTCCTTTTTTTGAAGAGTGCTCCAAGAGCTATAAACGCTGCTCCAAGTCCTGCAAGTATAGTTGGGTCTGAAGCTCCGGTTTTTGGAAGTGTTGCAAGTGGAGTTGGCTCTTCAACTACCTCAACCTCAGGCTCTACAACTGGTGGTGCCTGTGGTACTGGTGGAGGTGTAATTGTTTCAGATTCAACCTCTGGTTCTTCATCTTCTTCCTCTTCCTCTTCTTCGGCCTCATCATCGTCTTCTTCGTCATCGTCATCGTCATCGTCGTCATCATCTGGTGGATATCTTCTTATATTCAGAACATAAATTGTCAGGACGTCA
>CAYMHD010000135.1:0-5659 GCA_964390135.1 uncultured Gudongella sp. | reverse complement strand
ATAATTGTCCTGGATATTCTTGATTACATTCTGATTTGATACCATCCGGCAACAACCTTTCTACTTGACTAATCCGTATCCCTCTTTAAGGGCAGACTTGTTCAATTCCTCAGTCCCCTTTGGAACTCTTGAAAGAACTGCTTTTTGGAGTGACTCCTGTGTAACTATTTCCGTTATGCTATGGATTGCACCAAGTGCAACTATGTTGGCCACCATAGGCTTGCCCAGCTTCTCTTTGGCAGTTGAAAGAATAGGGATTCTATAGATGTTTATGTCATCCCTGTCCGGGTGTTCGACAGAATCGTCGATCACAAGAATTCCTCCTGGTTTAAGTGAACTCAAATACTTGTCACAAGACAGCTGAGTCAGTGATAACAAAAGGTCACAATGCTCAACCTTTGGAAATGATATCTCTTCATCACTTATGATTACTTCGGCCTTGCTGGCTCCACCTCTGGCCTCAGGTCCGTATGACTGTGATTGGAGGGCATTTTTACCGTCCAGTATTGCCGCTTCTGCCAGAATAATTCCACCTGTAATCAGACCTTGTCCACCGGATCCTGAAAATCTCAATTCCCAACGTTTCATATTAGCCCTCCTTCCTAAGTGATGCAATCAGCTTGTCGTACTGTTCTGTGTACTCAGGTCGTTCAATGCTATGCAGCTCACCAATTACAAATTTGCCTTCCTTCTTCTCTTCCGGAAGCTTGTCCCAGGCAACCTTGTTTATGGCATGCTCCTTAAGATATGTTGTCATATCAACAGCACTGCCCTTTCTGTTCTTTCTACCGTAATAGGTAGGGCATGTTGACATGGCTTCTATAAAAGAGAATCCCTTGTTCTGGATTCCTGCTATGATGTTCTTTTCAAGCTGGTTTGCAGCGAATACTGTTCCTCTGGCAACATATGATGCACCAGCAGCTGTAGCAAGGTTACAAAGATCAAAGTTTGGGTCAACACTTCCATAGGGTGCTGTTGTACCCTTGTCTCCAGTAGGTGTTGTTGGTGAGAACTGTCCTCCTGTCATTCCATAGGTGTTGTTGTTGAATACCACGGTTGTTATGTCTATGTTTCTTCTACATGCATGAATAAGGTGGTTTCCTCCGATTGCTGATGAATCACCATCTCCGGTTATTACAATTACCTTCAGTTCCGGGTTTGCCATCTTGACTCCTGTTGCAAATGCCAGGGCCCTTCCATGTGTGGTGTGAAGTGTATTGAAGTCAAGGTATCCAGGTGCTCTAGATGAACAGCCTATACCTGAAACAACACATACCTTGTCCTTATCAAGACCCAGTGAATCAACAGCCTTGACCAATGCCCTTGTAACTATGCCATTACCGCAGCCTGGACACCAAATATGAGGTAAGTTCTGAGTTCTAAAATAATTTTTAACTAATTCACTAGGCATTTTGATCCTCCTTCACAACTGCAACTATTTCTTCGGGAGTGATTATATCCCCATTGATTTTTCCATATTTGCCTACCTGTGTATGCTTTCCTGCAATCCTGTCAACCTCAAGGAAATACTGTCCGGCATTGAGCTCAACCACGTAGATTTTCTTTACCTTCCTGGCAAGCTCCATAAGCTGTTCCTCTGGTGAAGGCCATATGGTTATTGGTCTGAAAAGTCCTACCTTGTAGCCTTGGCTCCTAAGTGTATCCACAGCTGTTTTTGATGACCTTGCTATTGATCCAAAGGACACAATTGCTATGTCAGCATCATCAAGCAAGTACTCCTCATAAGTAACTATATCATCCTTGTTGTTCTCTATCTTATCTATAAGTCTGTTGAGCAGCTTATCTGCAACATGCTCATTTCCTGATGGGAAGCCTGTCTCATCATGTACAAGTCCAGTGACGTGATATCTGTAGCCCTGTCCGAAAGCGGCCATCTCTGGTACTATGTCCCCTTCCTTAACCTTGAAGGCCTTGTATTCAGAGGGATCACATGTAGGTTTTTTTCTGTCTATCACTTCAACGTCATCATTTTCGGGTATCTCAATTTTCTCCCTCATATGACCGATTATTTCATCCAACAACAGTATTACAGGTGTTCTATATTTTTCAGCCAGATTGAATGCTCTAATGGTTGTATAGTATATTTCCTTAACTGAAGATGGATAAAGTGTGATTATTGAGTGGTCTCCGTGAGTTCCCCAACGTGACTGCATGATGTCTCCCTGTGCAGGTGATGTTGGCAGCCCAGTACTTGGACCGCTTCTCTGAACATTTACTATGACACATGGTGTTTCAGTTATGATCCCATAGCCTATATTCTCCTGCTTAAGGCTGAAACCTGGACCTGATGTTGCAGTCATTGACTTTAGCCCGGTTAGTGAGCCTCCCAAGGCTGCAGCAATTCCACCGATTTCATCCTCCATCTGTATGAATTTCCCTCCCACCTTAGGCAACGCCTCAGCTGACAGTTCAGCTATTTCAGTTGAAGGTGTAATAGGATAACCAGCATAAAACTTCATTCCCGCCCTTAATGCTCCGGCGACGCAGGCTTCATTACCCTGCATTAATTTTACAGTCATCTTTATTCCTCCCTTAAGTAAATTGCATAATCAGGACAACGCAATTCACATTGACCACACTGTATGCAAGCTTCAAGATCCACAATCTCTACCTTACCATCCTGCAAAGCAAGAACGCTCTTTGGACAATATGCTACGCAAATGCCACAGCCCTTGCACCATTCCTTCTCAACGGTAACAATTTTTTCCTTCTTATCTGGCATCGTTTTCCCTCCTAAAGGTAACTTGGTCACTTACCCAAATAACAACACATAGGTAACTTGATTTCTTACCTAAATAATAACAAAGTATATTTGCTTTTGCAAGATTTATTTCATAATTTACCCATTTTAAAAGGTTTTTGCAAGTTTGCTTTCAAACGATTGAATATATGGACATTGGTCAAGAATATTTTCTATGGATTCAAGCATGTATTAAATTAAAAAAAACAAGCCCTGAGGCTTGTTTTAATCACCATATTCTTCTACTAGACTGGATGTGTCTGGTTTTCCTGATCCAGTAAATCAGTTTCTATTTTGTACTTGGCTGCAAGTCTCTGCTTGAAGAAAGGAACAGCAACCTGTGGAAAGAGTGCATAGCTTAATACATCCTCATCCTGTTCAATATATTCACTGATTTCTTTTCTGTAGTTGTCCAGCTGTGGCTCCAGCATATCGGCAGGTCTGCCTTCAAACACCTGGTCATCTCCGATTATTTTCTTCCTAATCTCATCCGAGATTGGTGCAGGTGGTCTTCCGTAAAGTCCCTTTACATAGTTCTTGGTCTCTGTAGGAACCATTTTATACCTTTCTCCTGTTATCACATTGAAAAGCGCAGTGGTACCCACCATTTGACTCATTGGGGTTACCAATGGCGGATATCCCAATTCCTCCCGGACTCTTGGAATCTCCTTTAGAACATCATCGTACAGGTCCTCCTTTCCCTGTGCCTTAAGCTGGGACACAAGGTTGGACAGCATACCGCCTGGAACCTGGTATTTCAGGGTATTCACATCTACATTAAGCACCTTTGTATCTAGAAGACCAGCCTTCATGTATTTGTCCCTCAGACCTTTGAAATACTCAGATACCTCAAGAAGCAAATCAAAGTCAATATCAGGATAGTACTCAGTCCCCTCCAGAGATGCTATCATAGGCTCTGTGGCAGGCTGACTTGTGCCATTTCCAAGGGGTGAAATTGCAGTGTCAACAATATCCGCTCCCGCCTCTATTGCCTTAAGATAGGTCTGGTTTGCTATACCACTGGTAAAGTGTGAGTGAACCTCTATTGGAACATCCACGGCTGATTTAAGGTCCTTTACAAGGTCATAGGCAACATATGGAAGAAGTATGCCTGACATATCCTTGATGCAGATTGAATCAACACCCATATCCACCATGTCCTTTGCAAGGTTGACATAGTAGTCATTGTTGTGAACCGGACTTACTGTGTAGGATATGGCTCCCTGGGCATGTCCGCCGTACTTCTTGACAGCCTTGATGGAGGTCTCAAGATTCCTCAGGTCATTCAAGGCATCAAATATCCTTACAATGTCTATTCCATTCTCGATTGCCTTCTTTATAAACTCCTCGACAACATCATCTGGATAGTGCTTGTAGCCTAAAATGTTCTGTCCCCGTAGGAGCATCTGAAGCTTGGTGTTCTTGAATGCCTTTCTAAGGGCCCTCAACCTCTCCCATGGATCCTCATTTAAAAATCTCAGGCATGAGTCAAATGTAGCTCCACCCCATACCTCCATGGCATGATATCCAACCTTATCCATCTTTTCAGCTATGGGAATCATATCCTCGGTACTCATTCTAGTGGCAATCAGAGACTGATGTGCATCCCTTAGAGCTGTTTCCATAAATTTTACCTTACCCATGTTCTACCTCCTCTAACTTCCAGCCCAATTGTAATTGGTGGATTGTTCTTCTGATTTATGAATGAAAATTCAAATACATTGTAGCTTCCTTGGGGGAGACTCTTCAAATATTTCTTCACTTCCCTGTACTCATCAAGTCCCCCCTGGTGTCCTCTGTATGCAGTAACCAGCATTATGGCACCAGGCTTCATTTTCCTCAAAGACTTTTCCATACTCTTGATTACAGCGTTTGATTCTGTCCTTATGGTCTTGTCTCCACCAGGTAGATACCCTAAATTGTAAATTATAAAATCAACCTGACCTGGAACATGGATATCCATGTTCTCATGTGTGTCCTGGATTAGCCTCACCCTATTTTCCAGACCTCTGCTTTCAATAAGTGTCTGTGTCCTCATAATGGCCTCGGCTTGAATATCAAATCCGTATACAAAGCCTGTTTCCCCTACCAGACCAGCAAGCTTTAAGGTGTCATGCCCATTACCTGCAGTTCCATCAACACATGTCTTACCCTCTGATACAAATCTTTCCATAAGAAGTTCTGTAAACTGTGTGGCATTGTTAAGCTTGTCAATCATGATGATCTCCTATACAACAGGAACAACCTCCTGAAAACAGGTCTTCAAGATTACAGTAATACTCACCTTGATCCATTGAAAAACCGATTTTTTCAAGATACTCATCTTCAACCTTTGAATATACCATGTTAAAGCCGTTCATTTCCAGCTTGTTAAGGAGGGATCTGACCATTGCATTGCCCAAACCCTGTCCTCTATATTCCTTATCTATGAACACGTACTGGATGTAGGCCTTTCCATCCTCCAGTACTATTTGAGTTGTTCCAAATAGTTTCCCATCATCAAATGCACCAAAAAACAATCCCTTGGGGCTAAAGCTTTCCCATATGCTGTTCTTGTTGAGAAACCTCTTGATCATATCTATATCTGATACATCCTTAAAGCTAAGCATATATTCACCTCTTCACAAATTAAATAATGATTCCTCGGGACCATATCAAGCCTAAAGAGATTTGATATAATCAAGCTCCTCATCATTCAGATATCTCCAGTTTCCAGGTTCCAGCCCACCCAGTTCAATTTCACCAAAGGATATTCTCTTGAGCTTTTTTACAGGATGGTTTATCTTTTCGCACATCTTCTTTACCTGCCTGTTACGACCTTCATATATCTGTATATCCAGTATCGAGTCTTCATCGAAGTTCTTGAGAATCTTTACCTTGGCAGGTGCAGTCATCCTT
>CAYMHD010000134.1:0-5825 GCA_964390135.1 uncultured Gudongella sp. | reverse complement strand
GGATGCAACATATTTGAATCCGAACCTTTCCATTAGCTCTTTGGCAACCTGCTCGTATGCCATGTGGTCTATCCTTCCTGAATCCACATCCGTACCTGTGGCCTTTATTCCAAACACCTTTTCAGCATCCTCCTCATTACCTATGCATATGTCCACATACTCCATAAGCTCTGACATCACCTGGTTTGCTTTTTGTGAGGTCCACAGCTTCCTTCTGAAATTCAGGTCCACAGATACAGTCAAGCCCATCTCCCTGGCAGCTCTGCAGGCTTCAAGGGTCAATGCAGCTGCCCTGTCACCCAGGGCAGGTGTAATTCCGGTGAAGTGGAACCAATCAGCCCCATGGAAAATCTCCTCCCACCTGAAATCTGATGGATCAGCCTGTGAAATTGATGAATTGCTTCGGTCGTAGATTACCTTTGAAGGTCTCTGGGATGCGCCGCTCTCAAGAAAATATATCCCCAGCCTGTCACCACCAAGGGCAACATGATCGGTTGCAACTCCGTACCTTCTCAGGGTGTTGATTGCGCTCTGCCCAATTTCATTGTCAGGCACCTTTGTCACAAAGCTGGCTTCCAGACCGTAGTTGGCCAGGGATACACACACATTGGCCTCTCCTCCCCCATAATTCACATCAAAGCTGCTTGATTGGACAAACCTCTTGAAGCCAGGTGTTGAAAGTCTTAACATTATTTCGCCCAAGGTAACTACCTTTTTCATCATGAATTCCCCCTATTTGTTTCTGGCTGCCTTTATTCTCTTGACAAACTCAATTGCAGTCTCTGTGACCTTCCCATAATCACCAGTCTTTGCACCTGCTGTAAGCTCTCCTCCCACACCCACGGCAATGCACCCGTTTCTGATCCATTGGTCAACATTATGGAGGCTCACTCCTCCTGTGGGCATCAAGGAAGCCTGTGGAAGAGGGCCCTTGATGGCCTTTATGTAGTCCGGTCCAACTGCGCTGCCAGGGAAAACCTTGATCACGTCGGCTCCTGCCTCCATTGCCTTTATCATTTCCGTTATTGTCATGCAGCCAGGCATATATGGAATCTGGTATCTGTTGCAAAGCCTTGCGGTATCACCGTCAAAGCCTGGGCTTACAATATACTCAGCCCCAGCAAGTATGGCTATTCTGGCAGTTTCACTGTCCAGAACTGTTCCGGCCCCTATAATCAGCTCTTCCTTGGGTATTGAACTCCTCAATTCCTCTATAGCCCTGCCAGCTCCAGGTACCGTAAATGTAATTTCGATTGCAGGTATTCCTCCAGCTATGCATGCCCTGGCTGTCTTTTCTGCGATTTCCCGGTTTTCAGCCCTTACCACTGCTACGATTCCAGCCTCCCATATTCTGGTCAGGGTATTGATTTTTTGAATCATCCTAATCACCTACCATTATTATTTTTATTCAGTTAATCAACCATCATTTCACTATGATTCTATCAAGCCATCTGACATTAATCAATTGAATTCCCACCCAATATGTTGCAATATTGACATTGGCCTAAAAAAAACAGCTCCGGAATAACAAAACTCCGAAACTGATCCTTATCCATGCTGGAATCCATATGTAGGTGAATTGAATTCTTCAATCCGTCTGGCATTGTTGCCAGGCTTTGATTCCCGGTCATGAATGCATTATGTAGGAGGATCTTCTAGTTACCCAGGCCAACACTTATTTTAAGTGCCTGGTCCACCTTTCTCATCATATCCTCATCAAACTTACCAATTTTTTCTCTAAGTCTTTTCTTGTCAATGGTCCTTATCTGTTCCAGCAGTACCACCGAATCCTTTGGAAGACCAAAATCCTGTGCTGTTATTTCAACGTGGGTGGGAAGTCTGGCCTTATTGATCTGAGAGGTGATGGCGGCGATTATGATGGTGGGACTGTACTTGTTCCCAACATCATTCTGTATTACAAGAATCGGCCGTACACCACCCTGCTCAGAGCCAATAACCGGGCTCAGGTCGGCATAATATATGTCTCCTCTCTTCACTATCATGGCTTTTCATGCTCCAGTGAAGATTCATATCCCATCAAGTCAGAGATGTCTTCCTCAAGACCCATTTCAGCGAGGGTTATGTTTAATTGGTTTACCTCGAGATACCCTCTCATAAACTCTCGGTATTTTTTGCAGTGGAACTCGCTGTGATTACAAAGTGCAACCACCTTGTCAAAAAGCTCCAAACTATCTTCTACAACCATAGGGAGACTGTTGTCTCTATCGATCATTCGGTTAACCCCCCCTTTCATGTATACTTAGAGAAATATCAGTATATTTTAATTATATCTCTATAACAAAAACCATGTCAATGATTCATTGGCTATCCCAGTAAATAATCAAGGGTCTTAATGACCTTTCCCTCTTTCTTGTAAACCCTTGGAAGCCTTCTTCCCATCATGCATATTACTTCGTAGTTTACTGTCCCAAGCTTTTCAGCCACCTGGTCTACGGTTGGATAATCCCCAAGGCCTTCTCCAAAGAAAATAACCTCGTCACCTATATCCACATTTGGAATATCAGTTACATCCAGCATAAGCTGGTCCATGCATATCTTGCCGGCAACAGGAGCCATCCCTCCGCCTACGTAGGCTTCAGCCTTTCCTGTGAGCATTCTTGTATAGCCATCTGCATATCCAATTGGCACCGTTGCGATCCTTGACTCCCTGGGTGCCTTGTATAGATGACCGTAGCTGATGCCAGTTCCCTCAGGCACCGTCTTTATGTTTGAAACCACAGCCTTGAGGGTCATCGCAGGCCTAAGCTCTATTCTTGACTTGTCCACCTCGTCTGATGGATAGTAGCCATAGAGCATTATACCTGGTCTTACCATGTCAAGATTGTATTCAGGCAGGTCAATTATTGCAGCTGAATTTGAAACATGCTTGATGGGAGGATTAAAGCCTCTCTTTTCAAGCTCCTTCAGGGTCCAGGAATACTTCCTGTACTGTTCCCTCGTAACGGACTTGTCCAATTCATCCGCCTTGGCAAAGTGTGTAAATATTCCTTCCACATCTATGTTCTCAAGATCCTTGAGTCTAAGGATTTCCTCCACAGATTCCTCTGTAGGCTGAAAACCCAATCTACCCATTCCACTGTCTATCTTTATGTGAAGCTTTGCGGTCTTGCCCATCTCACCTGCAGCATCTGAAAGGGCTTTTGCATCCTCATACCTGTAGATTGCCTGGGTAAGGTCATAGGCTGCAACCTCCTTCATATGCTCACCTGGAGTATAGTTAAGTATTAGTATCGGAAGGTCAAGTCCAGCCCTTCTCAGCTCTATTCCTTCATTCAAGAGGGATACGGCAACCCTTTCCGCTCCCAGCTCCCTGTACATCCTACCCAATTCAACTGATCCATGTCCATAGCCATTTGCCTTGATGACAGGCATTACAATTGTGCCTTCCTTAACTAGCTTCTGGATTTCCCTGAAGTTGTGGGAAAGGTTGTCCAGATTTATCTCCACATACGTGGGTCTTACATCATAGAATTTATCCATGGGTACCTCCTTGTAATATTTGTCATGCTTACATCTATGTCCATACTATTCAACAATCAGATTGACCGCTCTGGGAAGATTCTCAACCAGATCGGTTGCAATCATTCCATACTCTCCCTTTTCCTCCTTGGCCATATCCCCGGCTAGTCCGTGAACATAGACGGCCATTACAGCTGCCTGGAAGGGATCCTCAACCTGTGCAAGGAAGGTTCCGGTTATACCTGAAAGGATGTCTCCGCTTCCTGCTGTTGCCATGCCAGGATTACCTGACCTGTTTAAATATATCCTATCTCCGTCGGTTACTATGGTGTTGTGACCCTTGAGGACCGTGACAACTCCATAGGCCTTGGCAAACTCTCTTGCTGCACCTTCCCTGTCGTTTTGAACCTCTGCCGTTGACATTTTAAGAAGTCTTCCCATTTCTCCGGGATGTGGAGTAATTACCGTCTTACCTTTTCTATGCCTTATAATTGTGGGATTATCAGATAGATTGTTCAGTCCGTCTGCATCCAGAACAATTGGATTTTCAAAGTTTAGGAGGCAGTCCTCAATATTTGCCTTCTGCTTGTGGCCCAGGCCATAGCCCGGTCCAAGCACAAGTGAGTTCAGGCCATCCTGGGCCTTTCTGTAGGCGTATATGTCACTGGCTTCCCTTACCATTACCTCAATGACCTTTAGGCCGAAATCCCTTGCAAGCTCAGGCTCCAGTATTGCATGCACAAGGCCGGCTCCACTTCTAAGGGCACCATAGGTTGCAAGATATACGGCTCCCAGCATCCCTTGGCTTCCCCCTATCACTCCAATTCTTCCAAAGTCTCCCTTATGGGTATCCAATGGTCTTTTAGGCAACCTGAACTCCATGTTGTCAGGCACCTGATATTTTTTGGTGGTTTCCCCAACTGCAATTGACATACTGTATTCCTCCTCATTTGAAATTGATATATCAATATGACTGATTCCTTCCCTATCCATAAAGCTTCTTAATTTTTCACTATAGCCCAGATATGGCCTTCCTCCAGCCTCATGCAAAATCCAAATATCCTTCCAACCAATCTGGCCGATTCCAGTACCCAAAACCTTTGATACAGCCTCCTTTGCCGAATATAGTCCGGCAACGGTGCCTGCAGCATGATTTTTGGATTCCAGATATTGGATCTCAGAATCACAGAAGAGCCTTCTGTAGAAGCTGTCTCTTTTTGAGTCCATCAGCTTTTCAATTCTCTTGTTGGACACAATGTCCACACCTGTCTTGATACCCATAAAATCATCCTTAAAATAGATTGTTTTCATCTCCTATAATAACACAATACAGATACAATTCATACCCACTCGATGAGCTCCTATGAAATCATGGATTTCAAGGATCTCTATCGTCGGGCACGTGGCAGTTCACAGTTACAATGACTTGACCAGGACATGGGTAACAGCTTTGGTGGTTGGTTGCTAGTGGAAAGTTGAAAGCAGAAGAATTTAGTTAATATCTAAAATCTAAAATCTAAGAGTTGAAAAGATATTGAGAAACTTATTCATAAATCTCACCATAGCAGTTACTTGAAGCCTGAAAGGTGCTTTGCTAAGCAGTTCATATGAAAGAACGACTTTAAAATCCAGCGAGGATTTCGTAGTGTTTTGATTCCTCCAAGCGTAGCGGCATAGGAATCAACGGAGAAAACGAGATGATGATTTTAATCGGGCTTGAATCTAGAACTGTGTGCAAACACCTAAGGGCTTTGCAACATAAGCTTAATTTCAAGTAATTATACTGAATTCGAGGGTGAGAAATCTGACTTTTCGAAGTAAAATAAAACTTATCAATTAAAAATCTCCCGAGGCTCAATTTCTGCCTCGGGAGATTCTATCTCTTATTTTATTTTCCTACTACCAGGCTTTACAATGGGTAGTCCTGCCTTGCAAAGGGGACACTCATCCTTGTCATAGGTATCGATGTGAAGCTTTCCTGCTGCGTATACAGTGTGGTCCAGGTCTCCTGAGCTCCTGTCAATCAGGGCGGCGATCCCAACAACCTCTCCACCGTACTCCTCTACAACCTTGATTGCCTCATAGGAGGACTTCCCTGTGGTTACAACATCCTCGGCGATAAGTACCTTCTGACCCTTTTCTATGAAGAATCCCCTTTTCAGCTTCATTTGCCCCTCGTCCCTTTCAGTGAAAAAAGCAGGCTTGCCAAGCTGTCTCCCAAGCTCGTAGGCAACGATTATTCCACCCATTGCAGGACCTACAACCACATCAATCTGGAGATCCTTAACCTTTTCAACTATAAGACTCACGGCCTTTTCTGCCTTGTCAGGATACTGCAAAAGCTT
>CAYMHD010000133.1:3517-6007 GCA_964390135.1 uncultured Gudongella sp. | reverse complement strand
GGGAATCTATCTGTGAAACATAAGAGAGGCTTCCATGGCTTCTGACATAGCCTTCGTCTGGCTCAAGCCTTTTGCTTAGTATGTTAAGCAGGGTTGTCTTCCCTGAACCGTTAATACCCACAATACCTATCCGGTCACCCTCATAAATCTTGAGGTCGTCAATCTCAAGAATCAATCTTTCACCATAATACTTCCTAATATCCTTGCACTCTATCAATAACATAAAAAATCCTCCCTGTGTCTGGAGAGGATAGTATATTTAAACATCATATGCAGAACTACCCCTTTTGCATTTGGAATGCAATTCATCAGACAGGTAATTCCCAGGCAAATATATCTACATACAATAAATCCAATACTATCCACTCATTAATCTAAATTTGCACACATCAAATGAACCTCCTTCAGGTTCTTGATATTTGCATCTAGTTCTTAAAGTAGTGGATCTTACTTCATCGTATACAGTACCTTGCCTTTCTATTGATTTACTACGATATCATTATATATAGACACATCCTCGATGTCAAGATATCACACCTGCTAACTTTGTACCATTCCTTTGAGAAAAATCTTAAAACCTTAATATCTCCATCATTATTTCATCACAACCATTGGCTATACTTTAATCAAGAAGTCAAAGAAAATAATAAAGGAGATGTAAAAAATGAAAAAATCAATAAAAAGAACACTTGGAACTTTCATGGCACTTGGGGTTATACTTGCAAGTAGCTCAGGAATCACAGCCTTCGCTGAAAGCGATGATATTGGAGCAAGTGGTGCTCTCTCTGAAAGCAGCTTTGCACTTGAGGAAATGCTGGATTACGCTATGGAGGATGAGTTTCTTGCCCTAGAGGAATACGAAGCGATAATTGAAAAGTTTGAGGTGAACAGGCCTTTCTCAAATATTATGAGGGCTGAAGAAACCCATATAAAACTTCTGGAGCCTCTGTTCCAAGAATACAACATCCAAATCCCTTCAGAGAATTGGGAGACAAAGGTGGTTATACCAGAAAGCCTGGAAGAGGCATATGAGATTGGGGTGGAAGCCGAGGTCAAGAATATAGAAATGTATGAGAGGTTTCTTGAGCAGGATCTTCCTGATGATGTCAGGTTAACATTTGAAAGACTGAAAACAGCATCAGAGCACCACCTTGAAGCCTTTGAAAGACAGGTTGACAGAGGATCCTCCACAGTTGGTACTTGGGACAGAGGACATTGGAGAGCAAATGGCAACCCTGAAAAACCATCTAGTGGATTTGGAGGAAATAGTCAGAGAAACAGAGGTCTTAATGTTGTAGATTGTCCTATAGGATAATGACTTTGGAAAGGGGTGCGCCGATTATTCGGAGCACCCCTCCAGTTGTTGAAAGTGAGTCAAAAAGAACCGTCCCCGGTGACTCATTAAGCCCTTGGCATGACAATGGTAATTCTGGTTCCTATGTCCACCCTGCTTAAAACCTCAAAATGGGCCCCGTGCCTTTCAATTATCCATTGTGCGATTGACAATCCCAAGCCCGAGCCTCCGGTTTTCCTGGCCCTTGATTCGTCCGACCTGTAGAATCTGTCAAAGATCCTAGGAATGCTCTCAGGCGGAATCCCAATCCCACTATCCTGAACCGTAATCCTTATTGTATTTTCATCTCCGTTTACTCGAAGGATTATACTTTCTCCTTCCGGAGTATACTTGATGCTATTGTCCACAAGTATTCTTATGGCCTGCTTTATTAGCTGTTTATCAGCACTTATAAGGGCTTCACACTTCAAATCCATCTGGAAATCATGACTCTTGTCTATCATGTCAGCTTCCCTGGCGATGTCATGAATCACTTCGCAAACATCAAAGGTCTCCTTGTGAAGCTGGATTGTTTCATTATCTCCCCGGGCTAGGAACAATAGCTGCTCCACCAATTCCTTCATGCTCTCCGTCTCGCCCTTTATTGCATCTATTGACTCCTGTAGGGTCTTTTCGTCATTCTTCCCCCACCGGTCAAGTAGATTCACATACCCCTGTATTACAGAAATAGGGGTTCTCAGCTCGTGGGATGCATCTGAAACAAACTGAACCTGGGATTGGTAGGAATCATTTATCCTGTTTAGCATCTGATTTATGGCAGCGGCAAGACCTTTAAGCTCCTCCTGGGAGCTGTCCACGGATATCTGTTCGTCAAGCCTGTTGGCATCAATGCTGCTTATTGCCCCAGCAAGGTCCTTCAGATACCTGTCCTGTGACTTGGAACTCATGGAAGTGACCTCTACATTCAAGCTCCTTGCCGCTTCAGCAAGCTCATTCAGAGGTCTCAATGTTCTTTTTATCATACGTGACCCCTTGACAAATCCAGTTGTGAGTATGATAAATTCAAATCCAATTATTTTATTTATTAATTCTATAAAATCTTTATCTAATTCTGCATCCATATAAATCTGTCTATATGATGGCATAGCATACAGTATTTTTTTAAAAAAATCAAAAATATCTTTACTTTTAAAATG
>CAYMHD010000133.1:0-3507 GCA_964390135.1 uncultured Gudongella sp. | reverse complement strand
TCCAATTATTATGAGAAACAAGCCCAGGAGTATCATAAAATCGTTGCCAATCGGGTAGTATATGAAGATATCATTTCCAGCCGCCTGAACCTTAGCAAGATATTTGATGTTCTGAAGCCTGTCCACAAGGTCCCTCTCCAGGTCAGCCTCAGAAATCCCCAGCGTCCTTGTTCCACCGCTGTCGTTACTATCAATGTACTCTAGAATTGTCTGATTTAAATCAAAACCGGACAGACTCTCCTCAACCTGGGTAAGCTGATATTTCCCAAACTCAAGCTCTCCTTCCTCAGGGAAGTCCATTCTCAATTGGACCATTCCATCGATCCCATTCTCAGCATTCCAAAAAACCACAAAAAAGCTTATCAGGACTATAACAATATTGATTGAAATGAATCCTGCAAGCAGTCTTCCCATCATCCTTACATTAAGCCTTAAGACCAGTGAGGATTGGATTCTGTTTTTAATTGTACCCGTTCCTGTACTTTTAGTCCTTTTCATCCTTTATCACATACCCCACTCCACGAACTGTATGAATTGTCTTTAAGCCAAAGGGTTCCTCTATTTTTGAACGGAGGTATCTTATGTACACATCCACCGCATTGGTCTCCCCGGAAAAATCATATCCCCAGATATGCTCCAGAATTGTCTCCCGGCTGATTACGATGTTCTTGTTTTCCATAAGATAATTAAGCAGATCAAATTCCTTCTTTGTAAGGTCTATTAGTGTATCATCCACCTTGACCTCCCTTTTGACAGGATCCAAGGATAATCTACCTGATGAGATTTCATTGGATGATCTGGATGCACCATCACTAGATTTCTTCCTCAAGCCTACCCTTATCCTGGCAAGCAGCTCCTCTATTGCAAATGGCTTTGTTATATAGTCATCTGCACCACCATCTAGACCAGCTACCTTATCCACCACCCCATCCCTTGCCGTAAGCAGCAAAATGGGGACATCTGAAACCCTCCTTATTCTTCTAAGCACCTCGATGCCGTTTAATTCCGGCAGCATGATATCCAAGAGAATAAGGTCAAAGGGCTGGGTTGTGGCAAGCTCCAACCCATCCCTTCCATTCAATGCCTTCTCAACTTCATAGCCCTCGTATTTAAGCTCAAGTTCAATAAAACGGGCTATTTTTTCTTCATCTTCAATTATCAGAATCTTTTCCATCCTTGATATCACCCTTAACTTCATCCTTGAATTTTTCTGCCGCATCCGCCACTGAGTCCATTGCCTTGTTTACATTTTCCTTTCCCAGGTCAGGTCCTATTATTCTATACCTATACCCAAAGAACATACCAACGATTACAAGTGGTATTGTCACCCAGAATGTAAAGAGAAGAAGTATTGCCATTATTGTTACCGGAATGGACATTACCCTTTCTTCACCCTTCATGACATCAAAGGTGTTCCTGTTGCCCTTGCCAACAATCTCTCCAAGGCTTCTGAAAAATTTGCCTACCATCTGCCCAAAGGATGATCCTTCCGACTTGGTGTAGGTGGTGTCACCCGCTTTGGTGTTCTTCTCCTGAGATTCCTCTTTTGTCTTGTCTGAGCTGAAGCTTCCACCTCCCTCAGGCCTGTTGATCCTGTTTCTCTTCTCAAGATTTACAATCGCTTCCAAAATGTCACCATCTGTCTCCTCAAGAGCCAATTTTGCCTCCTCATATGAAATGTTTGCATACTCCCTTAGTTTTTCAACCTGTTCCAAAGTTACCATATCTCAAACCTCCTATTGTTTAGTATGGTTTAATTGTAGCAGCACAACCTTCAAACACAATTTAAGTCAGATTAAAATTTCATTAGAATTGATATTTTTATCATTAATCTAAGCTCCACTAAAAGTAGAATTTAAGAAGTCTGCTCTTTGGATAGGCCCCAGCGCTTATCATGCTCTTTAAGGAGTTATGATTGTAGTACCAGCATCCTGACCTGGCTTCATACCCTTCCTTCTCAACAAGCTCCTTAAGCTGTCTTAGGATATTTTTTGCATAGCCCTGCCGCCTCTTATCTTCCATAACATACATTCCTATGCTGGCAATTGACCTGATTACCCTCCCGGCTTCAACCACTCCAAAACCGATCAACTCTCCACCCTCAAGAACCTTGTAAACCCTATAATAATCCCGATTCTCGAGAATCCATTCCTCCTCATCCTCTCTGAAGAAATCTCCGGCAAGCTTGATGCTTGATGCATTCTCCCCGGACAGAATTCTTTCAAAGCTTAACTCTCTTCTAGAGAAACCGGAGGGTACCTCATCTCTATACATTGCAAAATGAGCCTGTTTCTCCATCCTTTGGAAGCCATCCACACAGTGGGCCAAAAAGAATTCATCTCCTGTAGCTACCCATGCATTAGTTACCTTCTCATATTTCTTTATCTGCTCAAAAAACTCCTGACCCAGATGAGCATAATTCTCCATAATATAAAATGATGTTATTGTCTCCTCTCCATGAATTGTAAAATACCCAACGGATGAATCTCTATCCTGGATGGAGTAATGATTGCCTTCCAGGATATGGTCTTCCAAAAATGAATCTACTGTGATTCCATTTTCCGTGATATTCTTTATCATCATGTCCTGAATGTTGTCGAAGCTTGTTTTTACTATTCGCATATTCGCCTCCTGTTAGCAATTATAAAGGATCAATATCCTTAAGAGTGCATGATACAGTGTCACCTTGATTATACAACAACTCAGTAAATATTTAACAACTTATTTGTTTGATGTGTGTATTTTTTAATATTTAAGGATGTTTGGATTGAATGGCGAGCTTCATTATAGTATTATCTAGTAAACACTTAACTTATTTCCTGAACTATTTGAAAGACGGTGATTAAATGTCCAACATCAAGCTAGTAAAACCTACCATTGAGTACACAGCGGATATTATGGAATACAGGAAGGAATTCCTCCAATCAGGAGACAGCATGGCAGGCTGCGGGAGTCTCAGAGATCAGGAGACTGTAGAAGACTGGCTTCATGAGATTAACCTGCTTGAAAATGAGGAAACCTGTCCTGAAGGGAAGGTCTGCTCTAATACCTATCTGGCTGTACGAATTGATGACGACAGAGTAGTTGGAATCATCGACTTCAGACACCATATCAACCACCCAATCCTGGGCCTTTGGGGAGGTCACATCGGCTATTCAGTTAGACCCTCCCAACGGAGAAAGGGTTATGCAAAGGAAATGCTAAGGCAGGTTCTTCAAAAATGCAGAGAATACGGCTTAAGCAGGGTTATGGTGACCTGCGATGCAAAAAATGTTGCCAGCAAAAAAACAATCCTTGTCAACGGTGGAATCTTTGACAAGGATGTCCAGGTGGATGGAGAAACCATCAAACGCTATTGGATTAAGCTGTAGCTTCACTTCTTGACACCTGGATGACGGATAATGGTCTTTAGCTTTTCAGGCGCTGTTTTTCTTGGGTCACTAAGATAGATTTCATGATGTTGCCTCAAACCATCCATTAGGGTCATGTAGCCTTCAGCTCTATTAT
>CAYMHD010000132.1:0-6034 GCA_964390135.1 uncultured Gudongella sp. | reverse complement strand
GATGCTGAGCATGCACTCGATCCTGGCTATGCAAAGAAGCTAGGGGTAGATATAGAAAACCTTATAATATCACAGCCAGATACTGGTGAACAGGCTTTGGAAATAACAGAAGCCCTTGTAAGAAGTGGAGCTGTTGATGTTGCAGTTATAGACTCCGTCGCTGCCCTTGTACCCAAGGCGGAAATTGAGGGTGAAATGGGAGACAGCCATGTGGGATTGCAGGCTAGATTAATGTCACAGGCACTTAGGAAGCTTGCTGGGGCAATAAACAAATCACACACAACCTGTATTTTTATAAATCAGCTTCGTGAAAAAGTTGGAGTAATGTTTGGAAACCCAGAGACCACATCAGGCGGTAGGGCCTTAAAGTTCTACGCAAGTGTAAGAATGGACGTAAGACGAATAGAATCCATAAAACAGGGTGACCAGATACTTGGAAACAGAACAAGGGTAAAAGTTGTGAAGAATAAGATCGCACCTCCCTTCAAGCAGGCAGAATTTGACATTATGTATGGCAAGGGAATTTCCAGGGAAGGTAGCATTATCGATACTGGAGTGTCCTGTGGAATTGTTAACAAAGCTGGATCCTGGTTTAGTTATAATGATCAGAAACTTGGACAAGGTAGGGAGAATTCCAAGGAATTCCTTAGGGAAAATCCTGAATTGGCCTTGGAGCTTGAACAATTGATAAGGAAAGAATTTGGTCTTGAGTCAAAAAATGAAAAAGAAGTAACACCTGAGAAATAATGAAATCAAGCCTCCTGAATAGGAGGCTTGAAGTATATGGAGGTTTACATGAAAATACTTTATTTCACAGACACACATATCAAGGGGACGAATCCCAAAAACAGAAAAGATGACTTTGTGGAAAGTCTTGAAGAAAAGTTTAGAGAAATTGTTTCAATTATAAAGGAGAAGGATGTTGATTATGTAATCCATGGGGGAGATCTATTTGACAGACCTGATATTTCCATATCAGTGGTCAGCAGGTTCACTACAATACTTAGGGATATTGAGAAGCCAATCTACATTGTAAGCGGGAATCATGACATTTTTGGCCATAATCCGGCAACAATTGATAGGACAATGTTGGGTCTTTTAAGAAGTTTGGATTTTATTAAGGTTATTCCAAGGGAGAAACCCATAATACTTGAAAAAATGGGTATGAGGGTTGGCCTTACAAGTCTGCCTTATACCTATGATATAGATTCGACACCTGAAGGGTATATATTAGAAAAAGTTCCGGAAAATGTTGATTATTCAATACATGTAGTCCATGGTATGCTTCTGGACAGACCCTTTGTTAAAGGGATCCCATATACTCTGATTGACGATATAATTAATACGGCAGCTGATATAACATTATCTGGACATTATCATGCTGGATTCAAGACAATTGAGAAAAATGGAAAATATTTTGTTAATCCAGGGAGCTTGGTAAGAGTAACAAATAGCTTGAAGGAAATCGAGAGAATTCCACAAGTTGCTATCTTAAGCCTTGATTCAGAAATAAATATCGAAATGCTGCCATTAAAATCTGCAAAACCTGGAGAAGATGTATTGGATAGAACTGAAATGGAAAACTGTATGTTTAGGAGTGAAAGAATAGTGCAATTTAAACAATCCATTGATTCTGCAATGAATTTTGAAAAAATGGATCTTAATGACATACTTCTTGAGGTTACTCTCTCAGAGGGAGTTTCCGATGAGGTCAAGGAGGAGGCTTTAAGGCGTATTGCAAATTCCCAGATGAAAGGATATTAGGTGTGACATGAGATATGTAAGAAGGATTACTCTAGAAAACTTTCAGAGTCATAAACATACCGAGATGGAGTTTGGGCCGGAGTTAAATGTTATAGTCGGTCCATCGGATTCAGGAAAATCTGCAATTATAAGAGCTCTAAAATGGGTCATGTATAACGAGCCCTCAGGTGATTTTTTCATAAGGGAAGGCGAAAAGGAATGTAAGGTCACCTTGGAGTTGAGTGATGGTACAAGCCTCCAAAGATATAGAACCAGAAGTAAGAATGGATATAGGTTGGTTGATAATGTTGGTAATGAAAATATCTTTGAGGGAATCGGTTTAAGTGTACCTCAAGAAATTATGGACATAACCGGTATTAGAAAGATCAAGCTTGATGCTGATTCGGAAAATTCAATCAATCTTGGGGAGCAGCTTGAGGGAGCATTCCTATTAACTGAAAAGGCATCTACAAGAGCCAATGCAATTGGTAGATTGGTGGGAGTGGATATAGTTGATGATGCCTTAAGAGAAGTGTTGAAGGACATGAGGTCACTAAATCAATCAAGGAAGCAAAAGGAGGAAACACTTCAGATCACAAATAAAAAGCTCCTGGAATTTGAATATATAGAAGAACTGAAGGCAACTCAGGTAAAGCTAGCATCCATTATGGAAACTATTCATGGGCTCAACAAAAGAATAGAAAAGCTTGAGCTAATAAATAAGAAACTGCATGGGTTGACAAGTGAGATTTCCAAGAATGAATTCATATTAAAGGGTTTTGGTAAGCTAGGAGATTTTGGTCTTGTTCTTAGCAAGGCTGAGAGCAAAATTGACTTGTTAAATAGTTATAATAGATTATCTGCTAATTATAAGGGAATCAATATTAGTAAGGAAAGAACTAATTACACTCTGGACAATGTCACAAAATTTGTTGAGGGCAGCCCCCCGGTCTCTGTAATGGAGCTTAAGGTTTATCGATTGCTAAACCTTAAAAGAATCTTTGCCATAACAGAAGGTACCAAGCTTGAAATGGAAAGGACCAGAATAATCTCCAATAGTCTTGATAGACTAGACTATACCATTAATTTAATCAATTCAACTGATATGAAAAGCAAGAAACTAAAAGACTTGCACACGTTGGGAGACAAGAGAGCGAGCATCCTTAACAGTGAAAGAAAAGGAGTAGTATACATTAAAAAACTCAATACTTTTCTTGATAATGAATACATTTCAAAGAAACTGGAAGAAAAATCAAGTTGCTTAAATAGATTGATTTCATACAAAGAAAGATATGATTCAATAAAGAATGAAATCCTTGGGACCGAGGTAAAAATAGCTAAGAACAATGATATTCTGGCAAATGTATTAAACGAATATAAGAAACTGCTCCAATCAATTGAAAAATGCCCTTATTGCCTTAATGATATTGACGAACATACTATTGAACATATTATAACTCACCATCTAGGAGGTTGATTATGGATTACGAAAAGGAATTAAAAGAACTTAAGGAAAGCATGGAAAAGGCAAAGAATCTTAAATATAGAGCTGAAGCCAGAATGGAGCAGCTAAAAAAGCAGGAGGATGAAATCATCCTAGAGCTGGATAAGCTTGGAGTCAAACCAGAAGCATTGGACGAGGAAATTGCTAAATTAAAGAATGAAATAGAAAGCTTGCTTACTGAAGCAAATCAGCTACTTCCCAAAGATCTACTGGATAAGCAGGGATAATCATGGACTATGAAATAAATATGCTTGATGGAAGATTAAAGGAACTTTCTTCCTATATAAGTAGACAGGAAGGAAGGAGAGACCAATTACTAGAACTGAAATCAACCTATGAAAACGATCTGACTAATATTCTTAAAGAAGCGGATCTCTTGGAGCAGGTTATGATTTTATTCCAGAAAACGTCAGAATATGCCAGAAGTCAGGCGAAAAACCAAATTGAAAATCTTGTCACAAAGTGCCTACAATATGTTTTTGAATCAAATGTCGAATTCAGAATAGAAATTGATGAATTAAGAAACAAGGCCAATGCTGAATTTTATGTAATAAACGACACCCCTGATTTTTTTCTAAAAACTAAGCCTGAGCAGTCAAGAGGGGGAGGGGTTGTTGATATAGTATCACTTGCATTGAGAATTTCGTTCATGCAGACCCATAAGCCTTCAATTGAAGGCCCCTTGATACTCGATGAGCCGGCAAAGCACGTTAGTGAAGAGTACATTTACAATGTTGGAGACTTTCTACGACAATCATCATCCATGTTCAATAGACAAATAATAATGGTTACTCATAATTCTCATCTGGCAGCTTTGTCAGAGGATGCATATCGGGTAGAATTGACAGGTACAGAAAGCTCAGTGAGCCGAGTTAGGAATATTTAACATAGATAGCCGTAATTACAAACAACTTGACAGAAATAGCCAAAAGTAATAAAATTAGGTTGTATGTACCCATACAAAATATACAACCTTATCTAATCCCTTATGGGAGTTGTATTCTACCAGTAATATCTGTCTTTACAGATGGGTGGAATGGGATGACCAGACCCGAAAATGGATGGTCTTAGTTGATTAAGTATAATTGAGATATGGAACTTGAAAATTTAATAAGATGGAGGTGTTTCCTATTGAATCTTTAATTTATGCGATTCTTGGCTTAGTTATTGGAATTATCGCTGGATATTTTATCAGAAGATATATAGGCGAAGGGAAAATAAAGAACGCTGAAGAGTTGGCAAAAAAAATTACCGAAGATGCAGTTAAAGATGGTGAAGCTCGTAAGAAGGAGCTTCTATTAGAAGCCAAAGAAGAAATTCACAAAACGAGAAGTGATCTTGACAAGGAAATCAAAGAGAGAAGAAATGAAATCCAGAAGATGGAGAGAAGACTTCAAAACAAAGAAGAAACAATTGATCGAAGAAATGAGTCAATTGAACGTAAGGAAGATTCACTTGCGAAAAAGCTAAGGAATCTTGAGGAAAAAGAGGAAGCTATCAACGAACTGTATGATAAGCAAACACATGAACTTGAGAAGTTATCAGGTTTAACCTCAGATGAAGCTAAAGAACTTTTGTTAAATGAGACTCGCAAGGAAATTATTCAGGAATCAGCAATGATGATCAAGGAAATGGAATCCAAAGCTAAGGAAGAAGCTGACAAAAAAGCTAGAGAGATTATCTCTACCACAATCCAAAGGGTTGCGGCGGACCATGTAGCTGAGACAACAGTAACAGTAGTTGCCCTACCTAACGATGAAATGAAGGGTAGAATTATTGGTAGAGAAGGTAGAAACATTAGAACGCTAGAAACTCTAACCGGTATAGACTTGATAATTGATGATACTCCAGAAGCTGTAGTTTTATCAGGCTTTGACCCAATTCGAAGGGAAGTGGCAAGAATAGCACTGGAGAAGCTGATTGTCGATGGTAGAATCCATCCTGCAAGAATTGAAGAAATGGTTGAAAAAGCTCAAAAGGAAGTCGAGAATACCATTCGAGAGGCAGGAGAGCAAGCATCATTTGATGCTGGAGTTCACGGATTACATCCGGAAATCATAAGGCTGCTTGGAAGGCTTAAGTACAGAACAAGCTACGGTCAAAATGTACTAAAGCATGCTGTTGAAGTTTCTCATCTTGCAGGTGTAATGGCTACAGAGCTTGGTGCTGATGTTAAAATTGCAAGAAGAGCAGGATTGCTGCATGACCTTGGCAAGTCAATCGACCATGAGGTTGAAGGACCACATGTTGAAATTGGTGTAGACATTGCGAGAAAATACAAGGAAAGCAAGGAAGTATTACACGCCATGGAAGCTCATCATGGAGATGTTGAACCTCAGACAGTTGAAGCTGTATTGGTCCAAGCTGCTGACGCGATATCAGCCGCAAGACCAGGAGCAAGAAGAGAAACCCTGGAGTCTTACATCAAGAGACTTGAAAAGCTTGAAGAAATTGCCAACTCCTTTACTGGGGTTGAGAGATCATTTGCTATTCAGGCGGGTAGAGAAATCCGTATAATGGTAAGACCCGAGGATATAAGTGAAGCACAAATGATTCACACAGCACGTGATATTGTTAAGAAGATAGAATCTGAACTGGATTATCCAGGACAGATCAAGGTCAATATTATAAGGGAAACTAGAGCTGTAGAATATGCTAAATAGAGCTTCCTAACAAACTAGTATTGATGCAAATCAAAGCCTGCCGTTTTCGGCAGGCTTTAACTATAGGTAGGAGGAGGATTGCAATGAGAATTGACATGCACACTCATACAACTGCATCTGATGG
>CAYMHD010000131.1:0-6048 GCA_964390135.1 uncultured Gudongella sp. | reverse complement strand
CATTGCAATCCTGTTGTAGTTAAGTACGAAGTATGAAAAAACTCCTATGTTTATTCCAATGAGGATATAGTCAATCAAGGGCGGACTTCTTCTGTCCCTGTTCTCCCTTTTCCACGCTGGGTAGAGCAGAAATGCAAACAGAAGCAATACCGAAGCATGTATTGCCCTAAAGGTTATTGCCTCCATGGTTCCAATGGTTGTGAAGTATAGCTGAAAAACCACCCATAGGACTGAAAGTACAGTGATGATTTTGGACCAGGGTCCCCTGTAGGTTCTGATCCTGCTGCTTCTGTCCACTTCCTCGACCATATGGTGGGCTTCCTCCTCCAGCTTTTCATGGGCCAAATCTGAAATTGGTTCCAATTTATCATATTCCTTGCTCATTTTTACACACCCGCTCATCATTATTACAACCCTTATTCTATTTCACCAAGGTCCATAAATCAAATGAATTTTTGGAGCCAGAGGCAAAGATAAGACTACTGCGAGCCTTCCACAGTAGCCTTTCCAATTACATGTCTGATTTTAGCACTCCACCAATGGCGAAGTTCTCGTCCTCCATCTCCCTGATGATGATCCTGACGGCATCCCTCTTGCAGTTTACAGTCTCCACAAGGGCGTCTGTAACCTTTTCAACCATTGCTCTCTTTTGTTCCTCTGTCCTACCCTTAAGCATTTCCACCTGTAGTATTGGCATATTCCATCCTCCTTGATTAATTTAGTTGTATTCTAGGGACACTGGATAACTCCCTGTGCCCATAGACATCCTCCACATGCCGGGAAGGTGTTTTTAAGACAGTCCTTCTCATTGCTGTCAACATCCTCACAGCCTCCACACAGTACGCAGGGGGAGAAATCGAAATCATATACCTTCTGCCTGAAATCCCTGTAGTCCTCACTGTCCCATATCTCCTTAAGGGACTCTTCCTTGATGTTCCCGAAGGTGTGGCTTTTCATGTATCTCTTGTTTCCGTTGAGGAAGGTTGTGTATGAGTGGATCAGTCCCATGCAAGGGGCCACCTCCCCATCCCATCTCACAAAAACATTGCCTTCGTTGATAAAACGGCAGTAGTCGTTGTGCTCCTTGAACTCCTCACCCAGGGTCTTGGTCTTCATCATGGATGCGTGTATGTCGTGGAGTCCTTCCTTTGTGTATTTGTTGTAGTCTATCCTTGGAAGGCTGATCTCAGGTATCATGACCTCCTTTGTTCCCTTTCTTATGACATCCTGCTTCCTGTAGGCCAGAGGCTTGAAAAGGGTCTTCTTGCAAAGCATCTTGTCTTCCATTTCCCGATCGTATGGAATCACATTGCTTACAGAGATCTTCTCTGCCCACACCTTGGTTGCAAAGCTCCTTAGCCTGGACAGATCCTCCACATTGTCCTTTGTAACAACGAATGCAATTCCCAGGGTAAGCTTCTTGTCCTTTCCCCGGTTCATCCTCTTAAGGGTCATGAGGTTGTCAAACACCTCTCCAAAGTCTGCCCCCTCCCTGATTTCATTGAACCTGTCCATATCCATGCTGTCCACGGAAACCCAAATGTTGTTAAGGCCTGCATCCATAAGCTTCCTTATGTTCTCCTCAGTCAGCTTTGTGCCGTTTGTTGTGATTTCTGTTCTTATTCCAAGGTCACTTATGCTCTTGATCATGTAGTATATGTCAGGATGGTGTGTCGGTTCACCGAAGCCTCCAAACATAACTGAATCGATTGTACTGATCTCCTTTATGTCATCTAGAAGCTTGTCAAACTCCTCCCTCTTCATAAATCCCATGGTCTCTGTCCAGGTCTTTCTTATGCAGGTAACGCAATTGAGATTGCAGGCTGCAGTTGGCTCAATGTATAGCCTTTGGACCGAATGGATTGAAGGGGCAAGTACAAGCTTTCCGTTTTCCTCATAGAATATGTACTCCTGGTGTCTTCCCTGATGCTCACTTTCCAGTGCCTCCCTGGGTATCTGGAGAGAGCCGTTTTGGTTCTTTTCGATGTATAAATGCTTCTTCATTTAATCACCTTTCTAAATGTACTTTACTCTAAATGGGTATGGCCTGCTGGGCAAGTATTATAACTATTGTCAAAGTGACTGCGCTAAGCAAGGTTGATGTTAGGACCGCCTGGGATGCAAATTCAGGATTGTTGTCAAACTCCATGGATGTCAGTGCCACATTCACTGCTGTTGGGGCTCCCATTGCAATAACAAGAACCTGGGCTGTAATGCCTTCAATTCCCATAAGGATTACTACCGCAAAGGCAATTGAGGGTGCAATCAGCAGTCTCAGCATGCTTGATAGATAAATCCGAAGATTTCCAAGGCTGAAGCTTGTCTCACGAAGCTGGGCACCCAGGGTTATAAGTGCAATTCCTGCATAGGTTGTGCTCATAAGGCTCAAGGATTGCCATAGTGGATCCCAAATCGTCACATTGATTCTTCTTAATATTATACCTGTAATCATTACATAAATAAAGGGCATCCTGAAAACATATCCCATAGCCTTCCTTGCACTTCCCCTGCTGCTTCCGATTGTGAACATCCCCACAGTAAAAAACACCACATTATGAACAAGCATTATTATGGCCTGGATTGAGACAGCAATTGGATTGGTGTAGAGGAGCTGCATAAGTGGCAGGCTTAGATTCCCGGCGTTGTAGAAGGTTGTTGAATTTACGAATACGCTGGTGTCCTCCGAGGAATACCCTCTGAGCCTTGAAATTACAAATGATATCACATACATTGCAGTCATTACAAATGCAGTTGCAATAGATACTGATATGACAACCTCCCCGCTAAGTTCGCTTTCATACACCTTTACGAAAAGGACGATTGGTAGCAAAAGATACAGCTGAAGCTTCACCAGGCTTCTGACATCGATTGGCAGGATGGATCTTATCCCATAGCCTGCGAATATAGTTATGAAAAGCGGAAATATTATATTGAAAAAAGTATAGATGAAATATTCCATATTGTCACTCCGTTATGTATTTGGGGCACAGACTGCTGTGCCCCATATTTGTTTATTCAGGTATAACTATCTTGTCTCTGCTTATGTCCTCTATTGTGCTGCAGCCTGTCATAAGCATGGTGTCCTTGAGCTCTGCAATAAGCCTTTCAGCATATAGCTGGACACCCTTTTCTCCACCGCCTATGGCCATAATTGTAAAGGTTCTGCCTATGAGAACGGCATCCGCACCAAGGGCTATGGCCTTGAACACATCAGCACCGGTTCGGATTCCACCATCAACAAATATCTTCATCCTGTGCCCAACGGCCTCTTTGATAGCCGGAAGAACTTCCGTTGTTGCTGGGGTATTGTCTAGAACCCTGCCGCCGTGGTTTGAAACAACGATTCCATAGGCTCCTGAGTCGGCAGCCTTTCTGGCTCCCTCCGCAGACATGACTCCCTTTATAATGAATGGCAGCCTTGTCCCCTCCACAATTTCCTTTAGGTCCTCAACTGTCTTAGTAAAGACGGGCTTACCTGATTTTGCCAGATGAACAAGACCGGCTGAATCTATGTCCATTGCCAGGGCTAGTGGGTTAAGCTCCTCAACCATTTTGATTTTCTCAAGAACCTTGTCAAGAGCCCATGGCTTAAGCGTCGGAACTCCCCAGCCCCCCACAGCCTCAAGGTGTTCCAGTGGTTCATCAAAATATGTAGGATTGGCTCCGTCCCCTGTAAATGCTGCTATACCGGCATTCTTTGCTCCAATAAGGGTCCTTCTGTGGTATTCCCCCTCGGCAATCCTTCCACCGTAGTTGATGTCCATCCCGCCTATTGGGGCTACGAATATGGGTGCGGAGAAGTCCTTATCGAATAGGTTGATGCTGGTATCCTGACCCTTGCCCTCATAGATCATATCCATTACAACGTTTACCTGCTGAAGGTAGTCGTTGTTCCGGATGATGCTGTTACCTGTACCCTTGGCTCCAACGCCGGGAACCCAGTCTCTGCAGGCCACTCCGTTGCACTCCTTGCATACAAGGCAAAGTGGTACCAGTATCTCCTTTGCATTTTCCCTGATTTCATTATAGTCCATGGTCATCCTCCTTTAGGCTTTGATCAATTTCCGTATATATTAATTTCCATCAATCTCCTGATTCTAATAATATCACTGCCTACTCTCTGTGGTCAACTAAAGCATTCCAAATTTTTCTAATTGTAGTTTGGCAGCTCTAATCCGTAACAGAACTGTAACCTATTTTTGGGCTATATTTGCCTATTTATGGGTATAATTGAATAGGTGATTATATGAAAAAGAATAGTGTAATATTCATTGGTGTCATATTGTTTATGGTCATTGCTTTTATTCTGGTTCAGGAAGGGATGGAAAAACCCAGTGATGATAATTTTGTCTATGTGGCTACAGATTCACTGGGACCATGGTACTTCGATAAATCTACCATTGATGAGAGATTTGATCCGGAGGAAGGTATCAGTGTGATTGACGTGTGGGTTAAGCATGATATCGATCAAGAAAGGAATATTGTCGTTAGGGACGAGCTCCTTTGGCATATCGACCCTGATCAGATGAGATACAAGTTTTCCGATGCCTTTGCCTTCAATGAGGAAGGTTATATCCTTGAAGCCTGATATCTGGAATATGAGGAGGTCTCGTGGAGACCTGTAGAGCCAGGCAGTGTTGAGGAAGAAATTATCAAGCAGGTTTTAGAATACCATGAAAAATGAGAAACTATGATTTATATTTGACAATCTATTTTTGCATAAGGAGGCTACTATATGGAAAAAAAGGTATCTATGTGTAATATCAAATCCCTGGTATTGGTTTTAATATTCACATTTGCCATATTGCTGAGTATTAATTCAGTGGCATCAGCGGCGGCCCTTACGGAGCACTATCAGGAGGTCAATGACCAGGTTTCATATATACAGACAAACAACAGCATCCCTGGAAAGGGCAATTTTTTCATACGAAGGGTTGTCTCCAAAACAGACCACCTCTATTGGACAAGCTTCAGGATTCCGGGGGAGACCGGTAACCTGAAATATTTTGATGATTACAAGAATCTTGTGGAGGTCCCCTTGATGGAGGGGGAGCTTCCCCAGGGTAGGATTCTTTTCCTTTCTACAGACAAGTATAATTATATACTTGGTCAACCCTATACCTACAGGGATCTGGGATCAGGGACAAAAGATTCAATTTCAACCCTTCCAATCCAGCTAAAAAGGGACCCGGATGGATGGATTGTGACCTTCCGCTATAATCTAAGTCCCGGTGTTCAGGGTATCCTTTGGGGTGCAGGCTCAAGCCAGGACCTGGTGGATTTCAACAACAAGGACCAGCTTAAGCTATGGTCCAACTATGACCTTGACAAAAATGCCAGGCTTCTTTATGATGGCTACAACTATAGGAGCCCCTCCACATACCATCCATCAACACCAGGCTCATACTGGAGGATACCAAGTGATTACCTGACAAATTCAATGATACGTTCCGGGGGAAGTACAGCTTCTGAGCTGATTGGAGCCTCACTATTGAAAATAGCCCACAGAAACATCAATAAGGGGGGATTTCTTCCTTCACTTCCAAGGAGCAGCTGGCTCTTTGATGATTATGGGATAGAATCAGGCTTCTTTGATACCAGGTTCAATGCTGATACCATGGAGACAAACATAGTGGCCTTCAGAAGATATGGTGATTCTGTGTATAGGGATACGGCGGTCAGGCTGGCAGCCTATTATCTTGAGCATGGAAGAAACAACAAATATGTGGTAGATGATCCGATTATAGGTGAGGGATGGTTGGTTCATGACTATTACCATCCCTCTGGCAGGGATAACCATACCTCCCTCAATCATCAGCTGCAGGCAATACATTCCTTCCTTCTCCTCTATGAATCGGAGAGAAGTCCGGAGTACCTTGATTTTGCCCAGAAGATGCTAAATGGGGTGAAGATAACCAGAGACAGATGGATTATGCCGGACGGTAACCTGGAGTATGCATATATGCCCGATGGTTCCATGGGTCTAGTGGATTACGATTATCTGACCTACAATGACCTGCTGAATGTACAGGAGGACCTTGTGCGGAT
>CAYMHD010000130.1:0-6110 GCA_964390135.1 uncultured Gudongella sp. | reverse complement strand
GGCCCTTTGGTAGAAGTTCAATCCTCCTGTGGTGGTGTAGGGGATATTGTACCTTCTAAGGGCATCCTCATAGATTGAGCTTCTTGTCATTGCCCTGAAAAGCAATGCAATATCCCTGTATTGAACCTTCCTACCCCCATGAAGCTCTTCATTATCTACCATGAACCTTATCCTTCTGGCAATCTGATCAGCTTCAAGCTCCTGTATCTCCTTGGAGCTTCCGGAGAAGTCCTCCTTGTATAGAACCTCAACCTCCACAGGTCTGTCCACCTGTTTGTTTGGATTCAATGGATTGTACCTGTCCCCCAAGAGACCTGCAAATATCCTATCAACAAGCTCCAGCACCGTGGATACGGTTCTGTAGTTTTCTGTAAGGGTTATGACCCTCCCCTTCTGTGAGGCTTCAATGTCCCCTACCACATCGTAGAATACCTGAATGTCCGCTCCCCGAAAGGCATAGATAGACTGCTTCGGATCTCCAACAACAAACAGGTTGCCCCTATCCAGCTTATTTTCACCGGATGCCAGGCGGTAGAAGATTTTCTTCTGCAGCTGGTTGGTATCCTGAAATTCATCAATCATGATGTATCTGAACCTATCCTGATACTTTTGGAGGATCTCATCCTGCTGGAGCAGGCTATGGGCCTGAATCTGAAGGTCCTCATAGTCCAATGCCCCCTGGTCCTTCTTTCTGGCTGAATACTCCCTATCCATTTCCTTGACTATGTTAAGCGTAAGGACATACAGGTCGAGCTTTTCCTTTTCAAATGTTGCCAATGCAAGCTGAAGAAGCTCCCTTAGTCTTTGCTGTGCCTCTGGAGCCTTCTTGCTGCTTCCCATATTGTCACCCAAGAGCTGCAGCACTTTCCTTAGCAGGTCCCTTTTCTCTTCACCCTCTAGAAATTCCTGTACTTCAGGCTCCTTGAGCACGCTTACGAATTTACCCCTTCCCATTTCACCACCCAGGTAGATGGCTGTATCTCTTATTTCCTGAAGTATTTCCTCCCCAATCTCCATTCCTGAGATATGGGAAATGGTCTTTTCCATTGCTTCATCAATGGTTATTCCCAGTGTTCTGATCTTCTTGTAAATATCCATAAGCTCCTCTGAAAGAGTGTCAATATCCTTCTTTCCCAGTAGGCTGATGGTCTGTAGGTTATCCTCTTCCCTAAGCAGTCTGTCAAGGACTCTTCCGGCTGACTCCCTTAGCATCCTGTCTGCCACATACTCCTCAAGTACAGCAAAGCCCGGGTCGATGTCTGCCTGAACTGGATTTTCCCGAAGGAGCTTTCCACAGAAGCTATGTATTGTCATTATATAAGCCTTTGAGAAATCCCTGTAGAGCCTTCTCCATCTCTCTCCCTGGTCCAGCCTTGAAGCAATCTCCTGCTCAATCCGCTCCTTCATCTCAGTGCTGGCCTTCTTGGTAAAGGTTATTGCCACAAGTGACTCTATCTCCCTACCCTCATCCAGGTCTCCATTTTCCAGGATATGGACATATCTCTCAGTGAGAACCTTTGTTTTACCTGTTCCCGCCCCTGCTGAAACTGCAAGGTTCATATCGATGGTCTGTATCGCCTGCTGCTGCCTGTCCATCAGTTCACCTCCTCCTTGTTGCCATATCTGCAAATGTCCCTGAATATGCAGTATGCTGAGCATTCCATTGGAGCTACAGCAAAGTAACCCTCCTGTATTCCCTTGACGGCCTCCATTACGGCATCCCTGCTCCTTTGAAGCAGCCTGGAAAACTCCTCCTCATCAACTGCTCCGGAGTTCCTACCGGACACAAAGGGGGCCTTGCCATTGATAGCCAATGCAGGATAGAGCTCTCCTGATGAAATTATCCCATAGTAGCCACCTGTTACATGCTTGTCCCCCTGGGAAAGTATGTACATGGGTAGCTGTATGCTCAGGCCCTTGTCTATGTCTTCCCTGGTCCTTTTCCCATAGGGCGAGGACTTGTAGTCAATAAGGATGTAGCTGTCATCCTCCATCCTGTCCACTCTGTCTATAATTCCTCTGAAATGGATTTCCATACCATTTTCGGCTATCCTGAAGCTCCTGTCTTCACCAAACTCCTTTTCCATAAGATAGGGTGTAACCTTTACCTTTGAAGCTTTCATCCTGTCAATGTCCGCAGAGACATATCCCATGAGGGTTTCCTCCATGGATTGAATGAAGAGCCTCTCCCCTCCGGATATGTTGTTCAGTCCATAGGCCCTGTCTTCTCTGACAACAAGAGACCTGAGATAGTCCCTGGTCTCCTCCACCTGGAAGGCCTGAGGAACCCTGTCAAGATCATCCCTGTATTTTCTGTAGTAAGAGCAAAGTACACCGTGAAAAATCTGACCTCTGTCCAGGGGCTTGGTCTCCTGCCATTCCCTGGGGGTCTCCTCAATTTTGAAAAGTCTGCCAAGAAGAAATGCATACGGGCATTTTATGTAGTCTTCAATATAGGAAACTGAATACACCCTGTCCTTGATCCTCCTGTCAATAATGCCTCCAACGCTTTCAGAATTCAAAACGCCGCTGTACTTATCCAGCTGACCGCTTGAACGTCTGTATTCTGAATGAAGCCTCCTATTGACACGATCCTTGAGCTCCCTGCTATTTTGAAGGAAATACGCAAGCTCCTCAGGCTCCAGCCTGTCCTGGTAATACCTCCAAAGGGCAAGTCTGTTGAAATCATCCTTACTGGATAGCTCATCAAGACTGCTGTTTATGAAGGTTTCGTACTCAATTTCCTCATGGATTATATTACTCCTACCATCCCTGTTTCCTGCGGTTCTAATGATTCTCGCCAGAAAAATTGATGGGAGGTCCTCCTCCCCTCCTGCCGATGAAGAGGTCCCCAAATACAAGGACTCTTCCGTTGAGCCTATAATACTTGATATTTTCAACAGCTCGTTCTCAAATTTCTCCCTGTAATCCAGGTGCTTGACTCCACCGCCCTTGAGCCTCTCAAGACTTTTTGGTGCAAACAGGAAGTTATTCTCATCAAGACTAGGATATTGACTCTTATTGAGACCGATCACGAACTTATGGTCCCTCCCAAGTGCCCTTCCATTTGTAGGATTCAATAATTCAATCCCATTTGTGGCTGGATTCTGTATGATGAGCTCCTTTTCCAAGGTATAGTCCCTAAGAATGTCCATGAAATCCTTGAAGGAAAGCTCCCAATCAATGTAATCCATCCTGACCATGTCCTGTACAATATCCCTGAAGGCATTTAGTGCATTGAGTTGATTTATTTCCCACCTCCAATCCCTTACAAGGCTTGAATTCTCCATCACATAACGATCCAATTCCAGTGAATCCAAGAGCCCCAGGACAAACTCCCCGTGGGCTGAAATCAAATTCTCCTCCCCGGCACCTTCTGTCAACCCTTCAATCTCACCTATCAGCTGGTGGATTTTCTCCAATGTATTCATGTCAGTTTCCAGCTTGCCTGTGGAACGGAGCATCCCTTTAAGATCCCCCAGTTTGCCAAATCTAAGCCTTCTGATGCTAAGCTCAAGGTCATTGTCTATGTATTCCCTGTTTATTATGGGAGACTTGATCAGATTGATGATGTCCTCCTTGCTGCCTCCCGACTCTCTAAGCCTTAAAATATCAATAAATCCCCTGACTATCCTGCTTTCCCACAATGACCCTTTGATTGGAGCCTTTATGTTAAGCTGCTCCCTCTTTGCCAGCTCAAGGAACAAGTCCCTATAGTGTGATGAGGTTGCCACCACCTGGATGGAGCCTGGTTCAGCACCCTCCATCAGCAGCCTCTTGATCCTTCTTATGCAGGCCTTTATTTCAAGCTGTGGGCTTTCACCCTTTATGATTGTTATTTTCCCCTCTGGATCAACCTTCTCCCTTTGATCCACAAAATGCCTGGCAAAGTTTCCCAGTATGCTTTTTTCTGATTGGGCTTCCTCAATGATTTCAAATCCAAGCCCCTCCAATGTTCTTAGGGTGTTCCCCACCAAAAGGGTTTCCTCTCCTCCACCAAAGGGAAGATTGATGGTCACATCAATCTTCATCCCAAGAAGCTGCTTCAGTATTTCAATTTCAACTGGTCTGAAATCGTAAAACTGATCAACTATGACCCTTTCAAGCCCTTGAAAATAAGCCTCCCCTCTTCCCAGAAGCTCCACGGCAAAAATATATGTGCCCTCCCTGTCAACAAGCCCATTCTCATGGAGAAACTCCTGATAGACACCATAAATCAGGGACACCTCCTCAAGGTAGCGGTCCCCCTGTGAAATCTCAGAAAAGCTCCCAGGATCTATCAGAGCTCTCTTAGCCTCCATGATCACTTCCTGCACACAGTCAACAAAGCCATCATAATCCGCCATTTTATGAAAGACCTGCAGTCTACCAAGCTCTGCAAGTCTTCTTATGGCCATCTTGACAATATTGAGCTGAATTGGTCGTTGGATGACATGGAGCTTTTTCCCTGCAATTATCCCCTCTACCATATCATCAAAGGTTGAAATGCCAATATCAAAAGCTCCTCCGGTCTCATCTATGACCTTTCTTCTAAGGGCTCTTAAAAGCTCTCCATTTGGTAGAATATAGTAGGTGGTCCCTCCCCTTCCTTCAGAAAGGAGCTCCATATATTCTTGTGTCAGCTGCTGGCTTCTTCTGTTGCCAAAGTCACCTGAGTAAACCCTTCCATAACTCAAGACTGCACCCCCCACACAAATCTATCCATAGCCGCCCTGGCTGCCCCAATGGTTCCTGAAGCATTTAGATGCCTGGCAGGCAATATTTCCATACCTGGATCATTGTTTACCTGACTGTTGAAATTCCCAATCATTTAATCCCACCAGCTGTCTCTGGACAATATGACTCCACCACCAATTATGACTGCCTCCGGGTCAAAAATATTTTTGATGGTTACCAGGAATACGGAAAAGTCCCAGGCAAATTTTCTGACCACCTTTTCCGAAATCGGGTCCTCCTTGAAGGAATCGAAAATCTCCCTGCCTGTCCTTCTGACTCCGGACAGTCTCTCATACTCATCCTCAACGGCAGTTCCAGAAACATACTGCTCGGTGCATCCCCTCTGACCACAGCTGCACCCATGTCCTCCTGGATATAGTATTGAATGTCCAAGCTCAGCAGCCTGGAAGTGATTCCCTCTCCAAAGCCCTTCCCTTTTGGTATAAATCGCCCCTCCAAGACCTGTTCCCACGGTGAGCATTACAAAGCTGTCCCTGTCCCTTCCTGCTCCGATCCAGGCTTCGCAGAGTCCTGCCACATTGGCATCATTCTCAACCTGAACGGGTATTCCAAACTCCCTCTCCAAGGGTCCCTTTATGTCAGTGCCAGCCCAGCCTTCTATGTTCCCGCCAACAGACAGGACCTTTCCATTTTCCGAGTCGATAAAACCAGGTGATCCTATCCCGATTGCCGAAATCTCCTGGTCCTCCTTAAGGGCTCTGATGAGCTCCCTGATTCCATCCATAACCTCCCCAGAAGATCCAGACTTACTTGTGGACAGGGTGTTAAGCCTTAATATCTCACCGGATTCATCCACCACTGCACCATTTATTTTTGTTCCACCAAGATCAATTCCAATTACCTTCTTCATACAAGGTATCACTCCCTAGTCAAATAGTCCCTCTATCCTATCCTCAAGATCCCCTTTGAAGGTATCTGTGACAGGTCTATCCTCCAGGCCAAAGTCCTCCTTGAGCCTGATTATCCTCACCAGCTTCTTGTCTATTTCATCCTCTGACAGGCTTCCTTCCCCAACTGCCCTTTCTATGGCCTCAAAGGCCTCCACTACATTGGTCTCTCCATGGCAGATAAGTGCAATGTCCCCACCTGCAGCCAAAAATTCCACAGCAGCCTCACTTACAGTCATGGATTCCGTTATGGCACCCATTGTCAGGTCATCAGAAAAAAGAACTCCCCCAAATCCCTGGTCTTCCCTTAGGAGCTTCTCCATTATCTGGCTTGACAGGGATGCTGCCCTGTCATCAAGAGACGGTATAAGGAGGTGACCGACCATCATGGCAGGTATTCCCTCCTGGATTGAGGTCTTGAAAGGAACCAGCTCCGTGGATTGCAGCTGCTCCTTTGATTTCTCTATCACTGGAAGAAGGGTATGG
>CAYMHD010000129.1:0-6176 GCA_964390135.1 uncultured Gudongella sp. | reverse complement strand
CATGGCCACTCACTATGCCGTACCCCTTCTGGAGTATTTCCTCACAATTTACAAGCTGCAGTCTATTTCTGAAGGCCAATAGCTTTTTCTCCTCCATCATCATTCTCTTTTCTATTGTGTGATTGAGCAATCTCAAAGTATGGTCAAGCTCAATCCTCCTATCCATGATTCTCTGCTCAGGATTAAGATATGATAGTGTTCTGCTAAAGGTTAAAAGACTGGACCTCTCATCCTCTATTGACCTACGGATAATTCTTTCAATTGTCCAGCCAATGTTTCTGAGCTCCTCCAGTAGATTATCCCTGTCTGGAACCGCCAGCTCCGCTGCGGCAGAGGGTGTTGATGCACGAACATCAGCCACCAGATCGGCTATGGTGAAATCTGATTCATGCCCAACAGCCGATATTACAGGTGTCTTGAGATTGAATATACATCTTGCCAGCTTCTCATCGTTGAAGGCGAAAAGCTCCTCCATTGATCCTCCACCACGACCTGTTATGATAAGCTCCACATCATCCATCCTATCCAATGCTTCAAGACCCCTGATGATGCTTGAAGGGGCTCCATCGCCCTGAACAAGTGCTGGAAACACTACTATCTTCACAGGTGGATATCTTCTTTTGAGGATACTGACAATATCCCTGATGGCAGCTCCTGTAGAGGAAGTAACCACCCCGATTTTCTTTGGAAAAGCCGGCAGCGCCATCTTGTGCTGTGAATCGAATAGCCCCTCCTCCTGAAGCTTATCCTTAAGGATATTGAATGCCTTGTACAGGTCCCCTATCCCCTGCTTCTCCATTTTTCTGACATAGACCTGATAGCTTCCATCCTTTTCATATACGGATATGCTTCCGGTTACTGTCACCTTGGCTCCATCCTTGGGTCTGAAATCTACATTCACATTATCGCCCTTGAACATGACGCATCTTATTCTGCTTTTTTCATCCTTTAGGCTGAAATACATATGCCCGCTGTAGTGATGGGTGTAATTTGAAATCTCACCTTCAATTTGGATTGAACTAAGAAGCATATCACTACCTATAAGCTTTTTTATGTACTGATTAACTTCACTAACCATCAATGGCCTCATACTATTCCTCCCATCCTTTTTTCCAGGCTGCAAGGTATGCAACTCCTACGGCATTATCAGTAGACAGATCCTTTTCGGGAAAATTGATGTCCATAGCCAGCTCTTTCAATATGGTTCTGATAATGCTGTTTGCCGATACTCCCCCCACCAAATAAACCCTCTTCACCTGGTGGTAATCCTTAGCAAACTCTATCAGCTCCACAATCACCTCACCAAGCTTGTGAAACAAGGTGTAAATGACATCCTCCCTGCTATTGCTTCCTTCATCAAGGAGTCTCTTGAATATATTCTCATAGCCGGACAGGTTTACCCAGCCATCCTTTATTTTAGGCTGCAGCTTTAGATCAATAAGCTTTCCATCCCTTGACATTCCATCCAGCTCCAAGCCGCATGGAAAGTCCAGCCCAATATGTACCCCAATCCTATCTATAAGCTGGCCCATACTGATATCAAGACTACCTCCCACCACTTCGGTTAAAAGGTTGTCCCGGGTATTATTGGTCAGTACAGCCTCAGTTGTACCTCCTGACAGATGTATGGACAGAAAACCTTCATCAGCCCTATTCTCCATAAGGCAGGCTCCAATGTGTCCCTCCTGATGGGAGAATCTTTTCATGGGTATCCTCAAGGATTTGGACATGATCCTTCCGGCATTCTCTCCAGCTAGAAACACCGGCATATATGATCCTTCAACATTTCTGGGCCTAGTGCTTACACCAATGGCTTTTATCAAAGATAGGTCGGCTGAAATCTCCTCCATTAGATCAGGTAGGTTCTTTATATGCTGAAATAGGGCCTCCTGCTGTCGGAGCCCCTTTTTTCCCCTTTCCACCACAAGAGGCCTTCTTCTATCTTCAATTATCCTTCCATCCCGGTCCACAATAGCAATGGATGTTGTGTAATTACTTGTATCAATACCCAGGTATAGATCATTCATCCTTGCTCATGGACCTTACAAATCCACCTAGGACTCCGTTCACATATTTATACGAATCATCTGTGCTGAATTTCTTGGCAATCTCGATGGCTTCGTTTATGGATACCTCCACAGGTATGTCCTCCATATACTGTATCTCAAATATGGCCAGTCTCAGTGTAGCCAGATCAACCCTTGCTATACGTTCCAGTGACCATCCCTGTAGATTCTGTTTGATGGACTCATCTATTTCCTCACGATTGTCCATTACTCCCTCAACTACCGTCCTGATGTATTCGCTTTCCCCATTACCATAGGAAAAGTTTTCCAGGAAGGTCTGTAGGGTTTCCCTTGTGAAATCATCATTGCTGGACATTTGGAACAGCAGCTGCATGGCGCCTTATCTTGCTTGTTTTCTTCCCATATTTTACTCCTTAGAATGTATTTCCACTATAATCTGGAATCCGTCTCATCATTTTTCGTGCGGTTGATACCCTCAATGTGAACATTTACAGCCTTTACCCTAAGGTCTGTCATGGTTTCAATGGCTCTTTTCGTTTCCTCCTGAACCTTGAAGCCCACATCATTAAGCTTTGCTCCGTATTCAAGGGTCAAATGCATCTCGACTGTAACTTCCTTTTCACGAATATCAACCTTGACTCCCTTGCCGGGATTCTTCTTGCCAAGGAGCTCAGAGATGCCCCCTGCCAGGTTGCTGCTCATTCCAACAACACCTTCCACCTCCATGGCAGCAGTTCCTGCTATGGTTGCAATGACTTCATTTGATATCTGTATGCTTCCATTTTCAATATATTCCATGTGGTCCTTTTCAGACATATCAACACCCCTATTCAATAGTACGTAACCATATTATAACAAAGCAGCTTGCCCATTACAATACGGGCCTATCCCAGAGAAAAAGCCTAAAGCTAAGCTTTAGGCATCTGATTATTCCTCGTCACTGTCCTCATCGCTGTCTTCATCCTCAAACAATTCCTCGTCCTCGTCATGACCTTTGTAGCAGTTGCAGCCCTCGTCATCACAACAGTCATCGAAATCATCAAAGTCAAAATCCTCGTCAAAGTAGAAGTCTTCCTCATCGCCGTAGACGTCATCTTCTACGTCTGCAAGGTCCTCATCGATAAAGTTAACATACTCTTCAAGATCGATCTGGTCCTCAACCACTTCTTCCATAACCTCAGCAAATTCCTCAAGCGTTTCAACGATTGCCATTAGAAGCTTGCCTTCCTTGGTCGACTCATCAATTCCCAGGCCGTCTGCAAGACCCTTTAGATAAGATACCTTCTGAAATAAATATTCCATTTTAACCCCTCCTTTAAACTCTGGACAGATACTCTCCGGTCCTTGTGTCAATTTTTATAACATCACCTGTGTTCACAAACAAAGGAACATAGATGGTAACACCAGTTTCACATATAGCCGCCTTTGTTGCTCCCTGTGCAGTGTCTCCCTTGACTCCGGGCTCGGTTTCAGTTACCTCAAGCTCAACAAAGTTAGGTGGAGATACGTCAAAGGCCTTGCCCTGATAGAATCTTATTGTTGCAATATCATTCTCCCTAAGGTACATTATTGCCTCTTCCACTGAATCCCTCTCCAAAGGAATCTGCTCATAGGTCTCATTGTCCATAAAGTAGTATAGCTCTCCATCTGAGTAAAGATACTGCATTTCCTTTGTCTCTATTACAGCCTTCTCAAATTTCTCGGATGGACTGAAGGTAACCTCCTTGAAGCCACCGTTTATTACGTTCTTAAGCTTTGTTCTGACAAACGCAGCTCCCTTACCAGGCTTGACATGCTGAAAATCAACTATCTGAAAAACCTGACCATCCATAACAAATGTTATTCCATTTCTAAAATCTCCCGCTTGTATCAATCTATTCCCTCCTATTCTCTAGATAAAAATTGAAAGATTAAAATCCCCCGTATAGTCTTTATTATACCAGTATAAGGGTACTGTAACAAGCTAAAATTAGTCCATTGGAATACTTTATGAACTCCATATATACACTATCGTATGGAATCTATTGTGGGGCTGATAAAGCCTGGGAGAAATCTCGACATTAGCCTCATGTATTCAGGATCGTATTCTATCTGTATTCCCTCATCAGGCTGCTGATAGCTGTTAATGATTACCTTCCCCCTTATGAGTGATTCCTCATCACCCTCCTTGATCAGATCACCATTCTCCAGAATAATTATCCCATAGAAATCAACATCTCCTGACAAAATGAGATCTCCATTCTCCAGATAGACCACACCCATTACATAGCCTGTGGAATAGCTGCTTGGATCCTTTTCCAATCTTACCTGGTCTCTCCCAAATCCATCGTATTCCTTGAAGAGAACAAGCTTGCCATTCCAGAAGCTATATTTTGATATATGGCTTTCGCGAATGAAATCAATATATCTATAGCCTGATGATTTCGCTCGAATCACCACTTCATTCTCAAGGTAATCCTTGGCTATAAAATAGGTGCTGTCAATTTTGTCCGAATCAAATGAGTTTTTGATGCTGGATAGGAATGCATTGAGTTTTTCTGTGTATTCAAGGGACTTGTTCTGAAGCGTTACAAGGCCCTCCTCACAATGATCCACAAGAGGGCTATAGATATGTCCCTTAACGTTGATGCTATCCGCCACGCTGTTTCTTGTGCCCTCAATACTCAAATTATAGTTTAGTCTTCCATCATCACAATAGGAAAACTTGATAATACCCTCAGAACCCTCCATTCCCTCTATTGGTATGGGAAAGGTCGATGGTTTATATGCCTCCGGTTTGTTGTTGCAAATAACATCCTTAACCAAATTATGTGCATCATCAGAGCTGACAACAAGCTCAGCCACCTTTCCCTCCAGGGACATCTCCGCCTGAACATTGTCATACCTGTTCATGATAATCCTGTTCTGCATGATTACAGTATCAAGCGCAAACCATGAAGCCGTAATGCAGACTGCACTTACTATTAAAACAAGCATTATGATACTTCCATCTCTTTTCATTCTTCAACCCCGTTCAGTGATTGCCAAGATATTTTGTCTCAATAGCTATGTATTCTTTTTCATTAATAGGATCTCTTGTTTCTATTTCCACATACAAAAGTCTGTCATTGGAACAAAAATTGCTGCTACCGATAGATAATACATTCCTTGCCAATACATTATGGCCTCCATTGGATGGGGCATTCTCAGGAAGGTAGGTATTATGACTGAAGGTACTTCTGAATAGTACATCTCCAGTAAGCCTGTAATATATGTATTTGTAATTGAAGGATTTGTCATAGTCCTTTGTATCGATATTTTCACCATCATTACGATTGATTAGGATAAAGCCCAGGTAATCTCCCTGGAATAACCCCTCAGGACAATATTCCTCCATGCTGAGGATCTCATCTGCCAGCATCACATCCTCGATTATATACTCGGTGGCATATCGTCCATTGAGCATGAAATCGTCAAATCTTTGAATCCTTGTTGCTGAAGTTTCAGAGGAGCTCAATATCGAGAAAAACATGGCAAGCGCTATACCAGTGAATCCCAATGCAATGATTATCTCAATTACAGTGAATCCTCTTCTACTGGAGTACCCTGGTGGCAGAAAGGCTGACATCGGTATCCTCCCCTCTTAGCAATACTGTGTATCGCTGCAGCTTCTCATCCTGGTAATCAAGCCTAACCATTGCTTCCATGCCTTCAGTCAAATAGGCACAGGGATAATGTACAAACCCATCATCATATGTCAGCTCCTTAAAGAAATCATTGTTATCCTGGGAAGGGACCTTTAGGCTTTCAACAATTCTTTGGCAATTGTCTATAAGGGCTGACCTGTTTTCTATTGAAGCAATGCTTCTGGATGATGTAATTATGGAAGTATGTACAACAAGAGCAAGCAATCCCAAAAGGCCAAGCCCCAGAATAATATCAATAAGAAAAAATCCCTTTCTTTTCAACCTATTGTACCTCCCGAAGAGTTATTTCTGCTGTATTTACTCCTATGGCAAGATGATAGGTTCTGCCATCAGCCCTCTTCAATGTGACGGTATTTGAATTCCCCACCCTACCTGTTCCATTGAAACTGAAGGCAGCTGAATCCGCATAAAAAATCTCCAGTCCCGAAGAGAGTCTTTGAACCTTGATCTTTTCACTCTCACT
>CAYMHD010000128.1:0-6257 GCA_964390135.1 uncultured Gudongella sp. | reverse complement strand
GGCCCTTGAAGCGAAGGAGGGGAACTAGATGAAGGTAGTTGTTGGTCTTGGAAGCTGTGGCATAGCAGCTGGAGCCAGGAAGGTATACGAAGAGCTGGAGAATCAGGTTAACAACCTTGGAATGGATATAGATCTTGAGATAACCGGCTGTGTTGGAATGTGTCATCTGGAACCCATAGTTGACATTTATGATGATGAAGGAAGAATGGAACGCTTTGTAAAGGTTTCTGGAGACAAAATTGTGGAGCTTGTTGAAAAAAAGCTCGCTAAGGAAGACGATGATACATACAGGATTTCTTCAGTTGATGAAGAAATCATTGGTAAACAGGTGAGGATAGCAATTGAGAATTGCGGGATCATCAATCCCGAGAGGTTAGAAGAATACATAGAAAAAGATGGTTACAAGGCATTGGAGAAATGCCTGAAGGAAATGTCACAGAAGAATGTAATAGATGAAATCAGGGATTCCGGCTTAAGAGGTAGAGGCGGAGCAGGTTTTCCGACTTGGTTCAAGTGGAATGCAGCCATGCAGGAAAAAAACACCCCAAAGTTTATGGTATGTAATGCAGATGAAGGGGACCCTGGAGCATTCATGGACAGGTCAATACTTGAGGGGGACCCACACAGACTTCTTGAGGGAATGGCAATCGGAGCCTATGCCATCGGTGCAGAAGAAGGTGTAATATATGTTAGAGCTGAGTATCCCCTTGCAATAAAAAGACTTGATATAGCAATCAAGCAGGCAAGAGAAGCCGGATATCTGGGCAAGAATATCATGGGAACAGACTTTAACTTCGACATACGAATAAAGGCTGGAGCTGGAGCATTTGTATGTGGTGAAGAGACTGCACTGATAGCATCCCTTGAGGGTGAAAGAGGAATGCCTAGACTTAAGCCGCCTTTCCCAGCTCAAAAGGGATACTGGGGTCAGCCAACCAATATAAACAATGTTGAAACCTTTGCAAATGTGCCTTGGATAATAAGAAAGGGCGGAGATGCATTTGCTGCTTATGGTACCGCACAGTCAAAGGGAACCAAGGTTTTTGCCCTGACTGGCAAAATCAAGAAGGGTGGACTTGTTGAGGTTCCAATGGGTATGCCAATCAATGAAATCATATATGGAATCGGTGGTGGAATACTAAACGACAAGGAGTTCAAGGCTGTACAGATGGGAGGACCATCAGGCGGTTGTATTCCTGCTTTTATTTCTGATACAACCGTAGATTATGAATCCTTGGGCAAGGTAGGAGCCATAATGGGTTCAGGTGGTATGGTTGTAATGGACGAGTCGACCTGTATGGTTGATATGGCAAGATTTTTCCTTGACTTCACAAGAAAGGAATCCTGTGGAAAATGTATCCATTGCAGATTGGGAACAAAGAGAATGCTTGAAATCCTTGAGAGGATAGTAAGAGGAGACGGCAGGGAAGGCGACATTGAGCTGCTTGAGAACCTTGCAGTCGAGGTTAAGGACGGCTCTCTTTGTGGGCTTGGACAGACAGCACCAAACCCTGTCCTTAGTACAATTAGATATTTCAGAGACGAATATGAAGCACATATAAAAGAGAAAAAATGTCCTGCAAAATCCTGTAAAGCTCTAATTACCTATGAAATCCAGGATAACTGTATAGGATGTGGAATGTGTAAGCGAAATTGCCCAGTTGAGGCAATATCAGGTGAGCCTAAGCTGATTCACGAAATTGATCAGGATATCTGTATCAAATGCGGAAAGTGCTATGAGGTTTGTAAATTTGACGCAATAACAATAAGTTAAAGGTAGGGGTGAAATATGTCTGTTATACATTTGAACATAAATGGAAAAGAAGTAAAAGGTAATGCAGGTCAGACCATACTTGACATTGCAAGAGAAAATAAAATTGATATCCCTACCATGTGCTTTGATGAAAGGGTAGAGATATATGGATCATGTGGAATGTGTGTTGTTGAGGTTGAGGGAGTACCGAAGCTTCTTAGATCATGTGCAACAATGGCATCTGACGGCATGATACAAAACAAAAACACTGATAGGCTAAAAAGCTCAACGACGACGGCGCTTGAACTTCTTCTTTCAGACCACGTGGGTGACTGTAGGCCGCCATGTGTACTGGCTTGTCCGGGTTATACCGATTGCCAGGGCTACGTGGGACTTGCCGCCAATATGGAATATAGGGAAGGCCTTAAGCTTATCAAGGAACAGCTACCGCTTCCAGCATGCATAGGAAGGGTTTGTCCACATCCCTGCGAGGATGCTTGCAGAAGAGAGCTGGTGGAAGAGCCGATTTCTATTGCATACCTAAAATCGTTCCTTGCTGACATAGACCTGGCAAGCGACAATGTATTCATACCTGAGCTAGGTGAGCCCACAGGCAAGAAAATTGCCATCGTAGGGGGTGGACCAGGAGGACTATCAGCAGCATACTTCCTCAATGTAGCTGGTCACCATACCACAATATATGAGCAGATGCCTGAAATGGGCGGGATGCTTAGATATGGTATTCCTGAGTACAGACTTCCCGGAAGTGTCATTGACCAGGAGGTTGCCATAATTGAAAAAATGGGGACTAGATTTGTAAACAATGTAAAGGTAGGTGAGCAGCTGAACCTTTCATACATTCAGAATAATTTTGATGCGTGCTACATATCAGTTGGAGCATGGAAGAGTACACCATTAAGACTTGAGGGAGAAGACCTTCCTGGGGTAATAGGTGGAATTGATTTTCTTAGAAAAGCAACGGTCAATGAGGATATGAGAATTGGTGAAAGAGTTGCGGTTGTTGGCGGCGGGAATACGGCAATGGATGCCTGCCGTACTGCAGTAAGACTTGGAGCCAAGGAAGTGTATGTCCTATATAGAAGAACAGAGGCTGAGATGCCGGCTGAATTGATAGAGATCAAGGAAGCCAAGGAAGAGGGAGTTCAGTTTAAGTTCCTGGTTTCTCCATTGGAGATCATTGAGGAAAATGGAAGGGCTGCAAGGGTCAAGCTTCAGAGGATGGAGCTTGGTGAAGAGGATGCTTCAGGAAGAAGAAGACCGGTACCTATTGAGGGAGAAATTGAATATCTGGATGTGGACCTGGTTATAGGAGCCATTGGTCAGCAATCAGCTTTGGAAGGCTTTGAAATTCTGGAGAAGACCAAGAGGGGTACCATAGCAGTGGATGAAAACAGCTACCAGACAAATGTAGAAGGAATATTTGCTGGAGGAGATGTTATAAACGAAGGTGCAAACATTGCAATCAAGGCAATTGGAGACGCAAAAAGAGCTGTTGGAGTAATTAATTCATATCTGGAAGGTCATGTTATTCCATATAGAAGACCTTATGTAGTCGAGAGAACACACTTGACCAGCGAGCACTACAGCGACAGGAAGAAGGAGTACAGGTCACCGATGCCTCATCTTTCACCTGAGGAAAGAAAGTATAACTTCAGGGAAGTCAACAAGGGATTCTCAGAAGAGGATGCTGTCAAGGACGCCATGAGGTGTCTTGAATGCGGATGCCATGACGTATTCGAATGTAAGCTGTACAATTATGCTAACGAGTACGATGTTGAGCCTGAGAAATTTGATGGAGAGGTGCACTATAGAGAGGAAGACGACAGTCATCCATTCATAATTAGAAACACAGACAAGTGTATTCTTTGTGGACTTTGCGTTAGAGTCTGCGATCAGGTTATGGACAATGGTGCCCTTGGACTTGTCGAGAGAGGCTTTGATACAATTGTAAAGCCAGCATTGGATCTTAAGCTTGGAGAAACAGGATGTATAGCTTGTGGACAATGTGTCAGCGTCTGTCCCGTAGGAGCCATACAGGAAAGACTACAGATAGACAAGTCTGTGCCTTTGGAAACGGAAACGACCAAGACAATTTGCTCCTTCTGTTCAGTGGGCTGCAACATTGACCTTGAGACAAATGGAGATATGCTCTACAGGGCGATACCAGACAAGGAGTCAGATGTTGATAAAGGACTGCTTTGTGTTAAGGGTAGATTTGGCTATAACCAGGCGAATCAGAAAACCCGATTGGCCAAGCCTCTTGTTAGAAGAGAGAATGGTGAGCTAGGCAATGCTTCATGGGATGAAGGTTTGAGAATGACAGCCAAGACTATGCAGTCCCTTAAGCTTCAATACGGACCAGAAGCAGTTGCAGTAGCAATTTCTGATAGATATACCAATGAAGAGATATTCATAGCCAAGGAATTCGCACAGAAATTCCTGGGAACTGACAATATTACCTCCTTCAATAGAAACTATGGAGGAATTGAGGAGGTTCTTGGTTACGATGCATCAACCAGCACCTTTAGTGAAATAGAGCATGCAGAGTTTATTCTTGTGGCTGGTGCGCATATGATGAAGGACCACACAATTGCAGCCTTAAAGGTTAAAAAGGCGGTTGAAAAGGGTGCCAGACTGGTTGTTGTAAATGAGGGCTACGACCAGATCAATGACTGGACTGAAGCGACAATATGTCCTGACAACAATCTCGACTTGCTTAAGGGCATATTGAAGGTAGTATTGGACAAGGTTGAAGAGCCTAAAAATGTATTGGGCTACCAGGAGCTTAAGGAAAGTCTGGCAGATTTCAAACCAAGAAATGCAGCTGTGGACATAGCTGAAATCTACCTTGAGTCAAAGACTTCAATGATAATATTTGATGAGAATCTTCTTTCCAGCGATGCAGCAAAGATTCTAGCAAACATTGCAGTTGTTGCAGGAAAGGTTGGCAAGCCAAGAAGAGGTATCATCCAGCTTAAGCCTAAGAATAACAGTCAGGGCTTGGCAGACCTTGGAATTGACAAGCCAAGCATGGATATTGTAAAGGGAATAGAGGAAGGTACTATCAAGGGACTGTTGGTATTTGGAGAGGACATTCCACTTGAATATCTTGAAAACCTTGATTTCCTAGCAGTGCACGACATGTACTTGACACCGACAGGTGAAAAGGCTGATGTTGTACTGCCTGCAGTGAGTTATGCTGAGTCTACAGGTTCAATCACCAACTCAGAGAGAAGAATCCAGAGGACATACACTGCAATACCTCCATTGACCGGGTATTCCAACTGGGAAGTAGTGAACGAGATGATGTATATACTTGGTAGGACATCAAAATACAAGAAGATTGACGAGTTGACAGAGCAGGTTTCAAAAGCAGTACCTGAGTATACTGACCTGTTCAAGTTCAAGGAAGCAACCTTCTGGCCAATCTATGGCAAGGAAATTCTCTATACCAAAGGCTTTGCATTTGATGATGGAAAGGCAAGGTTGGCGGTTGTTGATGAAGGAAAGATGTTTGACAAACGAATACCAACAGATTTTGTAGAGAAGGAATTTGCTAAGGTGGTTGAAGAGATTTAAATCTTAAAGGTGGGACATTGCTCCCACCTTTTTGCTGCCATTAATCAATTTTTATGTTAAGCTATATTTGTAATAATTTGTTGGAGGTGTAGAATGTTAAAAATTGAGGGTTTGACAAAGTCTTACAATAAGGGTGATGTAAAAGCCGTAGACGACATTAGTCTGGAGATTGAGAACGGTGAAATCTTTGGATTTCTGGGACCTAATGGAGCAGGCAAGACAACCACAATAAAAATGATTGTAGGTCTATTGAAGCCTGACGATGGGAAGATAATACTGGACGGTATCAACGTATGGGAAGAGCCAATGAGGGCCAAGTCCAGGATTAGCTATGTACCAGATAATCCCGAAATTTATGATAGGCTAACCGGATTTGAGTACCTGAACTTTATTGGGGATATGTATGACATAGCAGCTGAGGAAAGAACTGAAAAAATAAAACAGTACACCAGCATATTCAACATAGAGGATGCTCTTGGTGATATCATAAGTAGCTATTCACATGGGATGAAACAGAAACTGGTATTGACATCAGCACTAATGAGCAATCCGGATCTGTTCATTCTTGATGAACCAATGGTGGGACTTGATCCTAAGTCCTCATTCAATCTTAAGGAAATAATGAGGGATGGAAAATCAGTTTTCTTTTCAACCCATGTCATGGAGGTTGCAGAAAAGCTATGTGACAGAATAGCAATTATAAACAAGGGTAAGATCATTGCAATGGGAAGCATGGAGGAGCTTAGAAGAACTGCTCAGGAGAAGGAATCACTTGAAAATATATTCCTGGAGCTGACTGAAAATGAATAATAAATTAATGTCCTTGATTAAAACCGACTTGAATATAACCTTCGGACTTTCTTCTCTAATTTACAACATAAAAAACAAGAAGAAGGTCCTGCCA
>CAYMHD010000127.1:0-6314 GCA_964390135.1 uncultured Gudongella sp. | reverse complement strand
GGGTATATATCTAGAAATGAATTTAGAGGTTGGTTTTTATAAAGGGGGAGATGGAATGACTGGCAAGGTTGAAACCTATGTGAACCTATTGAGCTTGAGGGACTCTGGAGTGAGGCTTAATTTTGATGAGATTTCTGATGAACAGATGATCCATTTCTGCCTTGAGGAGGATCTTATTGACGCTGAAATAGCCTTCCTTTACAACACAACCCCCGAGGCGGTAAGGAAGAGAAGGCAGCAGGCATATCTGAATCAGATACACTTGCTGCAGGAGAAGGTCCTTCAGGAGCACTTTGTTGTAATGGCAAAAAATGAAAAGGACAAGGACCTGGGAGGTATAAAGTCTGAAAAGGTGATGGAGCTTATAGGTCAGATTCATCATCTGTCCAATTCGGAGCTTGACGAGCTGCTGGACTACCTGATTATAAACAACAAGAGACTCTCATCAACAATAATCAGACCCGGAAAGGTCTAAGGGTCATAATTGGAATCAATCCACCTCTGGTCTAGGGGTGGTTTTTCAATTGGAAGATGGATGGGAAATAGTAATCATAGGGCTTTGGAAGATATTTCTATTGAAAGGAGTCAGATTTTCTGCTAAAGTAGAAATAATATATTTTAGCGATGAAAAGTGTTAACTTGTAATATATGGAAAGGTCGTGATCAGTATGAAAAATTTCAAGCGTATCCTTGTGGCAAACAGGGGTGAAATTGCAATAAGGATTTTCAGGGCCTGCAAGGAGCTGGGAATAAGGTCTGTTGCAATCTATACGGAGGAGGACAAGAATTCCCTCTTCAGGACAAAGTCAGACGAGGCCTATCAGATTGGCAGAAGCAAGGGTCCTGTAACGGCCTACCTTGACATTGAGGAGATAATCTCCCTGGCCTTGAAGAAGGGTGTGGATGCAATCCATCCAGGCTATGGCTTCCTGTCCGAAAATCCCGAGTTTGCTGAAAAATGCCAGCAGGCAGGTATTGTTTTCATTGGACCGACAGCGGATATGATGAGGTCCCTGGGGGACAAGATAGCCTCCAAGAAGGTGGCTGAGTCTGTTGGTGTGCCAACAATTCCTGGAATCACAAGGGCCATTGCATCAAATGATGAAGCCATAGAATTTGCCAGGTACGCTGGCTATCCCGTAATGCTCAAGGCTGCCGCAGGCGGTGGTGGAAGGGGCATGAGAATCGTAAGGAGTGAAGAGGAGCTGCTAAAGGCCTATTCCAATGCAAGGAACGAGTCCCTCAAGGCCTTTGGAAGTGAGGATATCTTCATTGAGAAGTACCTTGAGAAGCCAAAGCACATTGAGGTTCAGGTTCTGGGTGATGGTGAGGGTAACCTTGTGCACCTTTACGAAAGGGACTGCTCAATCCAGAGGAGACACCAAAAGCTCATTGAATTCTCACCAGCCCTGGCATTGACCCAAGAAAAGAGGGAGGAAATCTGCCAGGATGCCCTTAAGATTGCAGGGTCTGTCCAATACCAAAGTGCAGGAACAGTGGAGTTTCTTGTGGACAAGGACAACAACCACTACTTCATAGAGATGAATCCAAGGATTCAGGTTGAGCATACGGTAACGGAAATGACCACAGGGATTGATATTGTTCAGTCCCAGATCTTAATAGCCCAGGGTCATACCCTGTCCTCTGATGAAATAGGGATCAGGAGCCAGGAGGATATTGTGCCAAGGGGCTTTGCAATCCAATGCAGGATAACCACAGAGAACCCGGGTAATGACTTTATGCCGGATACAGGACGAATTGATGTTTACAGGACCAGCTCAGGAGCCGGAATAAGGCTGGATGGAGGGAATGGATTCACAGGGGCTGTGGTAAGCCCATACTACGATTCATTGCTGGTCAAGTCCACCTCCTGGTCGAGACATTTCCAGGATGCCATAAACAAGAACATCAGGGCAATCAAGGAGACCAGAATCGAGGGAGTAAAGACCAATTCCGATTTCCTTATAAATGTCCTTAACCACCCAACCTTCAGAAGAGGGGAATGCGACACAAACTTCATCCAGGACAATCCGGACCTCTTTGACCTGTCTGCAAGGACCAGCCATGAGCTACAGGTTCTCAACTATATTGCAGACAAGGTTGTCAACGAGACAGGAGGCTTCAAGAGGGATTACGACGTACCCAAGGTGCCAATCACACCATCAGTTGAAGGTCTGGTTGGGACAAAGCAGATCCTTGACAGGGAGGGGCCTGAGGGTCTGGTCCGGTGGATACGGGATCAGAAGAAGCTTCTCATCAGTGACACCACAATGCGGGATGCCCACCAATCCCTCATGGCAACAAGGATGAGAACAAAGGACATGAAGAAGATAGCAAGGGCAACCTCCTACATTGGAAGGGATTTCTTCTCCCTGGAGATGTGGGGCGGGGCAACCTTTGACGTTTCCTACAGATTCCTAAAGGAATCACCCTGGGAGAGGCTAGACCTCATAAGGGAAAGGGTACCAAACGTACTTTTGCAGATGCTCCTACGGGGTTCAAATGGAGTTGGCTACAAGAACTACCCGGACAATGTGATCCGAGAGCTAATAAGGGAATCCGCAGACAGGGGAATTGACGTATTCAGGATTTTCGACTCCCTAAACTGGCTGCAGGGAATGGATGTTGCAATAGATGAGGTTCTGAAGACCGGCAAGGTTGCCGAGGGAGCCATCTGCTACACTGGGGACATCCTTGATGAGACCAGGGACAAGTACAGTCTAAAGTACTATGTGGACAAGGCAAAGGAGCTTGAAAAGAGGGGAATCCATATTCTCTCAATCAAGGACATGTCGGGACTTCTCAAGCCCTATGCTGCACATAAGCTGGTATCGGCCCTCAAGGATGAGATCGGGATTCCAATCCACATGCACACCCACGACACAACAGGCAACGGGGTGGCAAGCATGCTGCTGGCTGCACAGGCCGGGGCAGACATAGTCGATACGGCCATTAACAGCATGAGCGGATTGACAAGCCAGCCTGCCATGAGCAGTGTTGTGGAGGCAGTAAGAAATACCGAAAGGGATACGGGAATATCCTCGGAGGAGCTTCAGAAGCTGAACGATTACTGGGCGAATGTAAGGCCGGTATATGAGAAATTCGAATCGGACCTTAAATCAAGCGCGGTTGAGATATACAAGTACGAAATTCCGGGAGGACAGTACTCCAACCTCAAGCCACAGGTTGAAAGCTTCGGTCTTGGCCACAGATTCGACGAGGTCAAGGAGATGTTCAGGTCTGTCAACATAATGCTTGGTGACATAGTCAAGGTTACCCCGTCGTCAAAAGCGGTTGGTGACATGGCCATATTCATGGTCCAGAACGGACTTACTCCTGAAAACATCATGGACAAGGGAGGGGACCTGACCTATCCTGACAGTATTTTTGCCTACTTCAAGGGCATGATGGGCCAGCCTGAGGGAGGCTTCCCAGAGGACCTTCAGAGGCTGGTCCTAAAGGGAGAGGAGCCAATAACCGTAAGGCCTGGAACCCTTCTTCCTCCTGAGGATTTCGATGGAATAGGAGGCTACCTGAAAAAGAGCTACGGCAGGGATTTTGACCGCTCAGAGAGGGTCAGCTACGCACTCTATCCAAAGGTGTACGAGGATTACCTGAAGTACCTGGAAAAAGAGGGAGACTTCACAGAGATGGGCTCGGATGTGTACTTCCACGGACTCAAGGAAGGGGAGACCTGTGAGGTTAAGATCACCTCAGGCAAGAGGCTTGTCATAACCCTGAATGAAATCGGAAGGGTTGGAGAGGACGGAATGAGGACTGTGGTCTTTGAGGTGGATGGAAACAGAAGGGAAATCAGGATCAAGGACAAGGAAGCCTTGAGACGTGAGTCAGTGGATTCAGTCCTTATGAAGGATGAGGCTGACCCATATCAGGTGGGTGCTTCAATTCCCGGAAACATATCAAAGATACTTGTTGGCACAGGAGACCTTGTCAAGGCAGGCCAGCCACTGCTGGTTGTTGAGGCTATGAAGATGGAGACTGAGATAACTGCATCCATGGATGGAGTGGTGGAAAGGATCCATGCCAAGGAGCTTGAAACGGTTGCAGCAGGCCAGCTGCTCATGGAGCTAAAGGCCAAGTAGGGACGCTAGGGACGGTCCTTTTTGTCCCAAAATTCAAGGTTTATAGTAAGATAAAGGCTCATCACGAAGTTTGTGATGAGCCTTTAATACATTGTTATTGTTACTGTTGACTTTCATTCCTGAACAGGTGGTTCTCCAAAAGTTCTCTGTCAACTGATCTAAGATGCAGATCCTGCTGCGGGAAGGGTATTTCGATTCCGTTCTCCTTGAAGATGCGGAATATCCTGAAGTTGATGTTGGTCTTCACCTTTATGAGATCCCTCGGGTCTGAAACCCAGACGAAAATCTCAAAATCCAGGGAGGAATCCCCAAATCCAACAAAGTGGACATATGGCTTGGGCTCAAGAAGAACCGAAGGGTTCTCCTTTGCCTCATCATAGGCAACCTTCAGTAGGAGGTCTCTGACCTGGTCCGGGTCTGAATCATAGGACACCCCAACAGGTGCCACTAGCCTCATAAAGGGGGAGCCGAAGGAACGGTTAATGACGTGTTCCTCAAGGAAGTATGAGTTTGGTACAATTATATGCTCGTTGTTCACTGACCGTATTATGGTGGCCCGCATATTTATCTGTTCAACATCCCCAATTATATCCTCAACAATCACACGGTCACCGATCTTTATGGGTCTTTCAAAAAGGAGTATTATTCCTGAAATGAAGTTGGAGGTGATGTTCTGCAATCCAAAACCGACACCAACACCAAGGACCCCGGCAAATACAGTCAGGGCACTCAATTGGATCCCCACTGCAGAGGCGGTCATAAGTATGGCCACTATCATGATCACATAGTGGAAGAGTCTGTTGAAGGTGAACTGGATACCCTTGTCAAGCTGGTACCTCTTGTATACGCTGGGCAGAAACTGCCTTGTGAATATCTTGGATATATGAAATGCCATTGTTATTATAAGAAAGGATACAATCAAGAGGTTGAGATTTATCCCAATGGAACCCAGGGTTATGAAATCATAGAACAGCCAGTTGGAATTTTGGTAGTAGCTTAGGAAGAATATGAGAAAAGCATAGAGCACAATCCAGTTTCCCAGATGTGAATTCATATCCTTTTTCCTTAACAGCCTGTTTATTATTGGTCTTATAAGTACCAGGGCAAGAATCACTGCAGCTGGAACCAAAAGATGGTCCATTAGGTAGGTATATATGGTATCAAGCATGGTAGGCCTCCTTTTTTGTGTATGAGTACATTTTAAAGGAAGGGGAGGTGTATTGCAAGGATATGGAAATAATTAGTGAATATATATTTAAATGGAATGAAAAAATACTGGACCTACTCAAATGAGCAGTTCCAGTATTTTTTAATAAAGTCTACATTGCGTTCTTGAATATCTGAATAACCTCATCAAGCGTTGCTGTTCTAGGATTTGTTGCCTGGCAAGCATCTGCCATGGCATTCTTGGCCATGACCTCAAAATCCTTTTCCTTCACGTCAAGATCCTTAAGACCTGCAGGGATTCCGATTGATGTTGCTAGCTCCTTGATTGCATCGATTGCCCTCTGGGCAGCCTGAGGAGTAGTAAGCCCTTCAATATTTTCCCCAAGAGCAACGGCTACATCACTTAGCTTATCAGCGCAGCCAATAAGATTGAACTGCTCTACGTGAGGTAGAAGTATGGCGTTACATACACCATGGGGAAGATTGTAGAATCCGCCAAGCTGATGTGCCATTGCGTGGACATAACCAAGACTTGCGTTATTAAAGGCCATTCCAGCAAGGAACTGGGCATAGGCCATTCTATCTCTTGCTACCATATTATCTCCATTTGCAACTGCCTTAGGTAAGTATTCTGCTATAAGCTCCATTGCCATCAGAGCTGCAGCATCGGTAATTGGTGTGGCGGCAGTTGATACGTATGCCTCAACAGCGTGGGTAAGTGCATCCATTCCAGTTGCAGCAGTCAGTCCAGGTGGCATGCCAGCCATAACCTCAGGATCGTGGGATACAAAAATGAATGCAGTATCGTTCTTCTTTGTATCTGTGATTATGCAGAATCTGGTCATTTCAGAAGCTGTACCAGCTGTTGTATTTACAGCTATGTATGGAACAAATGGATTCTTGGACTGGTCTATACCTTCATAATCATGAATTTTCCCGCCGTTTGATGCAAGAAGTCCTATTCCCTTTCCACAGTCATGGGAAGATCCGCCACCTAGGGTTACCAAGGAGTCGCATTTTTCCTTCTTCCATACCTTGAAGCCT
>CAYMHD010000126.1:0-6413 GCA_964390135.1 uncultured Gudongella sp. | reverse complement strand
GAGGGCTTCATAAAGTTCATCAAGACCAACGAAAAGGCTAAATTTGAGGAGGACTATTCTGAGATTTTAATACAGACTGAAGATATGCATGTCATGGAAAATATGGACCTGCATTACAGGTTCTGTACCGAAGCGCTGATACAGGGTGAAAATCTGGATGTTGATGAGATCAAGAGGGATGTTGAGGATATAGGCAATTCCCTTGTAATTGCAGGAAATAAAAAGAAGGTGAGAATCCATATACATGCAGCCCAGCCAGAGGAGCTCTTCAGGAGGCTGAGAAGACATGGCCGGATTATCCAGCAAAAGGCTGATGACATGAAGCGCCAGTATGAGGCAACCCACTCCAGGGCGTATCCTATAGCACTTGTGACAGACTCGATTGCAGATCTACCTAGGGAGATAATGGATGAGTATCAGATTTATATGATGCCCCTTAATCTAATCGCGGATGGAAGCAATTATCTTGACAAGACCACAATATCATCTGAATACTTTTACAGCCTTATGGATGAAATTGAGGAATATCCTTCATCATCCCAGCCTAGCGTGGCTGTAGTGGAGGATTATATACGTTTTTTAAGAGACCACTATTCAAAGATTATAGTAATAACAGTATCTGATAAGATGAGCGGAACCTTGAACGCCTTCAGAAAAGCCATTGAGAAGCTTGGAATAGATGATGGCAGCGTTGCCCTGGTTGACTCCAAAAGAAATTCGGGTGCAGAGGGTTTGGTTGTAATGAAGGCGGCTGAGATGATCCATCAGGGAATGGATTTTGAGGATATAGTAAATAAGTTGGATGAAATAATAGATAGAAGTGAGATATTTGTAAGTGTCACTGACCTTAAATATATGGTTAAGTCTGGACGTATCAGTAAATATGTAGGCTTTGCAGCCAACACCTTGAACTTCAAACCTGTTGTTTCCATAGACAAGGAAGGTCATGGCTCAATAATTGGCAAATCTTTTTCCGTGGATTCCAATACCAGGAAGATATATTCCCTAGTGGAAGAAATCCATAGGAAAAAGGGTGTTGAAAGGTATGCAATTGTTCATGCAAATGCACCTGACAGGGCCAAGGAGTATGAACAGCGTTTTAAAGAAATGCTGAACATGGAACCTGAATATATAATGGACATCTCCACAATTGTTGCAATGAGTGCAGGAATTGGAACTGTAGCGGTTGCTCTGATAAGCAACTAGAAGGGAGAAGCAATGGAAAATTATCTTGTAACCCTATTGGTTTTGTTTATATATTTCAATATAGTATTTGCGATTGCCCAATCCAAAAGGAATAATGGACTAATTGATATTGCCTGGGGCTTTGGCTTTGTGGTTGTGGCGGTAACCAGCTATTTGATTTCATCACAATACACAATACGAGGGACCCTAATCACCATTCTGGTGCTACTGTGGGGACTGAGACTGTCCTGGCATCTTTTCAAAAGAAACTGGAACAAGAAGGAGGACTACAGATATGTTGCCATGAGGGAGAGATGGGGATCAAAGAACCATGCGGTCATGGCCTACACAAGGGTCTTCATGTCTCAGATGGTGCTTTGCTTCATAATTGCAAGTCCTATCATGATAACCAATTTCAACAGCTCCAGCGGCCTTGGACTCCTTGATTTCATAGGCTTGGGCATCTGGATTCTAGGCTATTACTTCGAGGTTGTTGGAGATGCTCAGCTTAAGGATTTCATAAGCAAGCCTGAAAACAAGGGTAAGCTAATGAAATATGGATTATGGAAGTATACAAGGCACCCCAACTATTTCGGTGAGGCAACCATGTGGTGGGGCATATTTCTAATTTCACTTTCCGTACCGGGCGCACTCTTCGGTCTTATAAGCCCTGTGACCATAACTTATCTGCTACTGTTTGTATCAGGAGTGCCACTTCTTGAAAAGAAATACAAGGATCACCCGGAATGGGATGAATATGCCAGAAAGACCAGCAAATTCATACCCATGCCACCCAAGAGCCAATAGAGCAAAATTTGAATGGAGGTTGATGGGATGAATGATAAACCCGTAGTTGTAGTGAGTAATTGTCTGGGCTTCTGCAATTGCAGATACGACGGACAGGTTATTAATGATAGATTTGTAAAGGCACTGGAATCATATGTTGATTATATTAAGGTGTGCCCCGAGGTGGACATTGGTCTTGGGGTTCCGAGGGATTCTGTGAAGCTGGTGAAGGTAAATGGAAAGCCCGAGCTGTATCAGCCTGGCCAGGATAGATATGTAACCAAGGAAATGGATGAGTACTCAGAGAGGATTCTGTCTTCCCTGGACCAGGTGGATGGATTTATACTTAAGGGAAGGTCCCCATCATGTGGAATAAAGGATGTAAAGTACTACCAATCCATGGTTAAAGGCGCCAGCTCTGAGAAAGGCGTTGGCAGATTCGCAGAGAAGGTGTTTGAAAAATTTCCCTACTCAGCGATAGAAGAGGAAGGCCGATTGACAAACATGGCAATCAGGGAACATTTTCTGACAAAGCTATACACAAACCTCAGATTCAGAAGCATAAGAGATGGAAAGCCAAGAGACCTGGTGGATTTTCATACCCGTCATAAATACATACTGATGGCCTACAGCCAAAAGGAATTGAAGGCTATGGGTAAAATCGTGGCAAACCACCAAAACAAAAAATACCAAGAGTTATACAATGAGTACAGGGACCATCTTGGGATGGCAATGGAGAATCCTCCAAAGCCAACTAATCTTGTCAATACATTGATGCACATAATGGGATATTTTTCTGACAACCTCTCAAGTGAGGAGAAGGAGTATCTCTTGGGAAGCCTTGATAAGTTCAAGAGCAGGAAGGCTCACCTTGCAGTGCCGGTGGGTATTCTAAGAAGCTATGCAATTAAATACAAGCAGGAATACATCCTTTCTCAGTATATATGGGAACCCTTTCCTGAAGGGATGCTTGACATAAGCGATACTGGAAAGTGATTGAGTAAGCTCAAGGATAGTTTAATAATCCTTGAGCTTTTTAATGTATTCATTGATTCTGTCAATGGTACCTTCCCTGGAAGTTGCCGTGCTGGAGATCTCAGGTGAATCCATCCTCAGATAATCCCAGAAAGCCTGGGTCATGTAAGGTTCGTTTATGGCAAAGCTTATGGATGGCTGCGCATATTTCATTATGAGAAGGCCAATGTTTTCCTTTGCATATACTGTCAGTTCATCCTTGGAATTGTCCAGGATTCTTACATTGTAATTAGGATAATGCTTCATAAGACTAACGATATTTTCCAGCTGGGACTTAAAGGTATAGGAATCATAGTAAACAGGTGTCTTTGTAAAGACTGTGAAGCCTATTGGTATTTTTCTCTCATGAAGCTGTGAAATGTCCGGTAAGTGTATGACTTCAACAAAGCTGTGTGCTTCCAGAAGTTCAACAAGTGAACGCTGTCTTTTCTTGTGGAACTGGAACAGCCTATCCCTATCCTCTTTCGAGTGATTCTTAAGGAACTTCTCCAATGCAAAAAGTGGGATTGTTATGGATGAAACAGCCTTGGATTTCAGAATGCAATTTCCCTTTTCCTCTTCAAACTCAGAGACAGTATCCAGCAAAGATGTGTTTGAGGAGGTGTTGAATATCTTCATCAGGGGTCTGCAAAGCTTCAGGAAATCCTCGAATTCCTTAATCAAGGAATGAAGTGTATCCTTTTCAGCAAGGAAAAAATTGAGGTTGTTTTCTGGATTTCTCCCTATGGAGTTGGACGAAACTGCAGATAAGCCTGGCGCAATAAAAATTGTCCTCCTGAAATTGACATCCCTGGTTCTTGGATAATAATAGGGTTCGATGTTGCCTGTCAGGTAGAAGGGCATCCATTCCTTTATTGCTGAAAACATCTCATCCAGAGACCTTGTGATTGTATGCACAATTTTAACCTTGTTTCCCTTTTGTAGTACCTGCAGGAAGACCCTTGACCACTGCTGGGTGAAGAGAGGGTCATCCATAAGCCATGTCAGGTCCTCGTCGCTGTAAAGGTAAAGGGTGTATTTTCTGTCTGAATCAAGTACCTCATTTAGGAATCGAAGTACTGCAGAGCGCTTGCCCTGAACACCATGGTAAACATCCTGCTTGGGTTCCTCTGAATAGGGCTCACCCGTTTCAAAATTGACAGGCACCCTCTTTTTGAAGCTGAAATCATCAAGCTCCCTGATAAAGCTTCCAACCTTGTTTTTCTGTTCTGGAGTTGTATTCCGTAGCCATTTCTCAATTGCTGTCTCCAGATTCATTGAATCCCTTGCATAGGAAATGTTCTCCGCTTGTAGTCTGCTCAATAGACCCTGCAGCTGATATTCCTCCCTGCATCTTTTGGATAGGACACTAGCCATTTTTGCTATATAGTCCTCATTCCGTGAAGGCCTTCTGGAGCCTGATCTCAATCGACTGATAAAGGAGGGGTCCAGTGAAGTATGCTTTGCCATGGAACTGTTGCTGGTGCCGGTCAAGCTCATAAGAAAATCCAGCTTTTCATTGAATTTCAAGTTCATCACCTCTTTATTCGATTATAGCAAGTCGTGTATCTCATGGCAACATTATGTCATGATTCTTGACAGCTAATTGACATTGACAAGATGGCTTGTTGGTATAATTGCTGTTATAAAGTGGTATATATGATAAGAGAGGTGTGAAAAATGAGCTACCCAATTAAACTAAAATCTGGTTTTTTCAAGACGCTGAAGTACACTATGTCAGTTGAGGAGGAAGAGTTGATACTGAACCCTGAGCTTTCAGAAGACCTTGACCTGATTGCCATTAAGAACGAGGATGTTCTGGAGCTTGGTTTTATAAGATATCCCGGGGGCAGGATCGAGTTTGAAATAATTACTACAGCTGCATATTACTTTGGATGCATATCTCCTGAAACTGATCTTGAAGACCTTGTCAGGAAACTTAAGAAGAGCTTTGGCAGAAGACTTAGCATTGAATAAGGACCTTTGGATTAGATCTAATCCAAAGGTCCTTATTCAATGTACATTACCGGAAAAGCCTCTCCAGTTCATATTTCTTGATCTTATAGCCCAGGGATTGCCTGGAAATTCCCAGCAGATCAGCCAGCTCCGTAAGGTTTGATGCCTCCCTGGAGCTTGAAAGAATAAACTGTTTTTCGAAATTCTCAACTGCCTCTGGCAGGGAGTGAAAGCTATCAATTTCAGGGGTTTCAGCATTGCTATTGGTAATGAACTCCGGCAGGTCTCCCAGCTCGATTAAATCTGATTGCACAAAATTGAAGGCAGCCTCCACTATATTCTTCAGCTCACGGATATTTCCAGGCCATGGATAGGCTTTGAACAGTTCATGAACTTCATTGGAAATACCCTTGATATTTTTTTTCATGGTGCTGTTATACCTCTTTATGAAATGGTCAGTCAATATTGGGATATCTTCTGTTCTTTCCGACAGGGAAGGGATTCTAAGCTGAATTCCTGCAAGTCGGTAATACAGGTCCTTTCTTATTCGTCCTTCCTTGATGCAGACAAGTGGGTTCTCGTTTATGGCAGCAATAATTCTCACATCAAAGAATTTACTTTCACTCCCACCAACCCTTGTTACCTTTTTCTCTTCTATGGCCCTAAGAAGCTTTGCCTGCATATTTAGATCCATTGAATTCAGCTCATCAAGAAAAATTGTCCCGCCTGAAGCCAGCTCAATGATTCCTGGTTTGTTTTCAGCTCCAGTGTAGCTTCCCTTTGTTGTACCAAAAAAGATGCTCTCCAGAAGTGTATGGGGTATGGCTGCATAGTTTTGGGAAACAAAGGGCTTGCTCCTCCTAATGCTGCTGCTGTGAATTGCCTGTGCCACAAGCTCCTTTCCCACTCCGGTGTCACCATGAATAAGAACGCTTGAGCTGGTTTCGCTTAGCCTGTGGATTTTGTATTTCAGATCCTGCATCACATTGCTTTCACCGATTATATCTGTTACTGTAAACATGTTATGGGTGTATGTGCTTGTCATATTGGAGAGGTCAATAATTCCTCTTGAATCATCTGACTTGACGAATTTTGAAGTGCTCACTGCACCTATTATCCTTCCGTGTTCAATGATGGGGAAGGTATTGTCAATCACATACTCTTCGTTTCCGGATTTGTGTACCAGCCTCTGCAGCTGGTTGGTTGTAGTTTCTCCATACTTAAGTGCTCTGTAGCAGGTCGAGGTCTCTTCATCAAGATTAGGATAGACATCCATTGGTGTTCGTCCTACGGACTCCCTTTCGTTGAGAACAAATCCGCCCTGACCATACTGCTTGTTGTATCTGATGATTCCATTTTCATCTACTATCATGATCCCATCAACGTAGTTTTCTATCTTGGTAAGAATGTCTTGAACACTCTCGCCACTTATAGAAGTGGGAGATTCCTGATTCATAGTCTTGTGCCTCCTA
>CAYMHD010000125.1:0-6417 GCA_964390135.1 uncultured Gudongella sp. | reverse complement strand
GATAGGGTCTCAGGCAAGTGCATCTCCATGTTTGATATGAATTTTGATGAGGAGTCCTTTGACCTGATCTGGTCTGAGGGTGCAATCTACATTGCAGGCTTTGAAAGGGGTCTCAAGGAATGGAAAAAATTTCTTAAGGAGGATGGTTTTCTCATATGCAGTGAAGTCAGCTGGATAGTGGACAATCCGTCTGATGAGATCTCAGCCTTCTGGGAGGAAGAGTATCCGCAGATTGATACCATCGAGAATAAGATCAAGCAGATTGAGGCTGCCGGCTACACCTATCAGGGTCACTTTGTGCTACCAAGCAGGGATTGGACTGAAAACTATTATGATCCCCTTCAGGCCAACCTGGACAGGATGCTGGAGAAGTACAGGGAAAATGATATGGCTAAGCAGGTTCTGGCCATGCTTCAGCATGAAATTGACATGTACCATAAATACATGGATGAATACAGCTATGTTTTCTATGCCATGACCAAATAAACCATAAAAGAGGCTGCCACACGGGACAGCCTCTTCTAATACTAAGTATGCTACTTTATTCTTTGTCTAGAATCTCTCCGAGATTCTTAAACGGATTTGGAATGTGCTTTTCGCACTGGTCCAACAGATGGCAGGGTAGGCCTCCATTGAACCCTTAAAAAACCTATGACATTTTCCAGGGTCTTGGTTAAGACCCTTTCTCTTTAAAATACCTTCAAACTCCAGCTTCCTGGTATTACTAAGCCTGCTGGCGAATCGCTTCCATCTCTTTAACTATCTCATCACAATCAAGAACCATTTCCATCATGGAAACCTGATCTTCATAGACTTCCTCTGAAACAGCACTCTTGATTGCATCTTCAACAATGTGGTAAACATCCAAGCCTAAGCTTACACCTGCAAGGCATCCTGCAAAGGTTGGGTCTCCAACTGTTACAGTCTCTGCTGCCAAGCCTGCTGATTCTGCTTCTGCCGCCCCAATCAGTACAAGAATGTTTTCCTTGCCGTATTTATCTGTTAAATCCTTCACCCTTTTTTGATTTTCCAAATCCATTGCGCCTGCAGCCGTTCAGACGAAGCATTCTGTTGAAGAGAATACAACCTCTGCCGTTTCAACAGTCTTGACGCATTCTTCCATGGCAGGTCCCGGAATTCCGTCCCGATCCCCAATGATTATAACCTTTTTGTTATCCAATACACTCATTCTTCTCCCACCTTTCCAATTAACTCACCGTTTGAAATCTCTCCGACTTCTTCTGCTAAAAACTCTGTTTCACCAGCAAGAATCTTGCCACCTAATGCTGCTATTTTTATTGAACCGGTAGCCTCACTTATTTACCAAAGCTTGCCCGGTTACTTATCTGAAATATCTTGTTGTCCCGCCATAAAAGCTGAATCACCTTTTAAAGCTTTGGCAAAAGAGACCATCGCTGCAATCATTACAAATGCAAATGGGAATGCCGCTACAATTGAACCTGTTTGTAAAGCAGTCAAACCGCCTGCAAGTAATAATACTGCTGCCAAGCCTGCTGTTACCAGTCCCCAAACTATTTTCTTAGGTGTCCCTGGATCTAAATTTCCATCTTCTGATAACATACCCATTACAAATGTTGCTGAATTAGCTGATGTAATAAAGAAGGTAGTTAATAGCAATACTGCTACACCAGATAATAATGTTCCTAACGGATAGTGTTCAAATACTTGAAAGAATGCTGTTTCTGTAGTAAAGGCACCAATTTTATCATACACCTTAATACCAACTGTTCCAAATATTGAGAACCAGAAGAAACTCATGATTGTTGGTGCAATTAGAACTCCAGTAATAAATTGTCTGATAGTTCTACCTTTAGATATTCTAGCTATAAATGTTCCAACAAATGGAGCCCAAGCAATCCACCAAGCCCAGTAGAATATTGTCCACCCACCGTACCATGGATCACTGGATATTGCAAAACTATCTGGAATAAGACCTGCTAAGTACAACCCAACAGAGTTACTTAAGTTATTCAATGTTTCAACTTTTGGTCCTACTAAAAATGCTACTATCATTAATCCAAAACATAATGTAATATTCATATCTGATACCAGCTTGATACCTTTTTCAATACCCATGACTGCTGTTATAACAAATAAGAAAGTTATAATTGCAATAATAGCCAATTGAATAAATGTACTAACTGGTAATCCCACCAATCCATTCAATCCACCATTGATCTGCATTGTTGCCATCCCAAGTGAAGAAGCAACACCAGCAACTGTAGCGAAGATTGCCAAGATATCGATTGTCTTACCTATTGGCCCGGTTGCTTTCTCTCTTCCAAGTAGAGGAATAAAGATACTACTAACAAGACCCTTTTCTTCTCTTCTAAACTGCATATAGGCTAAAGCCAATGCCATAACTGCATAAGCTGCCCAAGGATGTAGTCCCCAGTGTAAAAATGACTTTCTAAAAGCAAAGTCCAGTGCTTCTGTAGATCCTGGTGTGATAGTGCTCAGTGGTCCACCAAAGTGGAATAATGGCTCTGCTACACCGAAGAATATTAGACCTACACCCATGCCAGCACTGAAAAGCATTCCAAACCATGACATTAAGCTATACTCAGGTTTATCTTCTGGCTTACCCAATTTAATATCACCATACTTACTAAATAGCATCGCCAGTGAAAATACCACGAATGATGACATCGTTATAATATAGAACCAACCAAAGTTACCTACCAAAAAATCAAATGATGCTGATGTTATGCTTGAAAAACCTTCTGGTAGAATAACACCAAGACCAACTACAATAACTGATATTATTAAAGATATTGTAAAAACTGGATTCCAAAATTGTCCATTTTTCATATTTTCGCCTATCCTCCATTCTAAAGTTTGTATTTCAAATACCGTTTGTTCTCAGATATCAGTTGCCAAAGTATCTAATTCAACAACATCCTTATATTTTTATTTTAAACACGGTTTGTTCCTTAATATCTTCCGTAAGTGCATCCAATGCCACACCTACACGATGATGTCTCAATTTCCATTGTTCATCTTCAGAAAGACTGGGATTGCCAAGAGGATATGGTATTGATACTGTAGGCACAATTTTATTTGCACCCACTGTAACCGCCACTGGAATCAGATTGCACATCTGCACAACAGGGAAGCCTGCTTTCTCAAAGGTCTTGACCATCGTTGCACCGCAACGAGTACAGGTACCTCAGGTGGACACTTGAATAATTGCATCCACACCAGCTTCCTTAAGGAAAGGTATCATTTCTCCAGCCATTTTTGAAGCTTCCGCTTCAGAAGTTCCGGTTCCTACAGTTGCATAAAAATAGTCATGCAATTTGCCAATCTTCCCTTCCTTCTCATAAACTCGAAGTACATCAAGTGGAACAACTACGTTTGGATTGGCATCTGCAACAGTTGGGTCATAGCCTCCGTGTATTGTCTTATACACTCCACTTTCCAGTCTGTCCAGTCCTGCAATACTGTAGCGTCCCCATCTGGTTGCAGAAGATGATTGAATCTTGTCTGGGTTGTCAATGGGTACAATGCCACCGGAAGTGACTATAGCTATGGTAGCCTTTGATAGATCCTTTACCGGAGGAGCAATTGGCACCCTATCCAGCTTCGGTATTGGTAGCTCTGAGACAAACTCTTCACCTGCCATCTTCTTGATGAGCATATCCACTGCCCTATCAGCTGCTATAAGGCCATCTTCCCTCCAAACCTGATGTCGAATACCTCTAGGAAAGAAGCCCTCTTCCTCTGCCAGGAATCTGTCTTCCCCTGCAAGGATCCTATCCCCTAATGCTGCCATTTTCTTTGTATCCTGTCGCATTGCAGCAGCACTTTCCCACCTGGGAAAATGTATGTATCCTTTTTGAACATTTCCACACCAGGATTTTCTTCATTCATGGAAGTGATTGTCTTAACTCCAAAATTCTCCTCTACGTGCTTGCAAATGGTTCCACAGGCGACTCCATAACGGCCTGCCTGGAATGCAGGGCCTGCAAAGAAGATATCAAATTCTATGCCCTCAAGGAAACCACCTATGATCTCAATTGCTTCTTCGGTGTTTGAACCCATGAAGTTGTCGCCGCAGATAATTGTATGGGTTATCTCCGCATTCTTTAGACTTGCCTTAAGGGCAAGCCCTGGTCCCATTACTCCTTCTCTGATCTCAGGAGCATGATCTGCCTTCTCTTCGCCACCAATACCTGCAAAGAACTGATTAATATAGAGAACTGCTTTTTTCATATTTTACCTCCTTTCCCTAAAATTCTCTAACTTGCTTAGGTGAGGATCCACAAATCTGATCACCACAGAACATAGAATCATTTTCCATTATTATTGAGCCATCAGGCCTTACTGATGGTCCCAACTTCTCATCGGAACTCCATCCACCGGACATCCCATCCCTTGACAGAGCTTCCAGTTCTCCGATCACGGTTTTCATTGCTGGCAGCTCCACTACATCAGATACGTTCCCGCAGGAAACAATCGCATTCGCTTTTTCATCCAAGGTCACCAATGGTTGAGAACGGCCATCCCTACCTGTACATTCATTTGTCATTCCAACTGTTTTTATCCCTAAATCCTCCAAAGCACTTATGCAGCCAATGAAGTCCGCATCTGGATTTCCATAACCCTCTTCTGCTATGATTGCACCATCTGCACCTATCATGCTGGCAAGCTTGGCAACAAAATAAATTGCCCTTTCCTTTTGCTCAAGAGATACATTCAGGTTTGACATGATCACCCCTAAAAAGTTCACTGTTTTGCCATGTTCCCTGTATAGTCGTTTAATGGTTGGATTGTTTTGGAAATCATAGGTTGAGAATTTTGAGGAGCAGCACATGTATGATCCACCTATCATTGCACCGTCCAAGACTTCGTTGGGATGGACAAGTGTTGGCAGGAACTGATTCAGGTCCCATCCATACAGCAGATCATTGTATCCTTTTTCCTCCATTTGTGATTGTGGCTGCATAATATATACGACTGAAGGCAAATCCTCCACTTGAGAACCACGCTTGGGAATGCTCCCCAGCTCAAGTATTTCCATCTCGTCTGGATCTTGATTTTCAACAGCCTTGGCCAGGAATTCTGCCAGCCTGTGGGCAGCCCAGCGAATTGCCTTGTTTTTCTTCTGCTGGCTGTGTCTTTCAAATTCCTCATCCGTATCCGCAACCAAGCAGATGTTTATCAGCTGTGAAAACAAGGTATACTTGGCACCTTCTCCGGACATGTCAATAAGACCATCTCCAAAGCTTCCCCAATGCTTTCCTACAGCAAGTACGCTACAGCCTTTCAATGCATTTGTCCTTCCAATCCCTGCCTGAGACAGATCTCCCGTAACCCCGGGAAAAGCAGCTGCCTTTGAGTCGACCTTCGCTCTTGGCTCGATAGCTTCCTTAACGGGTACAATCCTCGTCTCATCACCAGGGTTCGCAATCATTATGTCGCATTCTGTTATGTGCTCATCTTCCTTGACAAAGGCAATTGCCTCGTCTTTGTTAATTGTAAGTGTTCCATTTGAAAAGCCTGTAACTTCTCCAAATGTCACCTTATTAACAAAAAAATTACCTAGTTCCAATCTCACAAAACCACTCCCTCCATAATTTCTCTGATCCCTTATAGTGCCTATTATAGAGGAATACCTTTCTTTTGTAAACATGTTCATTTCAAAAACTTGTTCACATTTAAAACGTGTTTTTCATATTAATTGTTTAATTTTTAACAGAAGCAAGCGTTTTCAATGCTTCCGTAAAGCATCCCATATTTATCGGACTAAGTTAATCCATTATTAGGCTAAAATATTAATAAAAATTAACAAATTAAAAGAGCCCGATCTAATGGATCGAACTCATAATTTGAAGAAATCAAATGGATTAGGCTTAAAGCCTAAATGCATTCAGCCCTATCTTGACAAAGTTGACGAACTTTTCCAACTCAACCTTCTTATCCAGCTCATCATGAGATGTAATCAACCTCTCCAGTATTCCCCGGTAAACCAATACCGTCATCTCATTTAACTCATCTACACATTCCTTTGGGATTATCCCTTCCTCAGCAACAGGTGCCAGACATTGTCGGCTTCTATCAAAGATGTCTGGAGCATTTAGCATTGTAATCAAGTCGTCGGAATGTATTCCGAAGTCACCAGGGTATATTTCAAAGTACTCATCAAAGATCTCCCTTACATCCTCATTGGGAGTCAGGAAAAATATGGCCTTCCATATCTTGGGTCTTTCAAATGAATACTTGCAGAACAGTTGCCAAATCTTTATGTACCTGACCTCTGCGTTGTCAGCCTCCTTGATGTAATCATCCAGAACCGCATAATAATCCTTGAGATACTTTACCCCGGCAAACCCGATGAGATGATCCAGGTTCTTGAAGTAGTTGTACAAGGTTCCGATGTTATAGCCAGCAACA
>CAYMHD010000124.1:0-6459 GCA_964390135.1 uncultured Gudongella sp. | reverse complement strand
TGTGAATCTCCCTAAAGGATTTGAAGAGACCATCAGCTATGGAATGATTGGATATGTTGTCCCACATTCAATATATCCCAAGGGTTACCATGTAAAACCGGAGGAACCCTTGCCATTCCTGTCCATAGCCTCACAGAAAAACCACATTGCAATATATCACTCGGGGATCTACATGATCCCTGAACTGGAGGAATGGTTCAGGGCTGAGTATTCCAGGAGGGTGGATACCAAGCTGGATATGGGAAAGAGCTGCATCAGGTTCAGGAATCCCAAAAAGATTCCCTACGACCTTCTGGAAGAATTGATGAAGAAAGTAAGTGTAGACGAGTATGTAGACCTCTATGAAAGGTCCTTGGAGAGGAAAAGATAATCAAAAAATCACCTGATATGTAAAAACAATACCATTTCAGGTGATTTTATAATGGAAAAATTTGAGAATAGGTGTATAATCTATATAATGATTTAATTTATTCGGGAGAAGGTCATATTATGGATAGAAATGAATATACAAAAGGACTTATACTGGGAGTACTTTCATTCACCCTCTGGGGATTACTTCCATTGTACTGGAAGCTTGTGGATGCAATCAGCCCTTATCAGATTTTTGCACACAGGGTTGTTTGGTCCTTTTTATTTGTTGTTATAATAATAATCCTTAAGAAAAAAGGAAAGGATTTCAAAAGGGAGCTTACAAATTCCAAGACATGGTTTAGCTTTCTTGCACCAGCCCTGTTTATATCCATAAACTGGATGACCTACATTTGGGCTGTAAATAATGGCTTTGTCATCGAGGTCAGCTTGGGATACTATATGAATCCACTTATACTTGTGTTTCTTGGGAGCATATTTTACAAGGAAGAGCTTAATAGACTACAGAAATTTGGAGTGGGCTTTGCATTTGTTGGAGTAATGCTAAAGACACTTCTCTATGGGAAGGTTCCTTATATAGCTCTTACTGTTGCAACCAGCTTTGGAATCTATGGTCTTCTGAAGAAGAAGACAAAGATGGATTCGCTTACTGGACTTGCCTTCGAGACCCTGATAATAGGAATTCCTGCTCTCTTTTATATAGGATATGTTGAGATAACATCCATAGGGATAAACGGAAATCTCCCTGCCTATTACTGGTTACTTATAATGACTAGTGGGGTTGCCACAGCCACACCACTACTCTTGTATGCAGAGGGACTTAAAAGACTGCCCCTTAAGATCATGGGATTCATCCAGTATATATCACCCTCGATCTCACTGTTTCTTGGAATATTTGTATTTGACGAGCCATTTGACATTTGGTCCCTGGGAGCTTTTACCCTTGTTTGGATAGGTTTGGGATTCTTCACCTACTCCCAGGTGCTGCTCTTGAGAAATGAAAGAAAAAAGCTTCAGGTAAATTAAAAACCTCCATCGGAAGAGCAAGTCCGATGGATGTTTTTTCAATTAAACATGGGTTGGATCGATTTCCCCTGCCTTTATCAGTGCATTTTTTGCTATTACAGGTCCAAGAACCTCATAAACCACCGTGGAAGCCAATATAACCGTTCTTATTGTAGCCCCGAATTCAGGCATGACTGTTTGTGCTATCATTGAAAGTCCGATTGCAACACCAGCCTGGGGAAGAAGTGTCAGTCCAAGGTATTTTGTAACCATGGCAGGTGAGTTGGTCACCCTGGCCCCAATTGTTGCTCCCAGGGTCTTCCCAAGGGATCTTACAACAATATATCCTATTCCGATCAATCCAGCATATCTTAGGACACTCAGATTCAGTTCAACACCTGCAAGGGTGAAGAAGGCAATGAACACCGGAGGTGTCACCCTGTTTATGATATTGATCGCTCTTATACTGTTATGTGAAAAGTTTGCGATTGTTATGCCAAGCATCATGCAGACCAAAAGCGTTGATGCATGAGCAAAGGTAGCTATGCCTATAGCCAAGAAGACAGCCGAAATGACAACGCTTAAAAGTTCGTCCTCTCCCTTGATCTTGGGAATTACATATGTCAGGGCTAGACCTGCAAGAAATCCGATTCCAAGAGACAGGGTTATTTCCCATAGTGGTAGCAAGACAGCGCTTACAAAGGAAATGGTACCGGCTGCTGACATCAGTGACTTGGCAATTGTGAATGCTATGCCAAAGGATATTATTGCAAGTCCATCATCCATTGCAACTACAGGTAGCAGTGTATCCACCAAGGGCCCCTTTGCCTTGTATTGCCTGATCACCATTATGGTCGCAGCAGGTGCAGTAGCCGCTGCAATGGCTCCAATGGTTATTGCGAATGGTAGGGGCTGCTTGAATATGTATACCATTGCCAGAGTAACCAAAACAACTGGAGTCAGGGCCTCGAAGAAGGTTATGATAATAAGGGATTTTCCCATCTTCCTAAGTTTTTTGAAATTGATTTCGCTGCCAATGCTATAGGCAATAAAGCCCAATGCAGCCTCTGATATTATGTTCATTCCCTCGGCGATATTCATAGGAATAATTCCAAGTATGGAGGGTCCGATCAGTACACCTGCAAGCAGGTATCCAGTAACATGTGGAAGCTTGAATCTCGATACCAGCTTTGCCATTCCAATTCCGGAAAGCAGTATCAATGCAAAATAAAATAAATTGTTCATTAAGTACACCTCTTTTTAATATTTAGTTGTATAGTATATATAGGAATAATAAATAAATATTTAACAACAATATTTGATTATATACCTCCATTTTCATAAATGCAAGGACAATTAAAAAAATTGATAGAAATTATTTCATTTGATATAATTGAACCATCAAAAACGAAGGAAGTGTTTAAATGTATGCACTGTTTGTTATTCTAAACCAAACTGACAAGCTGGATGAAATACTTGAAAGCCTCTATGAGCTTGATACCGGGGCCACAACAATCGATAGCGTTGGAATGGGCAAGGTCCTCTTGGAGCACAATGTGGATGAAGGGCTTTTTTCAAGCATCACAAAGATCCTCAATGAAGGCAAGCCCTACAACAAAACCCTTATAAGCGTAATAAGGGACAAGGAGGTACTTGATAAGGCCATCGCCAACATCAAGGAAATACTTGACATGAAGGAGAAAAAGGGTGCAGGATTTATGTTTGTGCTGCCAGTTCTTGAGATTCATGAGGGTATGTAATCTGAACATAATGTTAATTATGTAACAAAATTGAAAAATCTATTGACATGGGAAATGGCAGGAATTATACTAATCTTGTAAAAGGCTGATGCGAAAGGAGTTGTTGTATTATGATAACAGTTAAAGTGAACGGGGAGAAGAAAATATAATACGGGCAACAAAAAACTAACCTTTCAAAAAATAATTTGTATTATGGACACGATCGAAAGGTCGTGTTTTTATGCTTGCAGACAGGTTATGTCTGTTTTTTTGTGCCCAAAAACAGGAGGAATTCTTTGAAAGAAAAAGATCATTCAAATGAAAACAAAGAGATCAAGGGGGTACAAATGGATATTATCAATATTGAAAAGCTAGGATACAGCGAATATTTCAAGGAAAGATTTCAAAAGCTACAGGTATTGGACCAACAACTTATCCCAGGTAGGGTGGCAGCAGTCCACAGGGAAAGATACCAGGTGATAACTGGCCAGGGAGAAGGTTGGGCTACACTTAAGGGATCAATATTCTATAACAGCGGCCAAAGTGTGACATACCCAACAACAGGAGACTTTGTGGCAATAAGGCATAATCCTGCAGGGGATGATACCATATACCAGGTTCTTAAGAGAAGGAGTGAATTTTCAAGATTGGACTCCTTCAACAGGACAAAGCAGGTTGTTGCTGCCAATTTTGATTATGTACTGATACTTTCGTCCATGAATAAGGACTTCAACCTGAACAGGCTGGACAGGTACATTGTATCCGCCTGGGAGAGTGGGGCAGAACCCTTGGTGGTTCTCACAAAGTCTGACGTAACAGAAAATCCGGAACGTTTCATCCGCTCTGTCAGGGAAAACTCACCTGGAGTTCAGGTGTTTGCCGTAAGCTCCATCACAGGTGAAGGGATTTCCTTATTGAAGGAGTATCTGAAAGGGGAATCCACCCTGGTATTGCTGGGATCATCTGGAGTGGGGAAATCCTCTCTGGTAAATGCCCTGGCGGGGACCGAGGTCATGAGGGTGAATGAAATACGTGAGGATGATTCAAAGGGCAAGCACACCACAACACACAGACAGCTGATTGTCCTGGACGATGGCACCATGGTGATAGATACCCCGGGAATGAGGGAGCTGGAGCTTTGGAGTTCAGATGCAGGGATGGAGGAGACTTTTCAGGATATAGAATCAATAGCAGAAGGCTGCAGGTTCAGAGATTGCAGTCACAAGGAGGAACCGGGCTGTGCCATAAGGGAAGCCTCCGATCAGGAGAAATTTCAGAAAGCAGATGGAATAACTACCAGAAGCTAAAGAAGGAGGCCGAATTTGCAAGGACCAAGGAAGAGCAGTCTGCCCGTGTGCAAAAAAAGCTTCAGGATAGAAAATTCGGCAAAATGCTAAAGGACCACAAGAAAAAGAAAAGCATATATTAGTATAAAAATGCTGTGTGACTGGTCACACAGCATTTTTAAACTTAAAGATTACATATGGATCGGCTTGTCAATCGATGCAAAAGCTGCCTCCATAATTGTTTCAGCAAAAGTCGGGTGTGGATGGACCGTTTTGGCAAGGTCATAAACCGTGCCTTCAAGATTCATAACGGCTACAGCCTTGGAAATCATGTCGGAAGCAACGCTTGCAGCCATGTGGACACCAATCACCTCACCATATTGATTGTCAGAGATGATCTTGACAAAGCCTGCTGTTTCTCCCTCAGCAATTGCCATTCCATTTGCTGAAAGGGGAAATTTGCCAACCGAGTAGTCAATTCCCTTCTCCTTGGCTTCCTCTTCAGTTATTCCCACGCTGGCAAGCTCCGGGAAGGAGTATACCACCCTTGGAATCTTGTTGTAGTCAAGCTTTGACTCAATACCAAGGATATTCTCTACGGCAGTTATACCCTCTGCAGATGCCACATGGGCAAGAGGTAACTTTCCGTTGACATCACCAATGGCAAATACGTTGGCAATGCTGGTCTTCATTTTTTCATCAGTTCTGATGAAGCCTCTTTCATCAAGTTGTAAATTTAGGTTTTCCAATCCTTCAAGGTTTGGCTTAAGTCCAAGGAAAACCAGGAACCTATCACCGTGTAGGGCTTGTGTCTTGCCCTTTCTTTCCACCATGACGGCATCCTCATTGAATTCCTTTATCTCAGCATCGGAAACTATCTTTAGACCATCCTTTTTAAGCTGCTTCTGAAGTGTCTTGGCAAGCTCGCTTTCAGTGTGGGGAAGTATTGTACTTCCACCATGAACAAGGGTTACATCCATCCCTATTGAGTTTAGTAGGGTGGCATATTCGACTGCATACACATCCCCACCTACCACGACCATCTTTTCGGGAAGACTTTCCAGCTTAAGGAATCCTTTTGAATCAAGAGCCTTCCCGGATTCAATAGCCTCCTCAAGTCCGGGTATTTTCGGATATGCACTCTGTGCACCTGTTGCGATGATAAGGTTCTTGAACCCTATGGTCTCATTGTCAACCTGCAGGGTACTATCGTCAATTACCCTTGCAGATCCCTTTATTGACTCTACACCATTCTTCTTGAACAGCATCTCAATACCTGAAACAAGCCTGTCAACAACCTTATCCTTTCTTTTGGACAGGCTTTCCCAGTCAACTCTTGCATTTGAAAGATCCACTCCCGTGATCCCAAAATCCTCACTGCGGAGGAGATTCCTGTAATGTCTCGCGGATATGAGGAGTGTCTTGGTGGGAATGCAGCCCCAATTAAGGCACAGTCCTCCAATTCGTTCCCTTTCCACAAGGATTACCCTTAGACCCTTCTGAGCAGCCTTTATGGCCGCCACATAGCCTCCTGGGCCTCCACCTATGATGGCTATATCAAATTTTTCCATTATATCACTCCCCATTATCCTTTAAGAAGCAGCATGTCCGGATCTGCCAGCAATTCTTTCAGCAGGTTCAGGAACCTTGCGCCGCTGGCACCATCGATTATCCTGTGGTCATAGGACAGTGAAAGGGGTAGTATGTGGGCTGCAATTATCTCCCCATCCTTAACAATTGGCTTCTCCACAACCCTACCAATTCCAAGTATGGCTGATTCTGGATAATTGATGATTGGTATACCAAAGTATCCTCCAATTGACCCGTAATTGGTTACTGAGAAGGACCCTCCCTTAAGCTCAGACAGCTGAATCTTATTGTCCTTTGCTCTGGTGCTGAGATCCTAAATTGCCCTTGCAATTTCAACAAGGTTCATCTTGTCAGCATCCTTGATGATAGGAACCATCAGGCCCCGTTCCGTATCTGTTGCAACACCTATGTTGAAGTATTTCTTCAGTACCAGCTCATCATTTTCTTCATCCAGGCTGGAGTTGAACTCA
>CAYMHD010000123.1:0-6459 GCA_964390135.1 uncultured Gudongella sp. | reverse complement strand
GATGATTTCAGTATATTGATAAATGGAAACGATTCAAAAACTTATGCATTACAGGGACAACAGAGAACACTTGTTCTAACTTTGAAGCTGTCAGAGGTTGAAATACTTAAGAAGGATACAGGGTATTACCCTGTTCTTCTTCTTGATGACGTCTATTCCGAGCTTGATGAGGACAGAAGAAGGTATCTCACAGAGCTGTTCAGTAAGATGCAGACATTTATCACCACAACTGATGCAGTTGAGATAAATGGATTTAAAAGCTATAATAAAGAGTATTTTTATGTACAGGAAGGATGTCTGTATAAAGGAATCAAAAATTGGAGGGAAGTAAATGGCCAATGATATTAATGTAAATGAAAACGGCAGACATTATACTGCCAATGAAATACAGGTTCTTACAGGTCTTGAGCCTGTAAGGAAGAGACCTGGTATGTATATTGGCAGCACGGGACCCAAAGGACTACATCACCTGGTATACGAGGTGGTTGACAACAGTATAGATGAGGCTCTTGCTGGTATATGCGATACAATAAACGTAACCATTCTTGAAGATAATTCAGTAATGATTGAGGACAACGGTAGTGGAATACCTGTTGAAACTCATCCTCAGACAGGTAAATCAACCGTGGAGACGGTTCTTACAATACTTCATGCAGGAGGTAAGTTCAACAACTCTGCATACAAGGTGTCCGGTGGACTGCACGGGGTAGGTGTATCAGTTGTAAATGCACTTTCAGAGTGGTTGATTGCAAGGGTCAAAAGGGACGGGAAACTATACGAGCAGTCCTTTAAAAGAGGCGAACCGGATGGGGACCTAGAGTGTATTGGTGAAGCGGATTCAACCGGTACATTGATTCATTTCAAGGCTGATGACGATATTTTTGAAACCACAGTATTTAATTTTGATACTCTTGAGCATAGATTCAAGGAAATGGCCTTCCTCAACAAGGGAATAAAAATAACCCTTGATGATAAGAGGACAGGGGCAAAAAAAGAATTCCATTATACAGGCGGAATAAAATCATTTGTTGAGTATATTAACAAGAACAAGACAGCCCTTCACAAGCAGGTAATATATTTTGAGAATGAGAAGGACTTCACAACAGTGGAGCTGGCAGTCCAATATACTGACGGCTACACAGAAAACGTATTTACCTTTGCAAACAATATCGGTACTGCAGAGGGAGGAACACACCTTTCTGGATTAAGGACAGCCCTTACAAGGTGTGTAAATGACTATGCCAGAAAATACAATTTTCTTAAGGACAAGGATGACAATCTCTCCGGTGAGGACATAAGAGAGGGAATGACTGCAATCCTTTCTGTAAAGCTTCCTGAACCACAGTTTGAGGGACAGACCAAGGGTAAGCTTGGGAACAGTGAAACCAGGGGAATTGTTGAATCTCTTACCTATGAATTTCTGAACGATTACCTTGAAGAGAACCCAAAGACCGCAAAGGTTATACTTGATAAGGCAATAAGCTCAAAAAGGGCCAGGGAAGCTGCAAGAAAGGCAAGGGACCTGACAAGAAAAAGAAGTATTTTTGACAACACAACCCTACCAGGAAAGCTTGCAGATTGTCAGTCAAATGAATCCAGCGAAACAGAGATATATATAGTCGGGGGAGATTCAGCGGGTGGAAGTGCCAAGCAGGGAAGGGACAAGAAGTTCCAGGCCATATTGCCACTTAGAGGAAAGATAATGAATGTTGAAAAAGCCAGACTTGATAAAATTCTCAGCTTCAATGAGATAAAATCCATGATTACTGCATTTGGAACGGGAATAGGGGAAGATTTCGATATAAACAAGCTAAGATACGGCAAGATCATAATCATGACCGACGCCGATGTTGACGGTGCACATATAGCAACCCTGCTCCTTACATTCTTCTATAGATACATGAGGGAATTGATAGACAATGGAAATATCTATCTTGCCCAGCCACCTCTATACAAGGTGTCAAAGGGCAAGCAGGAGCACTACTGCTACTCGGACAAGGAGCTTGATACCCTGCTCAATGAACTGGGTAGAAATTCCAACTATAACATACAGAGATACAAGGGTCTTGGAGAGATGAATGCAGAGCAGCTATACGATACGACAATGGATCCTGAAACCAGAATACTGATAAAGGTAAACGTTGATGATGCAGTGGCAGCAGATGAGATATTCACAACCCTTATGGGTGACAAGGTTGAACCGAGACGTGAATTTATAGAAGAAAATGCTAAGTATGTTAAGAATCTTGACATCTAGGAGGAAAATATGGATAACGAAAACGTAAGAGATAAGCTGATTGATGTAAATATTGAAGATAAAATGAAAAGCTCTTATCTGGATTATGCCATGAGCGTAATAGTTAGTCGTGCTCTCCCTGATGTAAGAGATGGACTAAAGCCTGTTCACAGAAGAATACTTTATGCCATGGATGAGCTTAACATGACACCTGACAAGCAGTACAGAAAATCTGCTAGGGTTGTCGGAGACGTACTTGGTAAGTATCACCCACACGGTGATAGTTCAGTATATGGAGCAATGGTAAGGCTGGCACAGGATTTCAACACAAGATACCTACTAGTTGACGGTCACGGAAACTTTGGTAGTGTTGACGGCGACAGTGCAGCAGCAATGCGTTACACCGAGGCCAGAATGACCAAGATAGCAACTGAGATGCTCAGGGATATCGGCAAGGAAACGGTTGATTACAGGCCAAACTTTGATGAAACACTTAAGGAGCCTGTTGTTCTACCAAGTAGATTCCCGAATCTTCTTGTAAACGGTTCATCAGGAATAGCAGTAGGTATGGCCACAAACATTCCTCCCCACAACCTAAGGGAGGTTGTTGAAGGAATAGAGATGATGATTGAGGATCCCGAGGTTACAATTGATGACCTGATGAAGGTCATAAAGGGACCGGATTTCCCAACAGGTGCGACCATAATGGGAAAGGAAGGGATAAGAAAGGCCTTCAGAAGCGGTAGAGGCAAGGTAAAGATGAGGGCTGTAGCTGAAATTGAGGAATCAAACAGAGGAAAGCACAGCATAATCGTTACGGAGATTCCATATCAGGTAAACAAGTCAGCACTGATCGAGAAGATTGCTGAGTATGTAAGGGACAAGAAGCTTGAGGGAATTTCAGACCTAAGGGATGAATCCGACCGGGAAGGTATGAGAATTGTAATAGAGCTAAAAAGGGATGCAAATCCCAAGGTTGTTCTAAATAACCTTTACAAGCAGACCCAGCTTCAAGCCACATTTGGAATAATAAATCTTGCTCTTGTAAATGGGGAGCCAAAGGTTCTTAACCTTAAGGAAATGCTATACCATTACCTTGAGCACCAAAAGGAGATTGTTACAAGAAGAACCCAGTATGACCTCACAAAGGCAGAGGACAGGGCCCATATTGTTGAGGGCCTGAAGATAGCCCTGGATAACATAGACCAGATAATTAAGATTATAAGGGCTGCAAGTGATGACCAAAGCGCTAAAAGTGCCCTGATGGAAAACTTTGCACTTTCTGAGAAGCAGGCACAGGCAATACTTGACATGAGACTGAGAAGATTGACAGGTCTTGAAAGGGACAAGCTTGAAGAGGAATATGAGGAGCTAATAAAGCTTATCAACAGATACAGGGAGATTCTTGCCAGCGAGAGACTTATCCTTAACGTAATAAAGGAAGAATTGATTGAGATAAAGGACAAGTATGGAGATCTTAGACGTACCCAGATCAAGCTTTCAGAGGATGAAATAAACATAGAGGACATGATAGAGGAAGAGGATGTTGTAATAACACTTACTCATTTCGGATATATAAAGAGGATGCCTGAAGGTACCTACAGACCTCAAAAGAGAGGTGGAAGAGGAGTAATAGCACTATCCAAGAAGGATGAGGATTTTGTGGAGGACCTTTACATCACATCAACCCACAGTACAATCCTGTTCTTTACAAACAAGGGAAAGGTTTACTCCCTTAAGGCATATGAGATTCCAGAGGGAAGCAGGACCTCAAGAGGAACTGCAATAGTCAACCTGCTACAGCTTAACGCAGATGAAAAGATTTCTGCCATAATTCCTCTATATAAGCAGGATCCTGACAGCAACCTTGTTATGATAACAAGGGAAGGAACCATCAAGAAGACTGAACTTGACCAGTTCGTGAATATCAGGAAAACCGGCCTGATAGCTATTTCTCTTCATGAGGGAGACGAACTAATCAGCGTAAGGCTTACTGACGGAAACCAGGATCTGATAGTCGTAACCCATGGAGGGATGGCCATAAGATTCCATGAGACAGACGTAAGGACCATGGGCAGAACTGCAATGGGCGTAAAGGCAATGACCCTTAATGAAGGCGATGCAATAGTATCAATGGAAATAGTTGAGGATGACAAGCACCTTTTGGTAATCTCTGAAAAGGGCTTTGGAAAGAGAACCGAGCTTTCAGAGTACAAGCCACAAAACAGGGGAGGCAAGGGACTAATCACCTACAGCATCAAGGAAAAAACAGGTGAGATAGTGTCAGCCAAGGTTGTAAGCGAACAGGATGAGGTTATGATGATAACCATGAACGGTACAATAATAAGGCTTGCCATCAAGGATATAACAGTTATGGGTAGAAACACTCAGGGTGTAACCCTTATGAGAACCAAGGAAGATAGAATAGTTGCAGTGGCAAGGTATATGGAAGACTAGGAAAACTAGGCTATCCTTTACATTGCAACATATTTGTTATAAAATGAACTAAAACCAAACGAGATGGAGGGAAGAATGAATGTCATTGAATACGAAAGTTGATTTTAATCACGACAACAACCAATGGATAATTAAGCCAATTGGTGAGATCGATATCTATACCTCATCTGTATTCAAGGAGGAGATTGTAAACGCCTTTGAAAACAGGAAAGCGGATCTCGTAATTGAAGGAGAACACCTTGAGTACATTGACAGTACCGGACTTGGAGCACTTATAAGCGTACTGAAGATGCTTCAGGAAACTGAGTTTAAAATCTATATTGACAATATCAAGCCAAATATCAGGAAATTATTTGATATAACGGAGCTTGACAAGCTTTTTGTCATAAGAGGTGACGGAGATGAATAACGACATAATTGTTGTGACCATTCCAAAAAAACCTGACTATACAAGCATGGTTAGATTGATATCCTCATCAATAGGCAACAAGGTGGGATATAATATTGACGAGATAGAGGACCTTAAGGTTGCCATGGGAGAAGCCTGTATACTCTCCTATGGTAAGTCAAATGATGAGTCCATTAACATCCGGTTTGAGATTCACAGGGACAAGCTGGAGGTATCCCTCAACTGGGTTACCGTAGGCACCAATGAAGAAAGCAAAGAGGCAGCACTTGGTAGGATGATCATTGAGTCATTGATGGATGAGGCCTATTACACTGATGAAGAAATCAGATTGATCAAATATATAGATTAAGGATGGTTGTCCTATGGCAAACAAGCAGCATCACGACAAAGAAAAGAACAACGCTTCAGAAAAGGCAGAGCTGAAGAAAATGTTCAGACAGTACAAGGATAATCCTAGCAGAGAGCTTAGGGATGTGCTGATCGAGAGACATCTTTATATTGCTGAGATTTTAGCCAAAAAGTATGCCAACCGAGGGATAGACTACGATGATATATACCAGGTTGCCAGCATAGGTCTAATTTATGCCATAGACAGGTATGATATCGACAAGGGCTTTGAATTTTCAAGCTTTGCTACTCCAACAATCATAGGTGAGATCAAGAAGTACTTCAGGGACAAGGGCTGGACAATAAGGGTTCCAAGGAGAATCCAGGAGCTTTCCAAGAAGATAAACAACGCCAAGGTCCATCTAAGCCAGGAGCTTCAGAGGGTTCCAACAGTGGAGGATATCGCAAACTATCTGAATACCTCAGAGGAGGACATTCTGGAGGCCATGGAGGCTAGCAAGGTCTACACTCCACAGTCGCTGGATGTAACCTTTGATTCACACAATGACGACAAGGAGGTCAATCTGGCCGAGCTGATCGGTGAGGATGACCTATATTTCAGCAGGATAGAAAACAACGACTTCCTGATGAAGACAATGGAGAAGCTAAATGAAGTTGAAAAGGAAATACTGATTGAGAGGTACTTCAACAAGAAAACCCAGGTTACAATAGCTAACAACCTGGATATTTCCCAGATGACCGTATCAAGGATAGAGAAGAGGATCCTTGAGAAGCTGAGGAAGGAAGTTGAAAGGACACTGATGGATTAAAACCTACAATATATATGATGGAATCTGGAAATAATCCAGGTTCCATTTTTGTTGAGGGGATTAAAGCTATACTTTTTCAATTGTTTTCCTAAATTGTGTTGACAAAGACACAATTTAGGTGTAATATAGACAAGTTGTCTCTTTTCAGAGGACCACCGGGGAAACGACATAAAAAACTTCAGAAAAGATGTTGACACAGG
>CAYMHD010000122.1:0-6513 GCA_964390135.1 uncultured Gudongella sp. | reverse complement strand
ATATTTATGTAGATTCTCGAAAGGAGTGTAGAATTTGGCTATAGAAAGGGTTTCAATCATTGGAATGGGGTCTCTGGGGCTTATATTTGGCAGTTTTCTTATGGACAGGCTTGGAAGGGACAATGTTGAATTTGTAATGGATGAGGATAGATTTAGAAGGTACTCAGGTGTTGAAAGGCTAATCAATGGAAAGAGGTACGACTTCAACCTTGTGTCGGGGGATGAAATTGGCAAGCCTGCAGACCTACTAATATTTGCAGTGAAGTCAACAGGTCTTGAGGAGGCAATCCAGACTGTCAGGAACAAGGTTTCGGAGGATACCATAATAATATCCCTCCTAAACGGAATAACCAGCGAAAAGATCATAGGTGAGGCCTTTGGCAAGGACAAGGTCCTCTATGCAATAGCCGAGGGAAGGGACCCAATCAGGAATGGACACAACCTCGATTACACAAGAATGGGCTCTGTGCGTATAGGGATAGATGAGGAAACGGAAGAGAAAAAGGACAAGCTAAGGAAGCTTCTTGAGCTATTTGATAGAACCGGATTTCCATACATCCCAGAAGAGGATGTGATGCAGAGGCTTTGGAGTAAATTCATGCTCAATGTAGGGGTAAACCAGGTTCTGATGATCCATGAGGGAAACTATGACACCATACAAAAGCCTGGTCCTGCCAGAGACCTGATGATTGATGCCATGAAGGAGGTTGTCCAGCTTGCTGAAAAGGAGAACATAAAAATAACCCAGGCGGACATAGACTACTACGTGGCACTGATTGACACCCTGAATCCTGAGGGGATGCCTTCAATGAGGTTTGATGGTCTCAACAGGATTAGATCAGAGGTTGAGCTTTTCTCGGGAATGGTCCTGGAGCTTGGGGAAAAACACGGTGTTCCAACCCCCATCAACAGGGATATATATGAAAAGATCAAGGAAATTGAATCAAAATATTGATATGCAGCATACTAACGTCAATCAGAATATGGTTGGCGTTTTTATTTGGGGAAATTTTTATTAAAAGGATTGACAAGTGTGTGACAAGGGATTAATATATACATATACTCATAAGTGCATATGAGAATATGACACTTGAAAGGAGAAAAATCCATGGATCAATTAACTAACATTTTCAAGGTCCTATCAGATGGAACAAGACTTAGGGTTGTAACCCTGCTGTATATGGAGGAGCTTTGCGTATGCGAGCTTGTGGGAGTTCTTGATGTTCCCCAGCCGAAAATATCAAAGAGCCTTTCCAAATTGAGAGATCTTAACCTTGTCCAGGATGAACGGAAGGAGAAGTTTGTCTTCTACAGACTGAAAAGGGACAATGAGATACTTAATGGAATAATTGAGGGAATTATGAAAAACACCCATGAATATCCACAGCTGCAGCAGGATATTGGGAGACTATCGGAAAAGGAAAAGTACCTGGACCAGTGTAATCCCCTATCAATACTAGAATAGAAAGAGGAGTGAGGAGATGGCAATTTTTTCTTGGCTTAACAGCCAGCTGTTGAAAATGGAGTGGCTTTACAGGCTTGTAGAGCTGCTGGTGGAAAATGTGTTCGGATTGGACATGAACGAAAGAATTGGTGGGAGCGTCCACTTTTTCATCTATGATGTGGTTAAGATATTCATACTGCTATCATTTCTGATTTTTACAATTTCATATATCCAAAGCTTCTTTCCTCCGGAAAGAACAAGGAAGATTCTTGGAAGGTACGATGGGATTACTGCAAACATTCTTGGAGCCCTTCTGGGAACAGTGACACCATTTTGCTCCTGTTCATCGATTCCCCTGTTCATAGGCTTTACAAGTGCAGGACTGCCAATAGGCGTCACCTTCTCCTTCCTCATATCATCCCCCTTGGTTGACCTTGCATCGGTTCTTCTTCTTGCCAGCATATTCAACTGGAGAATAGCCATTGCATATGTTGTTGTAGGGCTTATACTGGCAGTGATCGGCGGATCCATCATCAGCATGGCAAAGCTTGAAAAATATGTTGAGCCCTTTGTATTTGGAAACCAGATGGCCAATGGTGAAGAGGATGAGCTGACAACAAGGGACAGGCTTATATTTGCAAAGGACCAGGTTCTGGATATAATCAACAGGGTATGGCTCTATATCCTCATAGGTGTTGGAATAGGAGCCCTTATCCACAACTGGATACCGGAAAGCGTCATATCGGCCATACTTGGTCAGGACAAGTGGTATTCTGTAGTGTTGGCTACCTTTGTAGGAGTTCCAATGTATGCGGACATATTTGGGACCCTTCCAATAGCAGAGGCTCTTGTTACAAAGGGAGTTGGAATCGGAACGGCCCTTTCCTTTATGATGGCTGTAACTGCACTTTCACTTCCTTCCATGATACTGCTCAAGAAGGTTGTAAAAACCAAGCTTCTGGTCATTTTTGCAGGTATAGTGACTGTAGGTATACTGATAATCGGATATGGCTTCAATGCCTTTGGACATATCTTTATATAGGCAAGCCACACTATTTGAGCTAATTGATATGCAAGTTGCCTTGAAGAGGGTATAAATCTCTTGAAAGGGAAAGGTATCAGAAGGCCAGCTATATGTAATATAAGCAGTCCATATTTAGGAGGGGTAAATATGTTTGAAAAGATAATAATATCCTCAGAGCCATCCTCTGAGACCCACGACATAAGCGAATGCATGAAGGGACTGAGAAAGCTTGGAGCAAGGGAATGCCTGCTTTTATACTGCCTTGACCCCTATGAGGGTGGAGCCAAGGTGTCCTCATTCTATCAGAAGACCCTGGAGAACTACGCCAGGAAGCAGCAGGCTATACTTGAAGACCAGGGCTACACCGTGGAGACAAGGGTCCACATCGGTGAGCCTGATGATGAGGTTAACAGACTTGCCAGGGACAGGGAATATTCCCTGGTTGCAGTGGGAGGTACGGTCCAATCCCTGCTGAGGGAGAAGTTCCTGGGCGGCATGGAGTACAAGATAATACACCATTCCACCATACCAACCCTGGTGGTGAGGATTTCTGAATTCTATGAGGCTGAACACCTGGCTGAAAAATGTGGGATTGCTGATCATATACTATTTCCAACGGATTTTTCGGATAACTCCATGAAGGCCTTTGACCTTATCCTTGAGATGGTTAAAGCAGGGGTTAAAAAGGTTACGGTGCTTCATGTTGCTGATACTGATACAAGAGATGATTCAAAAAGTGAGATCATGGAGAAGCTTCAGGAGAGAGAGGTTGACCTGATCAAGGCTGGGGCGGAAAATGTTCAAGTGAAGATACTCTTTGGAGAACCCTCTGATGAGATTATAAGCTACACGGAGGAATCCAAAACCACACTTGTTGTCATGGGGACCCAGGGAAGGGGATTCCTGCAGGAGCTGTTCATTGGAAGTGTAAGCCATGACATGGTCAGGAAATCACCGGTTTCGGTGATGTTGGTTCCAGCCGAAAGATAAAGAGGTCATCATAATATCAATATATAATCAAGGAGGAATATTTAATGATAATCAAGGTTTTGGGAACAGGCTGCAAGAAATGCGAAAAGACGGAGGCAAATGTAAGGGAAGCCGTTAAGGAGCTTGGAATCGATGCCACCATCGAGAAGGTTGAGGATGTCCAGGGAATCATGTCCTATGGGGTGATGGCTACTCCAGCACTTGTCATTGACGAGCAGGTAAAGGTTAAGGGCAAGGTTCCATCAGTTGAAGATATCAAGAAGATGCTCTAAAGCAAAAGGTCCTCAATGGGAGGACCTTTGTTTATGGTGTTGAGCACAATACATGGTGGTGTTACCTTGAACCACCACCCTTTACTTGTTCTGTGCCGCTCTTGCTTTGGCTATTTCCGGCAATCTATTGGTCAGTCCTCCATCAACCAGTATGTCTGTACCTGTGATAAAGGATGCCTTATCATCTGCCAGGAAGGAGACCACATAGGCGATGTCGCTGGGTACACCGTTCCTTCCGGCGGGGGTCATCATTTCCATGTACTTCATCTGCTCAGGATGCTCTTCAGCAGCCTTCTTGGCCATTGGGGTCCTGATGATTCCAGGTGAAACAGAAAGAATCCTGGCGCCTTTTTGTCCAAATTCAGTCACGTATTTCCGGGCCAACATCTGAACGCCTTTTTTTGCGAAGTTATATGCAGTATCGGAGTTGTCTTGAACAACGTTTACCAAGGCATCTATGGAGCCTGGTTCAATTGGGTTCATCAGATACTTGTCATAGGCTTCGTTGTCTGGCACCATTCTACCCATCATGGAAGCAATCAAGATCAAGACTGATCCTCCGCTGACCACATCCAATGATTGACGGATCAGGTTCTCGGTTCCAATCAGGTCAACTTCAAAAATGAACCTGGTATCTCCCCCTGAACCGCTTACACCTGCGGAATTGATAATTGTCTTGATGTTCCCAAGTGAACTGGCATACTCAAATAGGTCCTTGATGCTCTCTTCACTGGAAAGGTCACTTGTCCTGTATACGGCCTCGATTCCCTCTTTCTTTAGAGTTTCAACTGCACTTATCAGTTTTTCCTCTCCCCTGCTGGAAAGGACCACAAGTCCATCCTTGAAGTGCCTGGCACACTCCAGGCCTATACCACTGCTGCCTCCTGTTACAATATGAACGTTCTTCATAAATTAACCCACCTTTCGATTTATTGGTTCCTCTTTCCTGTATACCCAAATTGTCAAAATATAGTCAATGATTTCAAATAACCCGGCTCATGATAAGAGCTAGCCTGCATAAAGGATTCAAACTGGTGATGAAATCTCGAGGGTAGCATTGTATTGACAGCGCAATCTTTTGGTGTTAGTATATGAGTGAAATCAAATATACTCATATGAGAGGTGATAACTTTGGAAGACCTATTTAAGGCTTTGGGAGACGAGAACAGACTTAGGATACTTAACCTGCTTTTCCATTACGAGCTATGCGTCTGTGAATTCGAGGTGATTCTTGACCTGACCCAATCCAATGTGTCCAGACATCTTGGAAAGCTGAAATCCAATGATATTATAACCGGATACAAGGATGCCCAGTGGGTTCATTACAGAATCAGCGATAAGTTCAAGCAGGAGAATGGAATGCTCCTGGAATATCTTGAAAATAAGTTCAGTTCAGAGGAGATTTTTATTGAGGACCTGAAAAGGTGCAGGGCTTATGTGGAAAGCGCATACACATGCCAGACCATAAACAATGAGAAGGAACTGGTCCTTTCATTATTCGATAGTATAAAATAACAATATTTGGAGGCGATAACATGTCAAAACAGGAGCTTACGGGAATAAGCTTTTTTGAGAAATACCTTACGGTATGGGTTGCCCTTTGCATGGCAATCGGGGTTGCAATCGGGGTCTACCTGCCTGGAATACCGGAATTTTTAAGTCGTTTTGAATACTATAGCGTATCAATACCGGTGGCCATACTTATTTGGCTGATGATATATCCAATGATGCTCAAGGTGGATTTCAAGAGTGTCAAGAAGGTTGGGGAGAATCCCAAGGGACTTATAATCACCTGGACCACAAACTGGCTTATCAAGCCCTTTACCATGTTTGCAATTGCCTACCTTTTCTTCAATGTCATATATGGCAACATGATAGAACCGGAGATGGCAAAGCAGTATCTTGCAGGAGCTGTCCTACTTGGAGCGGCACCCTGTACGGCCATGGTCTTTGTGTGGAGTCACCTTACCAAGGGTAATCCTGCCTACACCCTGGTACAGGTTGCAACAAACGACCTTATTATCCTGGTTGCCTTCGTGCCCATAGTTGCACTGCTTCTTGGAGTCAGCGATATCCTTGTACCTTGGGGAACCCTCTTTCTTTCAGTGGTTCTCTTTGTGGTGATTCCACTTGCAGCCGGGGTCATTTCAAGGACAGTGATAACAAAGAACAGGGGCCTTGAGTACTTCGAGAAGGTCTATATACCAAAGTTCAACAACGTAACAATTGGTGGTCTGCTGCTTACCCTGATAATCATATTCTCATTCCAGGGGCAGATCATAATAGAAAATCCATTAAACATATTGCTTATAGCCATACCCCTTATAATCCAGACCTTCCTGATTTTCTTCATAGCCTACATGTGGGCAAAGGTTTGGAAGCTGCCCCACAATGTTGCAGCACCAGCAGGTATGATCGGGGCCTCAAACTTCTTTGAGCTGGCTGTGGCAGTTGCAATCTCAGTGTTCGGCCTAACATCCGGAGCAGCCGTGGCAACGGTTGTGGGAGTCCTTGTTGAGGTTCCTGTAATGCTTATACTTGTAAGGATTGCAAACAACACAAGAGGCTGGTTTACGACGGCATGATCACAGGTCCTCCTTCGGGAGGGCTTTTTTCGTGTATTGTGGATTGTGCAGTTACTTTCTGATATACTGAAACACTGGAATCAAAATTAAAACATCAAAAAAGTGAGGCATAAAATGAACAAATCCAACATGAATATAGATAATACAAAAAGACCCTTCTACGGTTGGGCAATAGTTGCAGTGGCAGCACTTACCCTT
>CAYMHD010000121.1:5307-6598 GCA_964390135.1 uncultured Gudongella sp. | reverse complement strand
TAATTCATCTCCTACCTATAGAGGAAGGAGTATTCTTACCAAGAGATTTGATAAAGATTGGCCAGGACATATGTCCTGGCCAATTTTAATAACTATTTGGGTGCGTAGGGAATTCTATACATGGATTGTCTGCTTTTTCTGCTGGATCTTCTTCTTTTCTTTTTCCTCTGGAGTATCATAACCCTCATGACGAAATATGCTCCAAATACAAAAAGATACCATTTACTCAATAGCTTGCCAGGCATTACTGTGAGAGGATCTACATCAACTGATGCTGTGGAGATTATATTTCCACCGCCAACAACCTTTCCATCCACAAGGTATTCAACCTGACCCAGGATTTGACCCTTATCAATAGGCGCATCCAGATTTTCATTCAGAGTGATCTTCTGCTCTATCATGTTTGAGTTTGACTCTGAAACCGGGTAGGTTATGTCCCTGTCCAAAACTCCGGCAATGAAGGGTGCATCTCCATCGATTATACCTATATTTTCAATAAATTCATTGGTGGTTGCGATTACAGTATTGCTGTAATTTTCAAATCCGTAATCCAGAAGCTTCTGGCTGTCTGAATAGACCATGTTTCCATCAGCTTTCAGGACCACTGCTATCAGGCGCTGGTCATTCTTTTCAGCGAATGAAACCAGACAATTCTTGGCTTGGGATGTGTAGCCTGTTTTAATTCCCGAGGCGGCTTCATAACGTGCTGGGACAAGCTCTCCGTCCTTGTCGATCAATTCTGAACTGAACAAGAGCTTATTGGTTATTTTAAAATATCTGGTTTCAGTTTTAATGTTAGTTGGTGGGATTTCATATGTAACCTTGTCAACTATGCTTCTTATGACTTCGCTGTTCATAGCATGTCTTCCAATTAGAGCCAAATCATAGGCTGATGATAAATGCCTGTCGTCGTGCAGTCCATTTGGGTTCACAAAGTTGGTGTCCAGCGCTCCCAATTCATTGGCCTTCTGGTTCATCATGGTTACAAAGTTTTCTATGGAACCGCCAACATGCTTGGCTATGGCCAAGGCAGCATCATTTGCAGATGGTAGGAGCATTGCATGGAGCATCTGTTCCATCGTAAGGACCTCCCCAGGTTCAAGGGCTATATGGCTACCCTTTGTCCGGCTGACTATTTCCTGGTCAACTGTGACCAGCTCATTGAGGGAGGAATGTTCAACAGCAAGGATAGCGGTCATCATTTTCGTTGTACTTGCTGGGTAAAGCTTAAGATGACTGTTTTTCTGGAAGAGTATTTAAGATTTCTTCGAGTAATTTCATATCATTTCCT
>CAYMHD010000121.1:0-5297 GCA_964390135.1 uncultured Gudongella sp. | reverse complement strand
AATCAGAATTGCAGCCTCTCCGTCTATATCAAGTGCCTCAGCATAAGAAACCGAGCCTGAAGCAACAATTAAAGCCATACATAGGAATATCAATATTTTTTTCAAATCAAACCACCTCGCCTTTATTTTGCACTACCTGCTGACTATATAAATTATACCAGAAAAAGATGGATAATTTAAGCTCTAGAATTCCAAAAAAAGAAGGAATTTCATAATACAAGTCGAATATAATAATATACTATACTATATTCTGGAGGTATTGGACATATGGAATTCTTTACAAAAAGAGAACAAATAGCTATACTTAGTGTAGTCGTAGTGATCCTGGGTTTACTTGGAGCCAGGATCATTTTTAAGGACAAAGAGCCGGAAATGGCAGATTTAAGGAGTTTGCCAGAGGTTGTAGCAGTGGAGGACGATGCCGTCGAAGAGGAAATCAGACCAAAGGTAATAATGGTTCATATCAGTGGTCAGGTATACCATCCTGGAATATTTGAACTAATCCAGGGAGACAGGGTTGTGGATGCAGTTGAGCTGGCAGGAGGTTTGACCAAACAGGCAGATTTGGATAGAATAAACTTAGCGAAGAAGCTTGCAGATGAGGACAAGATATATGTACCAGCCATTGATGAAGCTGTAGCCACTGGGATTGAAGCAATAAGCTCCAATGGAGGGAGTGGCCTGCTGAATATCAATAGCTGCACTCAGGCAGACCTTGAGAGCCTGCCGGGGATAGGAGAGGTTATTGCAGGCAGGGTTGTGGAATACAGACAAAAGAACAGATTCAACAAGCCTGAGGATATTATGAAGGTATCTGGAATAGGCGATGCAAAATTTGAGCAGATCAAGGATCTGATAACAGTTAATTGATAGGAGGATTTAAGATGGAAGATAGATTGACCCAGATGACAAAAAGCTCTGGCTGAGCGGCTAAAATAGGACCGGATGTCCTGGCACAGGTTCTGTGCCATTTACCAAAAGCCAATGATGATAATTTATTGGTTGGAATTGAATCATCAGATGATGCTGCAGTGTATAGGATAAATGATGAATTGGCAATGATCCAAACCTTGGATTTTTTCACACCAGTAGTGGATGACCCCTACACCTTTGGACAGATTGCTGCAGCAAACTCCCTTAGCGATGTTTATGCAATGGGTGGTGAGCCTAAGCTGGCTTTGAACATAGTTTGTTTCCCGGATTGCCTGGACCCTGAAGTTCTCACCCAAATAATGAAGGGTGGGCACGACAAGGTTTCTGAAGCAGGTGCCATATTGGTGGGAGGCCATAGTGTGTCCGATGATGAACCAAAATACGGACTTTCAGTGACAGGCTTTGTACACCCTGAAAAGGTAAAGGCCAACAATACTGCAAAGCCTGGAGATTTGCTTGTGCTGACCAAGCCTCTGGGGATAGGAATTATAACCACTGCAATAAAGGGTGAGCTAGCTGGTGAAAACGCCAGGGATAAGGCCATACTTTCAATGTCAACCTTGAACATCCATGGCAAGAATGCAATTGATGCCACAGAGAATGTTCACTCTGTAACTGACATCACAGGCTTCGGTCTTTTGGGGCATAGTCTTGAGATGGCAGAGGGAAGTGGTGTGACAATCAAAATTTATGGAAGCAGCGTACCCTACATCGAGGAAGCCAAGGAATATTCACAAATGGGCTTGATTCCCGAGGGTGCATACAACAACAGAAAATTCATTGGAGACAAGGTTAGGATTGACGAATCCGTCCCCGAGTATCTAAGGGACATTCTATATGATCCGCAAACATCAGGCGGACTTTTGATATCAGTCGCCAGGGATAATGTGGAGGAGCTGTTGGAAGGACTTTCCAGCTCACCAGTGGAATATGGGGTAATTGGAGAAGTAATTCAGAAAGAGGAAAAACAATTGATTGTAGAATAAAGGATTGGTGAGAAATGAACGATATTAATCTATATAAGATGATACCCAAGGTAGATGAGCTTTTGGAAGATGAGCTTATAAAGACTCTGGATGGAATGGTTCCCAGAAAGACAATTGTGGACTCGATCAGACTCGCCACAGAAAGTGTAAGGGCAGCCATAAAGGATGGAAGAGAGCATGAAGAGGTCAGGGCAATGATTAGGGACCTTGGAGAAACTATAGTCAAAATGGCAGAGAGGAAGAATTCCTTTCAGCTTAGACCTGTTATAAATGCAACAGGGGTTGTTATTCATACCAATCTAGGAAGATCCCCTGTAAGTCCGGAAATACTTGATCATATGAAGGAGGTTGCCAAGGGATACTCAAATCTTGAATACGACCTGGAAAAGGGCAGCAGAGGATCACGCTATTCTCATCTTGAGGATGTTGTCGCTGAGATAACAGGTGCCGAGTCCGCCATGGTGGTTAACAACAACGCCGCAGCTGTACTACTTGTATTGAGCACCCTGGCCAGAGGCAAGGAAGTGATTGTATCAAGGGGAGAATTGATTGAAATAGGTGGAGCCTTCAGGGTTCCCGATGTGATGGCTCAAAGCGGTGCAAAGCTTATTGAGGTAGGTACCACCAACAAAACCCATAAGAGGGACTATGAGGCCGCAATCTCTGAAGAAACCGGTGCAATCATGAAGGTTCATACATCCAATTACAGAATCATGGGCTTCACTTCCGCTGTGGAGGCCTCAGACCTTAAGGATGTATCGGCAATGAACAAGATCCCACTTATAGAGGATTTGGGCAGTGGAGTTCTGATTGATCTTTCGAAATACGGGATAAGCTACGAACCTACTGTAATGGATAGCCTGAAAAGCGGGGTAGACGTTGTGACCTTCAGTGGCGACAAGCTTCTTGGGGGACCACAGGCTGGCATAATAGTGGGTAAGAAGGAATATATCGACATGATGAAGAAAAATCCACTTACCAGAGCATTCAGGGTAGACAAGTTCACGATTTCAGCACTTGAAGCAACCTTCAGATACTATTTGGACATGGACTCCTCCGCTTCAAGGATACCAACCTTGAGAATGTTGACATATCCCTTGGAGGTTCTGGAGAAAAAGGCAGAAATGCTCATGGAGAAGCTGGAAGGGGAAGGTCTTCTGGACAGAGTGGGATTAACCATACAGGATGAGTATTCCGAGGTGGGTGGAGGATCATTGCCCATGGAGAAGATTCCAACAAAATGCATAGTGATTGAACTTGAGGAAGGAAGCACAGCCAGATTCGAGGAGCTCCTCAGAACCAACAGCATTCCGGTTATAGCCAGAATATACAAGGATAGAGTATATCTTGACCTTAGGACAATAGATGATACTGAAATGGATATAGTGTCCAAAGCCGTCCTGAGGGCGATTGACGGACTGGGGGAGTGTAAAAAATGAAGCATCTGATTATTGGAACAGCCGGCCATATAGACCATGGAAAGACAACCCTTATAAAGGCATTGACTGGAAGAGAAACTGACAGGCTGAAAGAGGAGAAGGACAGAGGGATTTCCATCGAACTGGGCTTCACATATTTTGATCTTCCCAATGGGCAGAGGGCAGGAATAATTGATGTTCCGGGCCATGAAAAATTCATAAGAAACATGCTGGCCGGAGTTGTGGGAATAGATATAGTAATGCTGGTAGTTGCAGCTGATGAGGGAATTATGCCACAAACGGCAGAGCACCTTGCCATCCTTGATATGGCAGGAGTGAAAAAGGGATTTGTTGTAATAACAAAGGCAGACATGGTCGAAGAGGAATGGATTGAATTGGTCAAGGAGGAGGTTTGGGAGGCAGTTGAAGGAACCTTTCTTGAAGGGAGTCCAATCATACCGGTCTCATCAACTAAAAAGACCGGAATTGACAAGGTAATCAATCTGATTCAGGATATGGCTGTTGAGCTGGAGGACAAGAATATAAACGATATGCCAAGGCTCCCCATAGACAGGGTATTCACAATTTCAGGGTTTGGGACTGTTGTTACTGGTACCCTGCTTGCAGGTAAGTTTTCAGTGGGAGACGAGGTAGAGATATATCCTTCTGGAATCAAATCCAGGATACGATCCATCCAGGTTCATGACCAGGATGCAAAGGAAGCATTTGGTGGCCAGAGGGTGGCTATGAACCTTGCAAATGTTAAGAAGGATGATATTGAAAGGGGTAACGTCGTAGCACCAATCAATGCCATGGTCAGTACCATGATGCTGGATGTGAAGGTAAAACTGCTCAAGAGTCTTGACAAGGTAATTGAAAACCGTACACGACTTAAGCTATATCTGGGTACCGAAGAGATCCTTTGCAGAATTGTTCTACTTGACAAGGAAGCTCTTGAGCCAGGTGAGGAGGCATATGCCCAGCTAAGGCTTGAAGCTGAAACCGTTGCCAAGAGAGGGGATAGGTTTATACTTAGATTCTATTCACCTATGTTTACAATCGGTGGGGGTGAGATTCTTGAACCCAATCCAGCCAAGCGAAAGAGATTTGACGATGATGATATCCAGGAATTGAAAATAAAGGATGAAGGAGATTTTGGGGACATAGTTGAGCATATGATTCTGGACAAGGCTAAGCTTTACCTATCAGTAAAGGAAATGGCCAGGGAAACCTCTATGCTTGAGGAGAATATCCTTGAGGAAATCAGGAATCTTCAAAAGGAAGGGAAGATAACCGTATATGAGCTTAGCAAGGACATCTACCCTGTTCATTTGGAACACATAGCCAATCTTGTTGCATCCATGGAGAAGGTTCTTCAGGTGTTTCACAGTAAATATCCATTAAGAGCTGGAGCTTCAAAGGAAGAGATGAGAAGCAGGTTCCTCCAGAAAGCAAAACCAAAGCTTGCTGAGGGCATAATTGAGGATCTAATCCAAAAAGGACATTTCAAGCAGGAAAAGGACCTGATTTCACTTCAGGATTTCAAGCCGGAGTATTCAAGTGAACAGCTCGAGATAAAGAATCAAATTCTGGCTCTTTTCAATGGTGATGCTTTCATGCCACCTAAGAAAGAGGATTTGATAAAGTCTGATTTGGGTAAAAACGAAGATATAGAGGAAATAATTATGGATATGCTTAACAGGCAAGAGCTGATCAAGATAAGCGATGATTTGATTCTGACTCCTGAAAATCTTGAAAAATCAAGAGTGGAACTGATAAATCATATAGAAAAATTTGGTGGGGTATCTGTAGCTGAGTATAGAGATCTGTTAAATACAAATAGAAAGAATGCAATCGGTCTGCTTGAGTACTTTGATCAGATTAAGATCACAAAAAGAGATGGCGAGAAGAGAGTGCTTGTAAATTGACTTTGAGGTGGTGTAGGTATGAGCGGTAGAAT
>CAYMHD010000120.1:0-6620 GCA_964390135.1 uncultured Gudongella sp. | reverse complement strand
GAATTGGACAAGTTTTTGAATGAGCTGGAACAAAAGTACTGATTCCAGTCCTAAGCTTGACTCAAGGCACACCAAAAGAAATCAGCCAGGTTTGGAGTAGTGTTAGCTGTAAATAAGCTTAGATTCTCCTGGCTAGTCCATTGACCAACGTTAAAGCGTCGATTTGGCTTCATTGTCAAAAACTAAGTTTCGAAAAAAAATAGTAGGAAACAATTACCCTCTAAGTCAAATTCTGATATGCTCCTTTTAAAGTAGACAGTTGAAATAATAAAAATTTCAACACTACTTTGAAAGGAGCTTTTCTCATGCGTAAAAGTAAAATTAGCGGTTATCTAAAAGTCAAATATGTTGAAGAATATAAAGCTGGAAAGACTAGCATAAAAGATATTTGTGATAAGTTAGGAGTTGCAGATAAAACTGTTCAACTATGGATTTATAAGGATGATTCATATTGCTTTTTGAATCTTGATTTGTTATTCTGACTGTGAAGTGATCGTTAGGCAAAAACAAATCAAGGAGGATCTGTTTATTCTAATTTGAAGGGCATTACTGCTGCCGACTTTCATTGTGTGCTTGTTGCTTCTTTGTGATGCTTACAATAATATAATATAACACCGAAGCGGTACTTTATATTTTACAAAAGGCAGGTGATTTAAGTGAAATTGGAAGAGCTGTGGGATACATACAATACTAAAATAAAAAACTACGTCAGAAGAAAAGTATCAGATGAGTATGAAGCAGAGGACATATTTCAGGAAGTTGGGTTTCGTATTATTAAAAGTGAAAGCAAGGCAACAGTAGTAGATAATGTTGATGCTTGGTTGTTTAGTATAGCTAGAAATGTAATCATTGACTACTACAGAAGTAAAGACAGGATTACCTATTTTGATGATATGGATGCTCTGGATATTGGGGAGTTTTCTTCTTTAGAGCTTGGCAATTATAACAGTGAAACTGCATCCTGCCTTCTGGAAATGGCAGAGCTGCTGCCTAAAATTTATAAAGAGGCGATAATTGAGAGCGATTACAATGGGATTCAACAAAATCTGCTGGGTGAGAAATTGGGCTTGAGTTATTCAGGTGCAAAGAACAGAGTTCAGCGTGCCCGAAAGAAGCTTAAGGAAAATATGCTGGATTGTTGTGAAGTCAAAGCTGACAAAAGAGGTAATATTGTTGAGCTGGTGAATAAAAATAACTCAAATAGTAAATTTTCATGCATAAAATGCTGAGATATGTGGGTCTTTTTGACAATATCTCCGTCTTATATTATAGAAGTGTGACTAAATTAGCGGAGGTATTAAGATGAAAAAATTAAAAATTGAGTGGAGACACATTGACGTTGATGGTGAAACCTGTGATCGTTGTTATGATACTGGAGAAAATTTGAATGCGGAGGTAACGCGTCTAAACAGGAAGCTTGAAACCAAGGGAGTCAGAGTAGAATGGTTTGAAACAAAATTAAATGGCGATCAAGTCCCACAATCGAACACAATCCTTTTTAACGGGGTTCCCATTGAGGATATTATTCACATCAAAGTGGATGAAAATTATTGTGACTCCTGTACGGAATTGTTAGGAAATGAAACATATTGCAGAACTGTATTTTATGAAGGTATTGAATATGAAGATATCCCAGCAAAGGCAATCCGTGAAGCAACGTATAAGGTTTTAAACCTGACTAAATCCCAAGGGATACCATTATATAATATTCTAGATAATGCAGGTAGTTGCTCATGCGGATCCGGTTGTTGTAGTACAACTGAGGAAACGGAGGACAACAAGAAAGGTATTGTCATAGATTTGTTATACCTGGATTTAAGCGTATGCACACGATGTCAAGGAACTGATACAAGTCTTGACAATGCTTTGATGGATGTTTCCAAGGTTCTTGAAGCAACCGGTGTGGAGGTAGTTGTAAATAAAATACATGTTGTAAGTGAGGAACTGGCTAGAAAACATGAGTTTGTAAGTTCTCCAACTATTCGAGTTAATGGACGTGATATCCAAATGGATGTAAAGGAAAGTCTTTGTGAATCATGTGGAGATTTATGCGGGGATGATGTGGATTGTCGTGTATGGGTATACCAAGGCCAGGAATACAATGTTCCACCCAAAGCCATGATTACTGAGGCAATACTCAGAGAAGTATACGGTAACAATGATGAGAATGAAGATTATCAAGAGTATACCGTACCAGAGAATTTGAAACACTTTTATAGAACAATGAATAACAAGGATGGGGAATCGACAAAAAAGTGCTGTTGATATAATAAGATTTAAAAGACAAACACAACAATAAGGCAATAGGGGAGGTTCCTGTTGCTTTATTGATTTTGCCTTGTTAATCTAACCCTACATGAATAGGATGCAATCAATTAAACATACAAAATCGCTTCTTACAAGTTGGGCACCGGTACATTCATCAAGAATATCTATCTAGCTTGAGTGTGCCATCTTGGTGTGATACAATTTTGTTGGAATCCATCAAGGTATGATTCTAAATTTCAAAAAAACGGGAGACGGATAATGCTTGTATTCAGAAAATCAACAATAGATGATATTGACGCTATAGTGCAAATAGCCAATGATGGCAAAGAATTACTTAAAAACAATGGAGTCAATCAATGGCAGAAAGGTACATATCCTGACCGACAACTCTTTATTCAGGATATTGAAGATGGCATAGGTTATGTTGTTTCAGATGAGGATGAAGTTGTTGCAATATGTGCCGTAACTTTTACAGAGGAAGCTTCTTATGGTCAGCTTAGCTCAGGAACCTGGAAGACGCCTGATGATGCAGTTTATGCAACAATTCACCGAGCTGCTGTTGGGCGAGAGCATCGGGGTAAGAACATAACAAAGTTTCTTTTCAGTTCTGTTGCAGAGCTTGCAACTGAAAAAGGTGCAGCCAGCGTCAGGGCAGACACTCACCCTAACAATGCAGCAATGAATAGAGCAATGCAAAAGGCAGGTTTTGAGAAGTGCGGAGAATTCCATATCCAGGAGGGTGATGAAGCCGGAGATCTTAGATATGGTTATGAGCAAGTGATTTCTGGGAAAAATCTGTAACAGTACTCAATAGATACAAATTAAGTTGACCTACAAATTCATTAAGGATAGTATAATGTTAATATATAGAAAGGTGGGGAGAGCATGTACAATTTTGATGAAATCATTGATAGAAGAAACACCAACGCGCTTAATACCGACGGCTTCCGAAGCTACATATTCCACGCAGATGATTCAATGGTATTTCCATATAAGGATGAGGAGTTCATCAGAATGTGGGTTGCCGACATGGAGTTCGCAACGCCACAGGCGATCATCGATGCGATTAAGGAGCGTCTGGACAAGAGAATTTTTGGATATACAAGGGTATTTTCAAATGATTACTACAATGCTTTTGTTAATTGGTGCAAGAGAAGATATGGATGGAGCTTTGAAAAGGAAGATCTGGTCATGTCCAATGGAATCATACCTGCATTGTATGAGCTGGTTGATTACATTACCGAGCCGGATGAGAAGGTACTTTTCCTGACACCTTCATATGCTTATTTTAAGTATGCAGCAGACTTCAATAATCGTGAAGCCGTATGCTCAGACTTGATAAATGATGAAGGATACTATGAAATTGACTTTGAAGATTTTGAAAGGAAGGCAGCTGATGAAAAGACAACCCTTTTCATACTTTGCAATCCCCACAATCCATCTGGTAGGGTATGGAGTGAGGAAGAGCTTAAAAGGCTTGGAGACATATGTGTAAAAAATGATCTGTGGGTTATTTCAGATGAAATTCATTGCGACCTTTTAAGGGTAGGCAAAAAGCATATTCCTTTTGCCAAGTTAATCCCTGACTACGACAAGGTGGTTACTTGCATGGCACCAAGCAAGACATTCAACATGGCTGGTTTGATGATTTCCAATGTAATCATTCCCAATAAGGAATTGAGAGAGATTTGGAAATCAAGACATTATAATTTTGACAACCCTTTAAGCGTGGCAGGAGCACAGGCGGCCTACGAAAAAGGCGAGCCATGGCTTGAGGAACTAAAGGTTTATCTCGATAAGAACTTTGAATTTACAAGGGAATATCTAAAGGAAAACTTGCCCAAAGCCAACTTTAGAATTTCAGAGGCAACCTATCTTGCATGGGTTGATCTAAGCGCATATTTCAACAAGGATGAGGACCTTCCAATGTTTTTTGCCAATGAGGCGGGAGTATTGCTGGAAGGTGGCAACATGTTCGTTCAGAACTCAGATGGCTTCATAAGGTTGAATCTAGCATGTCCAAAATCAACAGTAGCTGAAGGATTGAAAAGAATTTGTGATGCAACAAACAAAAAGGATGACAAATAGAATTTAATTAAAAGATAAACTAAAAACTCGGCTGATCTAAATAAATGATCAGCCGAGTTTTTGATTTCTACATTCTAATACTCAGGTGGCAGTGCCATCATCTCTTCATAGTTGAACACCGGTCCGTCAACGCACATGTAGTGGCCTCCAACCTTACAGTGTCCGCACTTACCAGCACCACATCGCATATGGGTCTCAAGTGTGACAAGTATGTTTGTTGGCTTCATTCCAAGATCCATAAGGTCCCTTGCCAGCTTCTTGATCCTTTCAGGAGATGCGCACAGAAGCGCTGTTGTTTCTGACCAGTCAAGGTCAAGGTCAGGCAGAAGGTCATTAACATAACCACTATATGCATCCACCTTATCTGTTGGGTCCTTCAACGCGTATTTGACCGTCAGGTTTGGAACCTTTGTCCACTCAATCATCTCTTCCTTGTAGAGGAGCTTTTCATACCTGAGGGCGCTGGCCATTACATAGACCTGCTTGAAATCTTCATGATTTGCCATAACCGGTTCGATGATTGTCCTAAGTGGTGCCATGGCAACTCCAGATCCTATGAAGATAAGATTTCTGCCCTTAAGTGACTCGTAAGGGAAGGCTCTTCCATATGGACCTCTGAGACCAACCTTGTCACCCTCCTTCATCTGGAAGAGTATCTCTGTTACTGACCCTACGTTTTTAAAGTCGAACACAAGCTCATCAGTCATTTCTGGTCCGTATGGTATGGAAAGAGGAACCTCCCCTTCACCAAATACCGTTACCTGGAAGAACTGACCCTTGTGCTCATAGGTTCTGTGAAGTTCAGGATCGTCATACTTCATGAACAGACGCTTTATTTCAGGTGTTTCCTGCTTAACCCTTGTTATTGTTGCAACATCAGGTGAGAAAAGGCCGTTTTGTGATTTAACTTCACGGTCCATGATCTCATGACGGATCTTTGTGATCTGGTGTATGGCTGGTGGTTCGGGATTTTCCCTTGCAGCCTCCTGGATCTTTCCAATTATATCAATTATGCTTATATAGGTAGGACATACATCCGTACACCTTCCGCAGCCTGAACAACCCTTGAAGCCAAATCTCTCCTCAATGTATTTCAGCTTGTCATAGATCCTGTAGCGGACCCTTGAAACGGCATCCCTTGGATTGTGGTGCTCAGCATTCCTGGTGAAGTGGTCGATTTGACAGGAATCCCAATATCTTACCCTTTGACCATGGTCCTCATCTATATTTTCCTCTACAACATTGAAGCAGGTACAGGTTGGACACACGTTGGTGCACCCTGTACAGCCTATGCATGCATTAGCCTCATCCAGCCAAAAGTCTGCGTTGAAGGTCTTAGCCATGTCATCCCAAAGGTTTGTAAGGTCCATCTTCAGGGGGAAGCTTTCCTCAACCCTTTTCATCAGGTCGTTCTTCTCATTAAGCATTCCTTCATGAGTTTCTGTGAAGAATGATTCTGCCCTATCTATCAGTCCCTGCCCCTTGGGAGTCCCAACCTCCACAAGATAGTGGGAATCAAAGGGCGTGAAGGCCAGATCATGTCCAACTGTGGAGAATACGCCTGTGCCAACTGATGTGCAGAAGCAGTGCTCACCAGCTCTGAGGCAGTTAACTGCTATGATTGTTGTCTCAGCTCTTCTTGACTTGTAATTTGGGTCGGGAAACTCTCCAAGATAGAACCTGTCTGTATATGCAACCCCATATGTATCACAGGCCCTTACACCGAAAAGTATTCTGTCCTTTGAATGCTGGTGGGCAAGGCCCTCCACACTTATGCCTTCTTCATCTCTGGTCCACTTGAACAAACCTTCCTTCTGTTCAAAGACCATCTCCTTAACAGGCAGGGTCAGATTGATGTAGTCCTCTGTCCTTTCTCCTTCACCCAGAGGCAACAACTGAATGTCCCTACCCTTACCTACTGGAACATAAACTGAACTATCCTGATTCCAGATGTCCAGAACCTTGTCCAGGTCATCTCTATCTATTGTGTAAAGTCTATCTGCTTCCATTATTCCACCTCGATTCTTACGGCTGATACCTTCAATGCCGGTATATTTATTATTGGATCAAGATTCTGTCCCGTTAGCCTGTTTGCTGGTGATTCTGCAAAATGGAAGGGAACGAAAAGGGTCTTCTCGTTTATACGGTTTGTTATCAAGGCCGGAGCCACGATGCTTCCCCTTGCAGAGGTTATCCTTACAGGTTGATGATCCTTTATTCCAAGCTCCTTGGCATCCTTTGTGTGTATCTCAACAAATCCTTCA
>CAYMHD010000119.1:4130-6636 GCA_964390135.1 uncultured Gudongella sp. | reverse complement strand
CCATGTATACTATATTTTTCAAAAGTTTTCATCCTTTTATCACCTCGTTTTCATTTATACCACTAAATACTGTAATAATATCATTTAAGTTTTGTGTATCTAAATAATATTGAATTAATCATCCAAAATGTGGTATTAATATAGTATGGAATTTATTACTTATATCAACTTGGAGGTGATCTTTTGTTTTCAGATCTGGTGTCAAAATACTTTATTAAGCAGAAAATGATGAGAACTGTAATAGTCTCACTTATTCCACTTCTGCTGGTGGCTACATATTATTTCGGTTTGAGGGTATTATTATTGTTATTTGTGGTTGGAGTATTCGGTATAGGAACAGAATACCTTTACGAAAAGAAGAACAACAAAAAGGTTTCGGAGGCGGTCCTGATTACCATTATGCTGTACACAATGACTCTTCCGCCGTCAACGCCGTTCTGGATTGCGGCAGTGGGGATTGTTTTTGGTGTACTTTTCGGCAAGATGGTCTTTGGAGGCTTCGGAAAGAACATTTTCAATCCTGCCTTGGTTGCCAGGGCTTTTGTTTATGTTTCATTCCCAGAGCCACTTACAATTCAATGGACCAATCCGTCTGCGGGATTCCCGGGAGGCTTTGCAACCTACCTGAACGAGGGAATAGAAATGGTTTCAACGGCAACACCAATGCTTCTATACAGGGACTCTGGAGCTACACTTCCCTTTATGGACCTTCTGATCGGAAACGTTTCAGGATCGATCGGGGAGACAAGTGCCATTGTGGTTCTTTTGGCTGGAGCCTACCTTATCTATAAGAAGGTTGCATCATGGGAGATCATGGCAGGCTGTCTTCTTGGCTTTACTGTATTGAGCTCAATCCTTTACTTTGCAGGTGTCCCATCCGTACCAAACCCACTTTACGGACTAGTGGCAGGAGGCTTTCTTTTTGGTACCGTGTTTATGGCCACCGACCCTGTTTCAGGGACAAAGACCAAGGAGGGCAAGTGGATCTACGGCATCATAATCGGGGTTGTAACTGTCATAATCAGAGGCTTTGCCCTTTTTGCAGGTGGAGTCATGTTTGCAATACTGGTTGGAAACACCTTCTCACCAATCATTGACGAGAGTGTGAAGGCATACAAGAACTACAGGAAGGAAAAGGCTGAAGGCAAGAAAGAGGTGACAGCATGAAAAAGACATTCTGGTACCCAATAGTTTTCATGGCTCTTCTAACTGCCATCTTCACCTTTGTACTGGCATACATGGACTATGCAACAGCTGACAGGGTGGCGGCCAATGAGGAGTACGAGCTTCAGACAAAGATACTCTATGTATTCGACATACCCTATGAGGATGACAGTGTAGAAGGGGTTGACCAGCTTTTCAACGAGAAGATAAGTCTTGAGGATGACGTGTACATATACCAGGAGGGAGATTCCACTGAAGGCTACGCATTTCCTGTTGCAGGCTCGGGCCTGTGGGGAAGCATAGTTGGATATGTTGGAATTTCAGAGGACTACAATACAATTCTAGGTCTTACCTTCACCCAGCAGTCAGAGACACCTGGACTTGGTGGAAGGATTGAGGAGGAGGAGTTCCTCAGCCAGTTCAGAGGACTTGACATAGCTGATGCCTCCGAGGAGGAGTACGTGGTCTACAACCCAGCTCCAGGCGGCAACGTGGATGCAATAGCCGGAGCGACCTTGACATCAAAATCAGTTGCAAACTTTATGAATGACGACATTCATAGCTTTTTGCAGGAAAGAAGGGGGGAATAGGTCATGGCTAAGCAGAAATCAAAAGAGATTTTTTCAATGGGTATATGGCTTGACAACCCGATCCTAAGACAGCTGATCGGTATATGCTCGGCCCTAGCCGTAACCAACCTGATGGTCAATTCCCTTGTAATGGGCGTTGGACTGACATTTGTAACGGCGTTTTCATCACTGACCATTTCCGCAATCAGACATTTCACACCAAAGCACATCAGGATGATGGTTCAGGTTCTTATAATAGCGGCATACGTAATAATGGTGGATATATTCCTTAAGGCCTACATGCCTGAGATGAGCAAGGCACTTGGACCCTACATAGGTCTGATCATAACAAACTGTATCATCATGGGTAGGGCAGAGGCCTATGCACAGAAGAACCCACCACTTCCGTCTTTCCTTGACGGAGTTGCAAACGGAATCGGCTACACGGGAGTTCTTCTCTTTATCGCATTCTTCAGAGAGCTTCTTGGATTTGGAAGTCTGTTTGGAATCCAGATATTTGGAGACTGGTGGACTGCATGGACAATCATGATAATGCCGCCTAGCGCATTCTTCCTGTTGGCCATTGCAATCTGGATTGCATATAACTTAAGGGAAAAGCATCAGAGTGAGGGGGCTAAATCATGATTGAACTGAATCCATTTGTAATATTCATAGCGGCGATAAGAATTATTTTTTATTTTTACTCTGTTTTCTCGGTGTTATACAGCTTTTTTTTTTAACGTTTATGATGTAATTATAGACGCTCTTGGCAG
>CAYMHD010000119.1:3832-4120 GCA_964390135.1 uncultured Gudongella sp. | reverse complement strand
TGAACTGAATCCATTTGTAATATTCATAGCGGCGATATTGACAAACAATATGATTCTGTCCAACTTCCTGGGAATGTGCTCCTTTGTTGCGGTTTCCAAGGAAATAAACACTTCACTGGGTCTTGGACAGGCTGTTACCTTTGTACTTGCAGGTACCTCAATAATAAACTACCTGGTTTACCATTACCTGCTGGTTCCATACAATCTGGAGTTTTTGAGATTCATCATATTCATAATAAGTATAGCTGCCTTTGTACAGCTTATTGAAATGATTCTGGAAAGGTACAT
>CAYMHD010000119.1:0-3782 GCA_964390135.1 uncultured Gudongella sp. | reverse complement strand
GTGCCATTCTTGGTGTATCCCTGTTTATGGTGATCCGTGACTACACCTTCCTGCAGTCATTTGGCTTTGCAGTTGGATCGGGCCTTGGCTGGACCCTTGCAATTGTGGCACTTGCAGGAATAAGACAGAAGCTCAAGAGAGCAAGCGTTCCAAAGGGACTTGAAGGCCCTGGCATCACCCTGATTGTTACAGGCTTGATGGCATTGGCATTTATAGGGTTCTCAGGAATCGTACAAATATCTTAGGGGGGGATTAGATGAGTTCAATAGTAATCTCAACCGTATACATTTCGGTAATCACAGCCTTGTTTGCAGTTCTCTTGACAATTGCGGACAGGACAATAGGAAACTACGGTCAGGTGACAATGACAATAAACGACGACAAGCAGTTCACGGTTGATGGAGGCTCTTCCCTTCTGTCCACCTTGATCGAGGAAAAAATATTCATACCCTCTGCATGTGGGGGAAAGGGAACCTGCGGCTACTGCAAGGTTCAGATACTTGAGGGTGGGGGACCTGTTCTGGCAACGGAAACCCCATTTATGACCGAGGAGGAGCTTGCAAACAATGTAAGACTATCCTGTCAGTGCAAGGTAAAACAGGACATAAGGATTCAGATTCCAGAGGAGCTATTCAACGTCAAGGAGTTTGAAGTTACCGTTGAAGCCATAGAAGACCTGACGGATGTAATCAAGAAGCTTAGGTTCAAGCTCCCAGAGGGGGAGGAGATCAACTTCAAGCCTGGACAGTATGTACAGCTTAAGGCTCCCCTTTACGAGGGAAATGACGAGGAGGTATACAGGGCCTACTCCATAGCCTCATCTCCACTGGAGAAGGAATATGTGGAGCTTGTCATCGGCTTTGTACCTGAGGGTATTGCAACAACATACGTCCACCACCATCTTGAGGTTGGTGACAAGGCAACCATTAACGGACCATTTGGAGACTTCTACTACCAGGACAATGACAGGGAAATGGTCATGGTTGCGGTTGGTACGGGAGTTGCGCCCATTCTGTCACTTCTTAACTTTATGAGATCAAAGGGAATAGACAGAAAGGCAAGGTTCTACTTCGGAGCAAAAACTCCATCAGACCTCTTTATGCTGGATTACTTCAAGCAGCTTGAGGAGGACCTGCCTGACTTCAAGTTCATCCCTTGCCTGTCCCGTGTTGGGGAAGAGGATGAATGGGATGGCTTCAAGGGACGTGTAAACAACGCAATTGAAAAGATGATGGAGGAAGGGGAAGGCAAGGAGGCCTATCTTTGCGGTAATGAGCCCATGATCGACAGTGTTGTAAAGATCCTGACAGAAAAGGGCATGCCTGAAAATCTCATATATTACGACAAATTCTAGATATGGATCCCCCGAAAAATTCGGGGGATTTTCATGTCCTTTAATGATACTATCCGCTATTCCTATATGGTATAATAGGAAGAGAGCCTATGGGGAGGGTTAAGATGAAACTAGAGCTATTTGATTTTATTGACGAAACGTTGTCCCTTATTGAGGACAAGTCTGATGAGTTGGACAGGGTTGCGGGGGAACTGGAAAAGTTCTTCAATGACAGCCTGTTCATAAAGGACCACTTTTTGAACGTAAACTACAGGATAAAATCCTCTGAGAGCCTTAAGGAGAAGATTTTAAGGCACAATTTCTACCTCAAGTACGAAACTCCACAAAAGCTTGTGGATGACCTTTCTGACCTTATTGGCTTCAGGATTGAATGTAGGTTTATAGAGGATGAGGCAAAAATATATGAGGATATAGTAAAGCTTTTCAACAGGAGGGAGGAAGGAGGATACTACTCCAACCCCCTTAACGAGAGCATATCCCTGCTGCTTGATGAGAAGCAGCCACAGATACAGAAAAATGGCTTTGAGATATACAAGATTGACGGCAAATACTCCAAGGAGGGGGTAGTGGTCAACTTCGAGCTTCAGATCAAGTCAATGGTAAATGTATTCTGGGGTGACATAGACCACAGGGTCCTTTACAAGAACTTCAACTACATGCTGACGGAGGATTTCTTCAGGGACATAATGTCATCAATAAAGGACAACCTTACCATGATTGACAGGCAATTGATGCTTATATACAATCATCTTTCCAGCATGGATGCCAGCAGCACACCTGCAAAAAGGGCCCAGATGAAAAGCCTGCTTTCAAAGATAATCCACGACATATACATTGTAAAGGTTAGGCACGAGGTTGGATTTGTTCTTGATTTCAAGAAGTCCACCGACGTGATTGTCAACTTCGTATTCATGAGGGTTGAGGATGGAAACGGAAGCTACAGCGAAAACTTTTTGAGGGTCATGAACAGGCTGAATGATATCGGCAGGAGCGACATTGATTTCAACAACTATATAGAATTTGACAGGGAGATTGGGTATGGCGACCAGTTTTCAAGAAAGTTTGGAAACAGGATTCTGGATGTCGTCAACAAGGATTTCCGGTGGAACCTCTTCTTCAAGATAATATACGAGATTGAAGAGGGTACAAATGCTGAGGATTTCGAGGGCTTTATGCACTACCTTAGATACCGCTACAGGGAGATTGTGCAGAGGGCCATGGAGGGCATGAAGCTAAAGGCTTCTGACAGAAGCGACATTGAGGACTGCCTTCTCATGTATATCTATGAAAGCTTCTATCCGGAAGCAAGCATTGACTTCATCAACAACTGCTCCATTGCAGCCCTTGGAAACAGACTCCTTCACCTGGTAGGTCCCCTTAACAGCTATGAGGACTGGCTGAGGAACAGGGAGACAATCAGGGAGGCAATTATTGATATGGGAATGGTTGAATAGGAAAAATCCGTGATATTTCACCGTGATTTGGGTATCAATACAAGGGTAATCAAAAAGAAAGGGTGATCATATGTTAAAGGAAGAACTTCAAGTAATCAAGCAGGCTATCATGAACGAGGTAGAGGGCTTTGAATTTTACAGAATGGCTGCCAAGCAGGCAGGAGAAGGCGGAAGCAAGGATGCCTTTCTGGAGCTGGCCAGCGAAGAGAAGAAGCATATAGAATACCTTGAGGCACTGTTTGTTAAGATCAAGGATGGAATAGAGGATGAGAAGGAAATGGCCTTTATGGAGGGTCCCCCATCACCAGGGATATACAAGTGGGACAAGCTTGACAAGGACCTGACTTCACTGGCAATGTCAGTTTTCAGCATAGGAATTCAAATGGAGAAGGATTCAGTTGACTTCTATACAAAGGCCAAGGAAGAGACTGAAATTGAAGAGGCAAGAAAGCTTTATGATATATTGATAAAATGGGAGAGAGTTCATCTTGAACAATTTACCGAGCAGTACAATCTGTACAAGGAGGACTGGTGGGCAGACCAGGGCTTCGCACCGTTTTAAGATTCGAAATGACAGGGGCTACCCTGTTATTTCTTTGTAGAAGGGAATGAAAGCTGATGACGGCGTTGAAACAATTGGGACTTATTTTACTGATACTATGGACAGGGCAGACAATCCAGAGCATTTTCGGACTGTCCCTGCCCGGAAATGTGCTTGGAATGATGATTCTCCTTGTACTTCTTCTCACGGGAATACTGCCCCTTGGGCTGGTCGAGAAAATTTCAGATGTGCTTCTAACCCATCTGACCTTTCTTTTTTTGCCAACGGTTGTTGGCATAATTACCGTTGCCCATCTTCTTGGAGACAACCTGGTTTGGCTTCTATTGATCCTTGGAGTCAGCCTTGTGGTGGTCATGGTTACAACTGGTCTGACCGTACAGTGGCTTGTTAGGCGCAGGGAAGGAAAGGAGAG
>CAYMHD010000118.1:0-6649 GCA_964390135.1 uncultured Gudongella sp. | reverse complement strand
GTGGGAGCAGTCATACAATCATTTTGGAAGTGCGCCAAGGAGCATTTGGCCGAAAAAATGTAGGCCAACACGGGAGTTCCCGATACAGAACTATGGCATTATGGTGCCTGAAGAGATGGGTAAAACCGAAACAGAGTGGAACCGCGAAGATATAACCTTTGCCTCTGTATAATTAAGTTTATACTGAGTGCAGAGGTTTTTTTGTTTTTAATATTAAGGAGGTTGAATATGCTATACAATAGTACATTGGAGTTGATTGGGGAAACACCAATTATTAAGTTTGAGGAAATCAAGGATGATATCGCTGACATCTATTTGAAGATTGAGAGATTCAATCCTGGAGGCAGCATAAAGGATAGGGCAGCCCTTTTCATGGTTGAAGACGCTGAAAAAAGAGGCATCTTGAATGAGGGCGATACAATAATAGAGGCTACAAGTGGGAACACGGGAGTGGCGCTTGCAATGATAGGTGCAATTAAAGGATACAGGGTAATTATTGTTATGCCTGATTCCATGAGTCTTGAAAGGCAAAGGCTTATGGAAGCCTATGGAGCAGACCTGATTCTCACTCCAGGGAAGCTTGGTATGAGTGGTTCTGTTGAAAAGGCAAAGCTTTTGACAAGTGAGAAAGGATATTTTATGCCTGGACAGTTCATAAACAAAGCGAATGCAAAGGCACACTATGAAACAACTGCAGAGGAAATATGGGCGGATATGGAAGGTGAAATTGATGCTTTTGTCGCAGGTGTTGGTACTGGTGGAACCATAAGCGGAATAGGAAGACGTCTTAAGGAGCTGAATCCAGAAATAAGTATTGTTGCAGTTCAACCAGCCAATTCTCCGGTACTAACTGGAGGAGAGCCATCCAGCCATGGAATACAGGGAATTGGAGCTAACTTTATCCCGGAAATATACGATTCGGAAGTGGTGGACCAGGTCATAAGCATGAATGATGAGGAAGCAAAGGAAAAAACCCTGTTACTTGCAAGAAATTCAGGCATTCTTGCAGGAATTAGCTCCGGTTCTAATCTTGCTGCTGCAATCAAGGTGGCAGAAGAACTGGGTCAAGGCAAGAGAGTTGTCACGGTATTACCAGATACTGGAGAAAGGTATCTTTCAACAGATATTTTCAAGAAGGTGGACTAAATGATCAAATGGATTATTGAAGAAGGTAAAAACATAATGATAAAGGATCCTGCAGCAAAATCCTTGCTTGAAGCGATACTCTTCACTCCAGGATTGAAGGCCATTGCTTATCACAAACTTGCTCACAGGCAATATAAGGCCGGAAGGGTTTTTCTGGCCAGGTTCATTTCCCAAAGGGCAAGAAGAATAACAGGCATCGAAATCCATCCAGGTGCAACAATCGGAAAACGACTTTTTATAGACCATGGTATGGGTATTGTGATCGGTGAAACAGCTGAGATAGGAGATGACGTTACAATTTATCACGGAGTAACACTTGGTGGCATAGGTGGAGAAAAAGGAGAAAAAAGGCATCCCACAGTCAGGTCAGGGGCTATAATTGGGGCTGGTGCAAAGCTTCTTGGGCCAATTACAATAGGAATCGATTCCAAAATAGGAGCCAACTCTGTTGTTTTAAAGGATGTTCCGGATCGCAATACTGCAGTTGGTGCTCCAGCAAGGCTAATTCCTGAAAAAAAGAGAAATCATATTAGAATTGTTTAGAAAAATCTCCCTCCAGATGACCCAGACTGGAGGGAGATTTTTGCTATCTTAAAAGCTCAGCGAACTCTTTTAGGCTGTGAACCTTTTTCCCATCCAATCCGATTGCTGGGTCGGAATGTATCAGGGAATTAAGTATGGCCTCCTCTGTAGCCTGTACAGTAGCTAGGAATAAAATGTCCATATAATCCTCATGTAGGATTTTTCTTTCAATTAGAGCAGACTTAGGATAATGGCTCACTCTATTGGAGGTGGTAAATCCAACAGCAATTTCTCCGCTTCCATTGCCTGTATAGCCACCTGTTCTGGCTATTCCTGATTGTGTTCTTTTCAGTACCCTGTTAAGCTGCATAGAGTCCAAAGGCAGGTCTGTGGCCAGGATCACAATAATTGAACCCTTGTCAATGGAATTTTGGTTAGCCGGTACAGGGCTGATAATTCTACCAACAGGTTTTCCATAATAGACAAGGTCATCCATGGAACCAAAATTTGAAAGCACAAGAACTCCCAGGTTGTACTTTTTGCCATCTATGAGGATTTTCCTTGATGCTGAACCGATGCCGCCCTTTAAGCCATAGCAGATCATGCCTGTACCAGCCCCAACATCGCCTTGCTTGAAACTTTCTGAGGCATTTTGAAGAGCTTCTAAGAAATGCTCCTCACTTACTGCCAGGGACCTTATTTGATTGATCTTTCCATCATTGCATTCACATACTACAGGATTTACAGTTCCTGTGGAAACACCAATATCCTCGTTTTTGTCAAGCATGTATTTGGTAAGAGCAGTCAGCCCGGTTCCCACTGAAAGGGTATTTGTCAGCAGGATGGGAGTTTCAAGAGTTCCAAGCTCCTGAATCTGTATAAGTCCTGCTGATTTTCCAAATCCGTTTATCACATGGGCGGATGATATGAGCTTTTCCTTAAAAATATTTCCTTCCGCTGGTATAATTGCAGTTACTCCTGTCCTTATCTTATCCTTTCTAATTGTGCAATGACCAATCTTTACTCCAGGGACATCAGATATGGAATTCTTAGGTCCCTTTTCTATAAAAGTATGTATGCCATTACCATTCATTGAATCAGCTCCCTTTCAACTTAATCATGTGGATATTTCCTCTCAATGAGGGTATATACTAATCATATGATATAGGCAAAAGGGGGGAGATGCAAGATGAATTATTCTATTCTAATCGGAGGAGCAGCTGGCCAAGGGATGGACACATTGGCACAATTGCTGACAAAATCATTAAAAAGATATGGGTATTTTGTTTTTAAACATAGTGATTATATGTCCAGAGTTAGAGGTGGTCATAACTTTATTCAGATTAGGTTTTCTGACAAGCAGGTGTATACATATGAGGACAAGGTGGATATCATCTATGCCTTGAATGAGGAAACCATAGACCTGCACAAGGATAGGCTAAAAGAAGAAGGAATTATACTGGCGGATACAACAGTCAGTGAAAATAAAGACCTTCTTCTTCTAGATCTTGAAGGGACGGCAAAGGAGGCAGGGAATTCTAGAGCCATGACAAGTGTCGGTATGGGTGTTATTATTAAGCTCCTTGGACTTGAATCTGAAGAGGCACTGAAAGTGATTGAGACTACTTTAAAGGATACCATTGTAGAAGTCAATAAGGAAGCATTTAGCAAGGGATATGAAATGGTCCAATCCAGATTCGATCTGGAGCAATTGGAGGATGAAAGAATACTGATTGATGGGAATACATCAGTTGCCTTGGGAGCGGCTGCGGCAGGCTGCAGATATTATTGTGGATATCCAATGACCCCTTCAACCACTGTCTTGAGCAATATGGAAAAGTGGAGCAAGGATCTTGGAATATTCACCGAACAGGTAGAGGATGAAGTAGCTGCACTCAACATGGCCCTGGGAGCGAGCTATGCGGGTGTAAGAGCAATGACAGGTTCTTCAGGGGGAGGAATAGCATTGATGTCTGAAGCCCTTAGTCTTGCAGGGATCATTGAGACTCCTGTAGTGATGGTAAACGTACAGAGACCGGGTCCTGCTACAGGGCTACCAACAAGGACTGAGCAGGCTGACCTTAGATTTGTGATCCATTCCGGTCATGGAGAGTTTCCAAAGATGGTCATCAGCCTAAGAAGTGCTGAAGATGCCTTCTACCAAACTGCAAGGGCTTTCAATCTGGCTGAAAAATACCAGATACCGGTGATACTTTTAAGTGATCAGTATCTTGCGGATGGAGAAACTGCAGTTGTGCCATTCGATTTCAAGAGAGTTGAGATTGAACGAAGTCTACATGAAGGTAAATTACCAGAGGGTAGATACAAGAGGTACCTGCTTACGGATAACGGAGTATCACCAAGAATAATTCCAGGAAAAGCAGAGGACAAGATTATTCTGGTGGATAGTGATGAGCACGATGAATATGGAAACATAACTGAGAGTGCTGCTGTTAGAAAATCCATGGTTGATAAACGGAACAAAAAAGGAGAGCTTCTGGAAGATGAACTGCAGGAGCCTTGGCTCCTGGGGGATGATAATCCAGATAATCTTCTGGTTTGTTGGGGATCGGTATATGGTCCAGTAAAGGAAGCTTTAGACCTGCTACAGAAAGATGGTTATTCTGTTGGGGCGTTGGTCTATGGTGATATTTATCCATTCCCAACCAAGCTCTTAAAGGAAAATGCCTCAACTGCAAAGAAAATTATAGATATTGAGAACAATTCCACAGCGCAGCTTGATGGATTGATGAGAGAGTTTGCATTGATAAAAAGTGACGCTAGGATACTTAAATACGATGGTAGAGCATTTAGTGTTGATGAACTCTACAATAGACTTAAGGAGGTTGTTGAATAATGACATGTGAATATAATCTGTATGACCCATCATGGTGCCCGGGTTGCGGCAATTATATGATTAGAAAAGCACTAAAGCAGGCACTTGAAGAGCTTGAAATACCACCTCATATGGCTGTAATTGTAACTGGAATTGGACAGGCAGCCAAGATGCCTCACTACATCGGTGCTAATGGCTTCAATGGACTACATGGCAGGGCTTTACCCCCGGCAATCGGTATTAAGCTTTCCAACAAGGATCTGACAGTGATTGCAGAATCAGGAGATGGAGATACCTACGGAGAGGGAGGAAATCATTTCATACACACCATAAGAAGAAATGTTAATATTGCTCATTTTGTACATGACAATCAGATATATGGACTAACCAAGGGACAAGGGTCTCCAACAACCGCCATGGGGCAGGTTACCACCCTTCAATATGACGGAGTAAAGGTTGAGCCTGTAAAGCCGCTTGCCCTATCCCTGACGATGGGGGCTGGGTTTGTTGCCAGAGGTTTTTCCGGAGACATTCCTCAGCTTGTGGAGCTAATGAAGGAGGCCATCCAGTACAAAGGCTATGCCCATCTTGATATATTTCAGCCATGCGTGGTCTGGAACAAGGTAAATACCTTCCAATGGTACAAGGATAGGGTTTATAAGCTTCCAGATGATTATGACTATACTGATTTCAATGCTGCATATGAGAAGTCACTGGAATTTGGAGACAAAATTCCAACAGGCATACTGTATAAGGTGGAGAAGGAAATCTATGAGGACAGGTTCCAGTTCATCAAGGATGGGCCTCCTTTGGTTGATGCTGTGTTGAATCCTATGGATGCGGAAAAGCTTATGAAAGACTTCTATTAAAGGTGGGGAAAAAATGGATTATACAATATTGATTGGAGGAGCGGCAGGACAGGGTATAGAGACGGTGGTGCTACTTCTTGAAAAGACAATTAAAAGAAGTGGTTATCATGTTTTCACATACAAGAATTACATGTCGATGGTAAGAGGTGGTCATAATTTCATGCAGGTGAGGTTTTCAGACAAACCAGTCACCACCTATTCAACAAAGGTTGACATGATATTTGCAATGACCGCTGAGACAGTTGATTTTCATATGGGAAACCTCAAGGAGGGTGGATTGGTGGTACTTGATGAGGAGCTCCATAGGGACAGGGATTTCATGCATCTACCCCTTCAGAAGATTGCAAAGGAAATTGGGAATCAGAGAGTTGTCCCAACAATAGGCTTTGGCGCCATTGGAAAGTATTTTGACCTGGATCCTGAAATCGCGATTGAAGCTTTGGAGGAGACATTCCAGGATAAAATTCTTAAGTTGAACACTGAAGCCTTTAGAAAAGGCTTTGAGTTGACCCAAACCGAGATTAAACTTCAGAAGAAGAGGGATGATAAAATTATCATCAATGGCAATCAAGCTTTGGCATTGGGAGCAATAGCCGCTTGTAGTGGACCAGATTGAAGATGAGGTTGGAGCCCTAAACATGGCTTTAGGAGCAAGCTATGCCGGTACAAGAGCAATGACAGGGTCTTCAGGGGGAGGATTCTCACTCATGACTGAGGCACTAAGTCTATCAGGAATATTGGAGCAGCCAGTGGTTGTGGTAAATGCCCAGAGACCAGGGCCAGCTACAGGTCTGTCAACAAGGACTGAACAGGCTGATCTAAGATTTGTAATTCATGCAGGTCATGGGGAATTTCCAAAGATGGTAATTGCACTTAGAAATCCAGAGGATGCATTCTATCAAACTGCCAGAGCCTTCAATCTTGCTGAAAAATATCAGATTCCAGTCATTATAATGACAGAAGTGTATTTAACTGATTATATGATGACCATGAATCCTTGTGATTTTTCAAAGATTACTATAGAGAGAAACATTGATCAAAATCTTGAAGACACTAGTGAAAGATACAAAAGGTACAAGTATACTGAAACAGGAGTATCGCCAAGATTACTGCCTGGTAAAACAGAGGGTGTGGAGGTTCTGGTGGATAGCCATGAACACAATGAGTTTGGGAATATAGACGAATCTATAGAAACAAGAAACAGTATGATGAAGAAGAGAATGCAGAAATTGGAAGGTCTTAAGGAGGAACTGATGGAACCAGACCATATAGGGGC